>PDRA01000007.1 GCA_002747975.1 Candidatus Altimarinota bacterium | reverse complement strand
TCCAGAGACGAGCGTATATTCTGGTCAGTCAGGAAAAACTCCAATAACAGTCCCTACACTTGAATTTTCTTGCACACTTGCATCACTGAGATCAAAAGCCGAGACAGAAGACACTTGAAACAATGGAAACAGTCAAAAAAGAAGAAAGAATATTTGCATTCCTGCCAGTACTTTCTTTGCCTGCAATTGTATATTTGTTTTTGTATTCATAGTATTTTTTTGTATGAAAAACAGAGACTAGATATAGTGTAGCATATATTTCTATATTTTGCAAATGTTTTCGTTTGAGATCCTGAAATAAATTCAAAGCCTGCTCGAGGGTTTGATTTGGGGACGACAGGATCCACGGGAACCACAGGAACATGGATCCCGCATCAAGTGCGGGATGACAGGAAAAGTCATTGCGAGAAATCTTTGATTTCGTGGCAATCTTTGTGATGGACGGGAAAGAAGGTACAAAAGAGGAAGATCCTGAATCAAGTTCAGGATGACAGGGGCAGGGGCATGGATCCCGCATCAAGTGCGGGATGACAGAAATAGAAAAAACAACAATAATGCGTCATTCCTGCGCAGGCAGGAATCCAGTCGAAAAAAAGAGATCCTGAAATAAATTCAGGATGACAACACTATGGGAATAAAATCTCTGCTCTCTAAATTCTAATATCTATCTTCTATAAATATTTCCTCTTGCTTTTTTTGATTTTTCTATATAATACTCTTGCTTCTACATTTTATTTCTTACTCTTTTTTCCTTGCTTTTCCCGATAGCTAAAGGTAAAAAGATGGTACACTTTGTGTATACAAGTGTGCTTTAATGTATTTTTTATTTTATGGCAAAAAAACCAACACAAGTTATCAAACTTCAAATCAATGCTGGACAAGCAAATCCAGCTCCACCTATTGGTACGGCTCTTGGACCGACAGGAATTCAAATCGCTGATTTTTGTAAACAATTCAATGATAAAACAAAAGATCAAGCAGGGAAACTCCTTCCGACAGTGATCAATATTTATGAAGATCGTTCATTTGATTTCTATACAAAACAACCACCAGCAACTTGGTTTATCAAGGATGCTCTTAAGCTCAAATCTGGGTCTGCTGAATCTCACAAAACAAAAGTTGGACACCTTACAAATGACCAACTCAAAGCTATTGCTGAGGCGAAAATGCCAGACTTGAATGCCAATGATATTGAACATGCAATGTCTATCATCGCTGGGTCAGCTCGATCTATCGGAATTACAACTGATTTTAACAAAAAAGGCGAATAGTCTTTTGCTCTATTACCTGGGGAAACTCAGGTAAATATGGCGCCATCGTCTAACGGCTAGGACGTGGCCCTCTCACGGCCAAAATCGGAGTTCGATTCTCCGTGGCGCTACCAAAGTATATACAATTAGAGATCTCACTTTTTTCGTGAGATTTATTTTTTCATACCTTTTTTTTAAAAAAATGTGATTTCGACAAAATTATAGAAATGAAACAAGAGCGATAGTAGAAGATACGCATGCAAAATTTATCACTGGATCGATTTTTCGACATGTTGTGGTGATGAGCTTGACGGCTTCTATATGACTTATTGCTCTTTTTCTTGTAGACCTTATCGACTTTTATTTTATCAGTCTTCTAGGACAAAAAGAACTCGCCGCAGCTATCTGATATGCTGGGACGATATTGTTTTTTACCAGTTCTGTGAGTATCGGTTTTTCTATCACGATGTGAGCCCTTGTAAGCAAAAATCTTTGAGCCAAAAAACCGGAAGAAGCAAAAAATTTTGCTGGAGTGATTGCATTTTTGATTTTTGTTGTGGGAAGTATCCTCACTCTTGGTATTTATTTCTCTGCGCCGTATCTTCTTTCCCTCTTGTGAGCAGAATCCCAGACTCTGGATTTTGCGGTTTCATATTTGCGAATTATCATTGTCGGAATGCCATTTCTTGCTTTGGGAATGGGTTTGAATTGAATACTTCGAGCCAAATGAGAAGCAAAGCACTCTATGTTTGTGCTTTTGATTTGAAGTTTTGTCAATGGAATTCTCGATCCAATATGTATTTTTGGACTTGGTCTCTGACTCGAATGAGCGGCGTATGCGACTCTTGTTTCACGATTTGCTCTTTTGCTGGCGGCAGTATTTTTTGTATATAAAAATCAGTTTTTTCGAGGTGCTGTATTTTCTCTTTCTCATTCAAAACAGTATTTAATGCCTATATTTTTGATTGCAATTCCTGCTGTACTGACCAATTTGGCAACACCGATTTGAAATGCTTATATCGTTTCAAAAGTTTGAGAGTTTTGAGATAGTGCTGTAGCAGGTTTGAGTATGGTTATGAGAATTTCTCCTGTGGCTTTTGCTGTGATTTTTGCTCTTTCTGGAGCGATTTGACCGATTATCTGACAGAATTTAGGTGCAAAAAATATTGACCGAATTCAACAAACTATTTGGGAGAGTATCAAATTTTCGGCAGGATATATATTTTTTATTTCTCTTGTTTTATTTTTCTTACAAGATCCGATTATTCATATATTTCATCTGACAGGGGAGGCCAGAGAATTGTCACTTATATTTTTTCAATTCCTGTCTTGGCTTTTTATTTTTCAGGCCTTTGTTTTTATAGCTAATGCGGTGTTTAATAATATTGGGCACGCTAAGAATTCTACTATTATTAATTTTCTCAAGGCGACTGTTTTTACCATGCCATTTGCGTATTTTTGAGGGCAATATTATGGTGCAAGTGGAGTCCTTATTGGGCAATCAATTGGCTTTAGTATTATTGGAATCCTTGCGATTTACTGGTGTTTTAAAACAGTGAAAAAACTCCAAATGTAAATTCAAATCAAAAATTTCAGAAAAAACTTCTTGATTTTTTAAAATTTTTGATATAATAAAAGTGCTTATTTATTAACTTTTTCTTTTTATGAAAAAAACTATTATCGCTCTATTGAGCCTTTCTCTTCTTGCAAGTTGTGGAGCTTCATCTGACGGTGGAAACGATGGAGGAAAAACTGCAAATTCTTGTGATTCGTACCTTGCATATATGGAATGTACTTATAAAAAGGCAAATATGGATGAAGCAACTATCAAGAAAAGTCTTGATCAAGTAAAATCTGCTTGGGCACAATTTGATGAAGCTCAAATGGAAACAGCATGTAAGGCTTCTATTGATCAAGTCAAAAAAATGCCAGCTGTAGAAGGATGTGAAATTAAATAATCTCTCTCGTTAGAATTCATAAAAATCCTAGAAAACTCTAGGATTTTTTCTTGTACCAAAATCTCGATTCAATGGATCCATTATAGAGTTTTCTATTTTTGAAAAGAGAAGTGTCGATATATTTTTTTGCGCCTTCATATGAAGTGATAATTCCTCCAGAGATATCTTTTTGACCCATAAAATCAAAAATTTCACGATACAAATCATCGAGATCTTCAGTCTCTAGGCGTACACCATAGGGTGGATTGGAGACAAGTGTGGCTGGTTTTTTGATCTTCTTGATAGTCTCCTTGAAATCGGCTACTCGAAAATCGATATCTTCAAGCACGCCAGCTTTTTTGGCATTTTCTTTGGCGATTTGTATGATGCTTTCATCACGGTCAGCAGCAATAATTGTATATTTTCCAGATGGATATTCTTTGGCTGCAAGTTCAGATTTTGCGTTTTGAAGACTTTCTTCATCATGAATTTTTGTGTGTTTGATAGCAAAGGATCGATTTTTTCCAGGGGCGATATTTCGAGCCAGAAGAGCGGCTTCTATTGCTATCGTGCCACTTCCACACATCGGATCGACAAAAGTCTCTCAAAATCTCCAAAGAGAGAATGCGACAAGCGCTGCGGCGAGATTTTCTTTGAGAGGAGCTTCTCCTGCCTGCTTTCGCCATCATCGCTTATGGAGCGGGAGTCCGGTAATATCGAGGAGGATATGGGACTTATCATCTTTGATGATGGTATGAATATGGATTTCATCTCATCATCTTTTTTCATTCCAGTGTTGACTGTCTCGCTCTTTTGTCAGACTTTTGATGATGGCTTTTTTTGTAATACTCTGGATACTTGGTAGGTGTGAGAGTTTTGATCGGATTGCTGTGGCTTCTGTGATAATCTCCTTTCACTCATCTATATACTTGCTCCATGGTATTTGAAAGCAGAGATCAAAGAGTCAATCAAAATCCTGCGTGCTTGATTTGGCAAGTTCTAAGTAGACTCTATTTGCAAATCGACTTCATACAAGGAGTCTGTAGACGGTTTCGAGATCTGCCTTTCATTGGATAAATCGATCACTGACGGTAATATTTTGAAGTCAGAGTTTTTTTGAATCTCGATGTACCAGTGATTCGAGTCCTGCTTGACAGGTGAGGGAAATGCTGTGCATAGTGTCATAAAAATTTCCCATTATTATAGGAAAAAACTCCCAAAGGGCAAATAATTTTAGCGTTTTCTTTTGACTTCAAGGACTCTTTTATTATAATTGCTCGGTTTTTTTAAAAAATACCATTTATGAAAAAAATTCTCTCTCTCTTTTTAGCAAGTGGATGAAGCTTGCTCTTGCCTTCACTCTCGTATGCGAGTTCTCATGTTTCAGAGCATTCTGAAGCTGTGTTTGACCCGTCTCGAGGTATTTTTATGGCAATTATTATGATAATTGTGGTAGGACTGATTGCCAGTGAGCTTATCCACCGTACACTTATTGTATTTTTTGTTGCCTCAGCTCTTATTCTTCTCTCATACACACTTGGGCATTTTTTCCCATGGTGGGATTTTCTCACGCTTGATAAGGCCTTTGTTGCTATTGATGGTCAGGTTATTGCTCTTTTGATCGCGATGATGATCATCGTCGGTGTAATGGCACAGACCAATGTTTTCCAGTGGATGGCGGTCAAAATTTTTGAATTTTCAAAAGGAAGATTTATTCCTCTATACTTTGTTTTTTTCTTTATTACGGCGATATTTTCTGCTTTTCTTGATAATGTAACGATGATGTTTCTCGTGACACCAGTGGCTATTTCTATTGCTAAAATTTTTGAAGTAAGCCCTGTCAAATTTATTATTGCTCTTATTATCGCTTCAAATCTCGGTGGAACTGCCACACTTATTGGAGATCCGCCAAATATTATGATTGGAAGCTATGCTCACCTTTCATTTAATGCATTTATCGTCAACCTTGGAATCCCTGTCTTTTTTATGCTTTTTATCATCTCGACTGGAGCCTATATGATACTCAAAGGAGAGTTTGCAAAGGCTCGAAAGATTGATGATTTGGAAAGCGTTATACAAACACTCAAAACAGAAAATCCTATTTATCATCCTCGTCTTCTCGTAGCTTCCCTTATTACACTGGCATTTGTAATTATTGGATTCTTTTCACATAGTTTTTTCCATATGCCAGCAGCGGTGCCAGCCTTGACTGGAGCTGGACTTTTGATGCTGATGCGAGACTACTTGATGCGCAGTAAATTCCACGGTGAGTGACTTCCAAAAGAAAAAGTCGAACAGCAGATTCATAATACTTTTTCAAAAGATGTAGAGTGGCTTGTGATTGCTTTTTTCGTGTTTCTTTTTATGATTGTATGAGCGCTTGAGCATACAGGAATTCTCGAAGTGGTAGCGACTTTTATTCAGACAACTTTTGGTAATAATTTATTACTTTGTGCTCTGGCTATTCTCTGGGTATCGGCATTGTTTTCTATGCTTCTTGACAATATTCCTTTTACAGCGGTGATGCTTCCAGTGGTGGCTTCTCTTGTTGCAAATTATAGCAGTATGGGTCTTGATGCGAATTTTCTCTGGTGGGCACTGGCGTTTGGAGCCTGTCTTGGTGGAAATGGTACACTCATTGGAGCCTCTGCGAACCTGGTGGGAGCGGCTCTCCTCGAAAAACAAAAGTATCACCTCTCTTTTTGAGAATATTTCAAAACCGGTTTTCCACTGACAATTGCTCAGATTTCGATGGCAAGTGTTGCTATATATATCATGTATTTGATGAGCGTATAAATATTTTTGATACAAAAAACTCCATGTTTTCATAACGATGGAGTTTTTATTTTGTTAGTAGGTTTTTCAGACGATAACCCTGTGAGAAGTTTCTGCTGTATAGCTTGCAAATCATGAGGCTCCTATCCCGGGCATACGCCAGCATCCATGAGAGAGCGGACGTCAATTGACTCGTTTCCAAAAGTGTGTATGCCGTCAGTGTCTCATATCAATAAGCGTAGCGCTTGCCATAGGATCATTTTTTTGAGAAATATAATTCTTAGCAACTCAGTGTGTAGAAAAAGTGACATTTTCAGGACTTTTTGTTTTGGGGGCTCACGGTGATATATAGGAGAGAACTTGTAATTTTCCATTTGAATCATAGAGCGCTCAAAATACATAGTGTCCTGTGCTCTTATTTGGTAATTGTATGTTTTGTATACTTTTTCCTATGTAGATGGTATTTGGTTCTCCGGTTTCTCCTATTGTGATCGTTTTTCATTTGAAATTGATGGCAAGTTTTCACTGTCTTGCAATCCTATCAAGACTGGCATCCTTGAGGGATCATGGCGTATTTTTTGTTCCCATGGTTCCGTAGAATCATGCGGTTGAAAATACATTGGGTTTTTTGAATCTTTCATATCTGGGACTTTCCCAGACCTTATAAAATTTCCATCGAGCTAGAATATCTGGCGGCAGTTCCTCAAGATGGTTTTTGTATATTTTTGTATAGAGTTTTCTCAGTGTTCCTGGTCCGATAATACCATCTTGCTCTTTGAATCAGAGTCCTTTCTGGATTTCTTTTACTTTTCGGACAAAGGTATTTGGATTTTCTGGGCTGACTTGAAAAAATTCGCCAAAAAAATTAACTTCACTTTGACTTGAAGCTCGAATGCTTTTATTGACTTTTTCCCGGTTTGTTTGCGCATTAACATGTTTTTTTAATTGCTTTGTGTTTGCTTGAGCCAATTTCATAACAAGATCCTTGTCTCATGCAGATTCGGGCTGCATATTGTGTTGTTTTGGGTTCGTATCAAGGTCTGAAGAGAGAGAACTGAGAGCTGTGGACATTTCTAGAGCCACCTTCTTTCTGGCTGGATTGTATGCTTTTTCGTGCATATCTCCCGGGCGGGCTGTATTATGATCGATTTGATTCATACTCAAATATGTATAAAAATTAAATATTATGAAATTTTGTAACTTGTTCAGCTTGCTTTGGTTGTCACTTCTCTGCTTCAATTTCTTCTTGGTATTGTATAATAGTCTCTTGAATTTTGATGATTGCTTCCTGAGTTTCTATGACCTCTTTGAGAAGGGTAACCTCTTCATTCCTCTCGGAAGAAATATTTCAGTTTGTTTTAGAAGTATCAGCGTTATAAGATCCTCATAAATATCCTATCGATCATCATACTATCAAACCGCTTGCTATCGATGCTTGAATAATTTTTGCAACTTCTTTTCGTGTGAAAACTTGACGGGGATGACTTTTGGACTTGCTGAGTTCTCGGTATGGTGTGTAGTTTTCTGGTGTATTCATAGATATATATTTTCTAAAAAATAAGAATATATGAGTATATTATATAAATATAATTTTATTTGTCAAGAAATTTTATAAAAACAAAAAAACTGCCGTCTTTTTTTGGCAATTCTTTTGTATCCTCAATAATTTTATGCATCAAGTTTTGGAGCGTACTCTTTTTTGTAGCGCTCTTGACATTCTTTGATGACTTTTATCGCCTCATCGACTCCATAGAATCCACCAATTTCACAGGTTCCTGGTTTTTTGAGGTGCTTGTAAGTTTCCCAGTAGTGAGCGGTTTCTTTTTTCCAGTGCTCTCCAAGTTGACTGTAATCAGTGATATGATCCATTCGTTTGTCATCTGCGAGAACTCCGATGACTTTGTCATCGACTTCACCTCCATCACAAAATCGCATAATTCCGATAATTCGTACTTCTGCCAGAGAATTTGGAACAAGTGGTTCTGTCACTCCGACAATCTCGACATCAAGAGGATCTCCATCTTCATCCCAAGTACATGGAATCGCTCCATAAGCAAAAGGATAAGCAAGTGATGAATATCCAACTCGATCAAGCTTGAGTTGCCCACTTTCTGTGATGATTTCGTATTTGTTGATTGTCATAGAGTTGAGCTCTACGATTGTATTGATGCGGTCTTCCTCTCATTCGACGAAAGCTGGAAGGACATGGAGAAGATTGAGCATATATTTGCTCGGTGCGTGATCTATATTTGCCATAGATTTTGAATGTTGTAAAAAAATAAAAGCAGTCCCAAGTATATCCATTTTTGTTGAAATGTAAAGTTTTTGATACGATGAAAAACTCATATACATTTGTAAGTATTTTTCTCTGCAAAAGAAAATTGACTTTTACTCAAAAAGTATACAATGAGCATTCTTGTTTTTTTAAACCAAATTCTCTAGTATGTACCTTTCTCCTCGAATACGAGAAAAAATATCTCAAAATATGAACGCAAGACTTCAAAAGGCTGACGAAGATTTTGAAGCTGAAGGGCAGATTCTCGTTTGAGAGATCAACAGAGCTATTGATCATATACAATCTCAAGATTAGTATCGTGATATTGAGCATATAGATCAGTATATTTTACAACACGTAGACCAATTTCCAGAAATAGAAGAAAAAATGAACCAATTAAAAATTTTGCGATCCAAATATTATTCCAAAACACTAAAAATAGAAGAAGATTACAATTTTCGTATTAGGTGTCTTCTTAAAAGACTCAGAAAATAAGAGCATCCTCATTTTTAGTTGATATATCATCAAAAATAGTATTGTTTCTGGGTATATTCGTAGAAGAGAGTGTTTTTTGGATGTTCATTTTTCTTGTAAAGAAACTCAATAAGTCAAAAAATCTCTTGATTTTTTTCGAGAATGCTTATAATTGAGAGTGCTTTATTTATTAATTTTTTTATATGAAAAAACTTTTTATACTCTTTTTGACGAGTGTATTTGCAGCCAGCTGTACACTTCCAGGCATGGACAAAGGTGGTAATTCAGATACGCCAAAAGATACTGGTCCAAATGGACAAGCAGAAGTATCAGTGAAGGCTGGAGACTTCAAGTCTCTCTACGGAGCCTACATGACAGCTCAGTGGAATGAAGCAAAAGCTATTCTCAATATTGATGAGATGTTTGCTCCAAAAAAAGCATCATGAGATATGAAGCTTGTAGTAAAAGCTGGTCAGTTCGGAAGTCTTGATGCAGCTATGAAAATTTCAGCACTTGCAAACGGACTTAAATCCAAAGTTGTATTTTCTGATGTCAGTGTAAATTTACAGTCTGCAATGATAGATAGTATCAATGCTAAGGTTCAGGAACTTGCTATCATTCAATCTCCATTGCAAACTTTTGCATCTTTCAAAGGAATCGAACTCCCAGAGTCAATGGCTTCTATGATGGATAACTTCAAAAAATATGAAGGAAAATGGGTTGAACTTCCAAATGGACAGCAAGACGAAGAAGTGGCAAAAGTTATGAAGCAACTCTTCTCTCTCACAGAGAAAGAAATCAAAGAGATGCTCACACAGTATCCAATTTTCAAAGCAAAAGGAGAAGCGAAAATTGATGGAACAAAAAATACTTTTGAGGTTGAGCTTGATGCAGAGAATATGATTGCTCTTGCAAAAAAACTCACAAAACGACTTGATGTAGATGCAGAGATGACAAAAGAAGATGAGGAAAATTTCAAAAAAGATATTGAAGAAGCCAATAAAATATCAAATTTCACGCTTACATTTGATACAAAAAATCACCTTTTCCTTGATGGAAAGGCCGAAATAGATGATAAAGTATCAGGAAAATGAACTATCACGCTCAAAACAGACAAAAATATGATGACGATTGATATGGATGCTCCAGACGAAGTGAAGGCAGGATTTAATATGAAAAAAGAAAATGATACACATAAGGTTGATGCATTTGCAAAACAGGGAGAAAACGAGGTTTTCAAATCTCATGTTGAGTTTGCGATAAAAGACAAAAAACTTTCACACTTTATGATGGATCTCGATGTTCCAGAAGAAAAACTGAATATTACAGCAAAGTATAAAAACGAAAATAATGCATTTGATGGAGCTATGAAAGTGACTCTTATGGATGAAACACAGGCTCAGGTCACATTTGATGGAACATCAAAAAATGAAACAGCCCAAACATTTAACCTTGTTGCTGACATAAAAGAGGCAGGAAAACTTGAAATCCATACAAAAGATCCAAAAGATGATATCATGAAAGGAAAACTTACTCTTACTCCGCCAGAGTCAGCTGGAATGGATTGAGATGTGACTGGAAATATCGGACTGGGTCTTGGAAAAGAAATCTTTGCTCTTTCTCTTGATTCTATCAATATAAATATTGATCAAATGAAAGATTCACCACAGGCACAAATGGTAAAAGATTTTATGTTTGAATTCGTCACTCATGGAAAGGAAGAGAAAACAAATGAAAAAGTAGAATTCCCAACTGATTTTGTGCCAGCTGATGAGTTCCAAAAAGCACTTAAAAGTCCTATGCCATACGAAGACGATGCGACTGATACAAGTATAGATATGGATGAAACATCTGTTTCAGTGGATACTTCTGATTCTGATGTTATGGTAAAACCAGGTACTGTCGAGGTTGATAGCCCAAAGGGAAGTGTTAAAATTGACGCAAACAGTGTATCTGTTGAACAATAAGAGGCAAAATTCGTTCCTCTCTTGCATTCAGCCAGAGAGGAACACCCTCTTCCCAAGACAATAGGCACAAGGGAATATATATTATTTTTTTGTACTTATTTTCTTACAATATTTTTTATGAGAAAAATTGTAGTCTACATCGTTGTCATCACCTTGATTTTATCATTGATAGTACCAGCCATATTACAGATTTTTTCTAAATAACTTTTTTTGATATGAACACACAAGAACAAATTCAAGAAATATATGAAATCTTACAAAAACAAGAATCTCGCAGAAGGTGGAGTATCTTCTTTACATGGGTAAAGCGAATTATTTTTTGGGGGATTATCTTCTTGATTATTTTTTACCCTCAAAAAATTCTCTCTCCAATTTGAGATTTCCTCATGGAACAACTTGATCAGTCAGTACAAGAGTTTACAGAAAAATATAAATCGCAGATGACAGATTATGTACAAGATATAAAAGAGGCAGTAAAAGACGCTAGTAAAGACGCTATTAACGACTATTCAAGAAGATAAAATTATGAAATCATCAAATATACATTTTATAGGAATTTGATGAATTGGAGTTTCTGGATTGGCTCGATATTATGCCAGTTTTTGATATTCAATTTCGGGTTCAGATTCAACAGAAAGTGACCTGATCCGAAAGCTTCAAGATGAAGGATTCAAAATTTTTATCTGAGAAAATCCAGATGCAATTCCATCAAATACCACTCGAATTATCTATTCTGAGGCTATTATCACCAAGCCAGATCTTCCGGTTGAAGAGCAGATTTATAATCACAGAGAACTCAAATTTGCAAAAGAGAATAATATTATTCATATTCCGTATCCTATTGCGCTTGCAGAGGTGTTTAATGCAAAAAAGTGAATTGCAGTGGCGGGTTCTCATGGAAAAAGTACGACTGCATCAATTCTT
>PDRA01000024.1 GCA_002747975.1 Candidatus Altimarinota bacterium | reverse complement strand
AGCCTGACTATTCCATCCTACAAATGAATATCCATTTCGAGTAAAGGCATTAGCAGTCAAATTAAACACAGCACCTGATTCATGTGTCTCATCTGCCATTGTTCCAGTTCCTCCATTGGCATCGTAGGTGAGAGTGAGAGGTTCTGCAGTATCTCAATTAATTTCGATGATAAATGGTGCCTCATTTGGTGGAATGGTATCAACATATCGAAGTACCGGAGGTACATCTACAAGTTCCCATTCATTGATGTAACGCTGATATCAAAGTTCTATAACGTAAACTTCATTTGTGGTTACTTTTTTGAAATAGACTCATCTTATTTGATAAGTAGTGCCACTTGGATACATTTTTGTTATTGCAGTTCCTGTTCCGATTTCTATATCTCCTGCTCATATATTGAAGCTCCAGCTGTACTCTGGAATCGAGAGATTTCCACTGGCATCGAGACTGAGAGTTTGACTATATTCGGACCATCCTCAAATTATTCCTCCTGAAAAATTCATGCTTGACCCCGGTGTAAATAGGGGATTATAGGCTTCTATTATTGCCGGTGTTCCACTTCCAGTTTTATATATTTTGTATTCATCAATCATTGGAGAATCATAGAGATTTCTCTTGACTCGTATGCTGTAGGTATTGTTTCCTGGAGTATCTCCCAGGTCAACTGGATTAGCAGTATCAGGCACAAAATTTGATTTAAGGAGACCAGTTCCTGTTTGTGCAGGAGCATTTTCGATAGAGAATCGACTGTTATCTTCGGCACCGATTCCAGTTACAAATTCATAGTATGAGTTTGTATGTTCAAATGGAGAAACAAGGGTTCCAATAGGGTCGCCATCTTCGAGGGTATTTTGGAATATATTTGGAAGGTCTGAAGTTCGGTTGTCTCGTATGGTTGGTTCATTTTGGCTGTCAGTGATGGTAATAATAAATTCTGCTACCTCTTTCTCGAGTTTGTTCCAGCTTCACATTTGTTGTCCCCAAGATAGAGTATCTCCATTATCTTTGGTAGCAGCAAACCCAGAGCTGGATGGATATAATTTCGTATATCCTGTTCCGTCCGGCGCTCAGTATCCACCGTACTGAGCATTTCCCCAGGCTGCAATTGATCCATCATCTTTGAGAGCCGCAAAAGCCCCATTATTTGAATATATTTCTGTATACCCAGTTCCGGTCGGCTCTCAATATCCACCATTACTTGCATTTCCCCAGGCTGTAATCGATCCATCATCTTTTATTGCTGCAAAGGCTTGGACATTAGAGTAAACCTTTGTATATCCCGTTCCAGTCGGCGCTCAATATCCACCGTTGCCTGAATTTCCCCAGGCTGTAATCGATCCATCGGGTTTTAGGGCGGCAAAAGCAGCTCGATTTGGGTATATTTCTGTATACCCAGTTCCAGTCGGAGCTCATTGCCCACCATAATTTGAATTTCCCCAGACTGTAATCGATCCATCAGTAGTGACGGCAGCAAAAGCTCTATCTGTCGAATATATTTCTGTATACCCAGTTCCAGTCGGAGCTCATTGCCCACCATACTGAGCGTTTCCCCAGACTGTAATCGATCCATCAGTAGTGACGGCAGCAAAAGCTCAATAATTTGAATATATTTTTGTATACCCAGTTCCAGTCGGGGCTCATTGCCCACCATTATTTAAATTTCCCCAAGCTGCAATTGATCCATCATCTTTGAGAGCCGCAAAAACTCAATAATTGAAATATATTTCTGTATACCCAGTTCCAGTCGGAGCTCATTGCCCACCATTATCTGCATTTCCCCAAGCTGCAATTGATCCATCATCTTTGAGAGCCGCAAAAGCCCCATTATTTGAATATATTTCTGTATATCCCGTTCCAGTTGGAGCTCATGATCCACCATTATTTACATTTCCCCAGGCTGTAATTGATCCATCATCTTTGAGAGCAGCAAATGCTTGTGCATTCGTATAAATCTCTACATACCCGGTTCCAGTCGGTGTTCACTGTCCTCATGCCCACGAAGCTCCCCACACCGCAATCGACCCATCATTTTTGAGAGCCGCAAAAGCATGCCCATTTGAATAGATTTTTGTGTACCCAGTTCCAGTGGGCGCTCATGATCCACCCCAGTTTGAAACTCCCCAAGCTATAATTGATCCATCAGCCTGAAGAGCTGCATATGCATCATATCCCGCTGTTACATCGACGGTATGAAAAGGAAGTTTGACATTATATACATAACTATTATCGTGTGGCGTTCCTCCAAAATCAATTGGCGCTTCATAGTCCGGAATAAATTTCGTATAGAGATTACTTCCTGAAAGTACAAACTTGTCTTCATCATTTCAAGATGAAGCCTCGAGTCACCCAGTTGAAAAAGTTCCCACCAGACTTCCATATGGTGTATTTTCCTCAATGACAGCATTCGAGAGGGTAACTTGTGCAGAAGCGGTCAATATGCTTCATGTGAAGAAGAGAGCCATCAAAGTTATCAAGGCTCCAATTGAAACAGAAGCAAAAAAGCTTCGTATCTGTGTTCGGGTATACATAGCAGTATAAATAAGAAAAATAAAATACACAGGTAGCATAGCATATTTTGTAGCATTTTGTCAAAACATTTTAGTATATTGTATGTATTTCTAATTGACAAAACATATATTTATTTTATAAAAATATTACTTTTCTCAAAAAGTTCCTTTCTCATTGACAAAATCATTTTTTTTCATATTCTGGTGTCGATTTAGTATCAATAGCAAATGAGGAATCTATTCTTACTTTGCGCTTTTTCCTATTAATTTTATTCTATGTCAAACCCAAAAGACAACCATCAAGATGATTATTATGCAAATATCAAGCAGGATAATACGCAAAACAAGCAGGATAATACGCAAAAAGAGACCAAGAAAAAACCTCTCAAACTCAAAAAGCCAGTTCTCAAAAAAAAGCCAGTTCTCAAATCTGTAAAGAAAAAAGATGAGACAAAAGCTCCTGAACCAAAGAAAAAATGAGATGTTTTAGATCAAGAAAAGAAGCAAGAAACAAAGTCAAAAGTACGACTTGTCAAGCGAGAGCATGCCAGTGAGGGGCTTTTGCGGTCAGTCATATGAAAACAAGAGGCCAAGAAAGATGCAAATAAAAAACCAGCTATTTCTTTTGGGGCTTCATCGAGTGAATTCAAGCCTCTTGAGCATAGGCCAGTTATGAAAACACCAGAAGAGGAGCGTCGAGAGCACAAAAAAAGACAACGAAGAAAGCCTCACACAGCCCAAGAAACAGATTCATGAACCCAGAAAAAAACAAGACTGCGAGATGATTCGAAGCCGATTTTTCAGCGTGATATTGGTTTTGGGGATCCAGTTCGAGATGGAACCAAAAAGCAGGGCAAGAAAAAATATCGATGAGAAGAAGGAAGAAAAAGACGCATCAAAAGTGTTGGTGGAGAGATGGATGATGGATCATTTCGCCGTTCACACAAGACCGTCAAGAAAAAAGAAAAATCAGTTGAAGATGTTAAGCAGATTCTTGTGGATCGTACTGGACAAGAAGTTTCTATTGGAGATGTCATTTCGGTCAAAGAATTTTCTGATAAAATTGGTATTCCAGTTGCAAAAATTATAGCTGAACTCATGAAAAATGGAGTACTTGTCAATCTCAATGCGCAAATTGATTTTGATACTTGCTTCCTTATTGGAGAAGCTTTTGATATCAAGATAATCAAAGAAATTTCTGAAGATGTTGCTGTCACGGATCTTATGGATGGAAATATCGAAGACCTCCTCAAAGAAGATGAGCCTGAGAATCTCAAACCTCGATCACCGATTATTTCTGTGATGGGACATGTCGATCATGGAAAGACTTCTATTCTTGATTATATTAGAAAATCTCAAGTGGCCTCTGGAGAGGCGGGAGGAATTACTCAAAAAATTGGAGCCTATCAAGTCGAAAAAAATGGAACAAAAATCACCTTTCTCGACACTCCTGGACACGAAGCCTTTACTATTATGCGAGCTCGTGGAGCCAAATTAACCGATATTGCTGTTATCGTTGTCGCCGCTGATGAGGGAATGAAGCCACAAACTATCGAGTCAATTAACCACGCCAAAGAAGCATGAGTGCCGATTATTATCGCGGTCAATAAAATGGATAAAGAGTGAGCAAATGTTGATCTTGTAAAAGGGCAAATGGCGGAGCAATGACTCCAACCAGAAGACTGGGGAGGAGAGACTGTGGTTGTGCCAGTATCAGCTCACACCGGTTTGGGTATTGATCAGCTTCTTGAGATGATTGTCCTTCAATCTGAAATACTTGAACTCAAGGCTAACCCAAATCGTCCTGCTATTGCGACCGTTATTGAGGCGAATTTGGATCCAAAACAAGGATCAACAGCGACTATTCTTGTCAATACAGGAACTATCAAAAAATCTGATCATATTGTTTGTGCTGGCGCCAGTGGAAAGGTTCGAACTCTCAAGGATTTTAATGGAAAAAATATTGATGAAGCTGGTCCAAGTGTACCAGTGCAAATTACTGGACTTTCGGAAGTAGTCGAGGGTGGTGATATTCTTCAGGTGGTTTCATCGGCAGATATTGCTACGAATCGCGCCAAAGAATACGCTCTTGCAAAAAATACAAAATCGATTCATGCTTTTGAAGGCGCATCACTTAATATGCTGATGTCTCGCCTTAAGTCAGGAGCTCTCAAACAACTCAAAATTGTCCTCAAGACAGATTCAGGTGGTTCACTCGAAGCGCTCAAGGCCTCTCTCTCAAAACTTTCGACCAATGAAACACAGGTCACATTTATCCACGCTGCTGTGGGAGATGTCAGTGAGTCTGATGTGATGATGGCTGGTACTTCTCAGGCGCTTTTGATTGCCTACAATGTATGAGTGGTTGCTCAGGCAAAATCAGCACTTTCACAATCCAAAATAGAATTTATCAACAAAAAAGTTATCTATCATATTATCGAAAAAGTCGAAGCAATTATCACAGGGATGGTTGATCTCAAGATGGAAGAGCTCGAACTTGGAACTGCAACTGTCAAGGCTATCTTCTATACAGGAAAAAATAATGAAATGATGATTGTTGGTCTGGGTGTCGATGAATGAAAAATCGAAAACAAAGCAAAAATCCGTGTAATCCGAGAAAATCACAAGGTAGGCTCTGGTGAAGTTGCTAATCTCAAAAAATGACCACTTGATGTTCCTGAAGTAGAAGCAGAAGAAGAATGCGGTATCAACTTCAAATGAGATGTCAAAGTCGAAGTTTGAGATACAATGGAATTTTATAAAATGGTAGAAAGAAAATAAAATATATTTTATTTCTATTTATAGAGCATAATGACATGACTTCCGCATAATGTACGTAAAATTCAATTGGATTGACTTCCTTGTTTTATGTGTAATTTAATGGAAAAAAAGATAGATAAGCATTTTGCTTTTTACAATTTTTTTGTGCCTTTTGAGATTCATGGCATTTTGCTCTCTAGGGATTTTCACAAGTATAAATGAGAGCTTGTGTATTTTCTTTTGCCAAATTTGAAATATGCCTATTCTTTTTTTCGATGGGTTGATGATTTCGTAGATTGAGATATACAGCATATAGATGGATACACAAATTTTATTGATCTCAAAGAAAAAATGATACAAGTAATAGAGGGGGGGGTTATGAAGATCTAATTTGATATACGCTTAAGACAGCCATACAAAAACTCAATCTTGTAAAATGACCAAATGATAGCGTAGAAAAAGAATTCATTGAATACCTCAATGCTATAGAAAAAGATTATAACCGGAAAAACAAGCAGGAAATATTTCCCCAGAAAGAGCTTGATGAGCTCTATAGAGAAACCTTTCGAAATTCTATCAATATTGCTCTTATGTGATTTAATGCTCCACTTCCTTTTAAGATTGTTCCAAAATATCGAAAAATTATTCCTTCAAAAAATAGAGAAGCTGATATCTATGATCTTGGACTCTTACAGTGAAAAATATATGCCTTGTGTGATTTTGAACATGAGATTCCTAAATGAATTATCAATATACCAAAAGAAGTCTTTGATAATTGTGGTTTTAATTTGAAGTCTCTTATGCAAGATCCTGTCCAAGTGTGGAATTCAGAGGCTTTTGTACGATGGGTGCAAAGAGAAATGGAGACATCATCGCAGATGATAACTCAGCTAGAATCTCTTGAAAATCTCGATTTTCCTTGTAGAAGAATTGTGAGTTCAATCCTTTGACGCATAAAAGGAAAGATACAAGATATTGAAAAAGATCTTGCTACCTACTCATAAATTCTAGAAGCTATTTTTTTGTTTATTTTCATTGCATCGTATACAAATATGTTTCACTGGGTTTTCCCTTGCAAATCTATAAAAATATTTTTCTCTTAAAAAAATTTGCATTTTATTTCTTTTTTTATATACTAAGCGAGCTTTATTATTTGTATTAGCAATAAGTTTTTGAATTTGTATGGCAAAAGACGATAAAATCGAAGTTGAAGGGAAAGTCCTTAAAGCCCTTCCATGAGCTATTTTTGAGGTAGAGCTTCCAGAAGACTTCTCAAATATGGTTATTCGAGCGTATGTAAGTGGAAAGATGCAAAAACATCTTATTCGACTTATTCCTTGAGATAGTGTGGTTGTAGAGTTGACACCATATGATCTCACCCGCGGCCGCATCGTATTTCGCAAACAAACTCAAAAACAATCCTATAAAGGCTCTGGAAAACCAGGAGCAAATAGAGGTGCAAAAAACAAAAAATAGGCATTTCTTGTATAATTTTTGTATACAAGATATTCTCATTGTATCAATTTACTTATTCATTCATCGAATATTATGAAAGTTTGACCATCTGTAAAACCAATGTGTCCACATTGTAGAGTTATACGCAGAAAAGGGACAGTACGAGTGATTTGCTCGGTTGACCCAAAACACAAACAAAGACAGGGGTAATTTTTTTTAAAAAAATATCCAATTTTAATTTTATTTTTCTATTTCTTTTTAATTTATGGCTCGTATAGCTGGTGTAAATATCCCCGATCATAAACATGCTGTAATTTCTCTTACATATGTATATGGTATTGGGCGATCGATTGCTGCTCAGGTTCTCGATGAAGTAAAGCTTCCACACGAAACAAAGATGGGAGATTTTTCTGAGGAACAACTTGATAAAATTCGTGAAGTTCTCAAAAAATACCGAATAGAAGGTGATCTGCGACGAGAAGTAACTGGAAACATTAAGAACCTTCAAGATATTGGTACCTACCGTGGAAGCAGACACAGAAAACGTCTTCCAACACGAGGGCAGCGAACCAAAACAAATGCTCGTACTCGAAAAGGTCGAGCAGTTACTATCCAAAATAAGAAAAAATAATTATTTTTTTACTCTCATTATATAATTTTATTTTATGGCAAAAGCAACACTCCGCCGTTCGAAAAAAACTCGACGAACTGTGCCAGAGGTTACCATCTCTATTACTGCTACTCTCAATAATACTCATGTTGTCGTTTCTTCACCAGAAGGTGAGGTTCTCACTTGGGCAACAGGATGAAGCTCTGGATTTAAGGGAGCTCGTGAAGCGACTCCATATGCAGCACAGATTACGAGTGAAAATGCTGTATCAAAGGCAAAATCACTGCACTCTATTGAGCGAGCACACGTCTACGTAAAAGGTATTTGAGCTGGTCGAGAACAGGCGATTCGAGGTATCCTCGAAAACGATGTAGAACTTCTGGCTATCTATGATGTTACTCCGGTTCCTCATAATGGTTGCCGAAAACGAAAAGTGCGAAAGCTCTAATACTTTGTATCAAAATTCCTATTTATTAAAATTTTATTTTTATGCGTCATACTGGACCGAAAATGAAACTCTGTCGACGAGAAGGCTACAACCTTTTTGGGACAGAAAAATACAACCTCGAAAACAATAATTGTCAAGTAAAACGAGGACGAAAACTCTCTGAATATGGTATGCAGCTTCGAAAAAAACAGGCTGCAAAACGACAGTATCATGTTTCAGAAAAGCAATTTGTAAAATACTATAAAAAAGCAACAAAAATTACTGATGTTACGACTGGTGAGGCAATGATCCGAATGCTTGAACTTCGTCTTGATAATGTGATTCTACGATCAAATTTTGCTCGTACTATTATGCAAGCTCGACAAACAGTCAATCATTCTCATTTCCTTGTAAACGGAAAAAAACAAAACATTCCATCATATCAAGTACAAATCTGAGATGTGATTTCTCTCAAAGAAAAAATGAAAGAATCTCCTCTCTATAAGACTCTTATTGATGAATTTAGTGAATTTTCTCAAAAAAATAAAGAAGCTTCACTTACCAGTGTAAAGTGGATGGATGTAGATCCAAAAAATCTTACCATTACTATTACCGCTCTTCCAGAAAAAAGTGATTTTGATAAAATGATAGACATTCCACGAATTATCCAGTTCTACTCAAAATAATCGCTTTCCAGTTTTTTAGTTTTTTTCGTTATCTTTTTTATGCATATTATACATACTGTCATCTGAGTTCCAAAAATTTTCAAAAAAGCTATCAATGAAAATGAAGCTATTTTCACAGTAGAACCGCTTCCAAATGGCTATGGAGTCACTCTTGGAAACTCGCTTCGTCGAGTGATGCTCTCTTCTATTCCAGGGACACGAGTAACTGGTGTTAAAATAGAAGGTATCTCTCATGAATACGCAACACTTCCAGGAATTCATGATTCTGTTCTCGATATTCTTCTCAATCTCAAAGGACTTATCGTCGAGAAGTCAAATTCTGGAATTGAGTGGCTTACTCTCGAAAAAAAGGGGACTGGACCAGTTACTGCTGGAGACATTACACCTGTATGAGGGATCAACATCCTCAATCCAGATCTCTATATCACAAGTATTGATAACGATATGAGCTTCAAGGCTCAAATCCGAATTGAAAAAAATGTTGGATATACGAGTATAGAAGACCTCAAACGAATTGAAGAAGACCCAGAAGTTCTTATTGTTGATGCAAACTTCTCTCCAGTTCTCAATGTAAAATACGAAGTAGAAAATACTCGATACGGAGAAATCACCAACCTTGATGCGCTCAATATCACTGTCAAAACAAATGGTGTCATGAGCCCATCTGATGTGATGAAATTTTCTGGAAAAATGCTCGAGTCATACTTTGCTCTCTTCAACGAAGATTCTCTTCAACTTGATGGAGAATTCATCGCTGACATCAAGCAAGTGATCGAACGAGAAAAAGAAGAAGTCAAGGCAGATCTTGAAAAAGAAACCTACACTCCAATCGAAATCATGGGACTTTCACCTCGAACTCTCAATGCTCTCGTCAACGGTGAAATCAAATCAATCGAACAACTTACAAAATGTACAGAAGCAAAGCTTTCTTCTATCAAAGGATTTGGGAAAAAAGCCATGACAGAAGTACGAGAAGCCCTTGGAGGACGAGGACTCAAGCTTCTTGGAGACGATTAAACCTTATTTTTCATTTACTTTTCATTATTTCTCTATAAATTATGCGCCACAGAATTAAAAAACATCTCCATTTCAATGGAAAAGACAAGGCACATCGAAAAAGCGTAGTACGAAACCTCGTAACGGCTCTTTTTGAACACGGTGGAATTACCACAACAAAAAAACGTGCTGAGGCTATCATTCCAGTTGTAGATACTCTTGTTACAATTGCAAAAAGCGAACATACCGACTACAACAAAATCCGATTGATTACTCCAAATGTATTCTCTCAAAAAGCTGGAAAAGCAGCACTTGAATTTGGGAAAAAAACAAAAAATACTTCTGGAAACACTCGAATAACTCCCATTAAAAATCGAGATGGTGACGGGGCTATTCTTGTAAAAATCGAACTTATTTAATTATTTTTCATATGAAAACTCTTATTTCAAAACAAATTCACTCGAAAGACCGAAAATGGTTTATGGTTGATGCAGAAGGTCAAACACTTGGTCGACTCGCAACTCAAATTGCTTCTCTTATTTCAGGAAGAGATCGTGTTGATTATACACCGCACATTGATAATGGTGCGTATGTTGTTGTGATCAATGCTGAAAAAATTCGAGTTTCTGGAAACAAAGAATCAGCAAAACTCTACCGAACTCACTCTGGATATATGGGTGGACTCAAAGAGACTCCACTTACAAAAATGCGAGCAGAAAATCCAACACATATCATAGAACATGCAATTTCTGGAATGCTTCCAAAAAATAAGCTTCGAGATGCTATGATGCAACGACTCAAAGTTGTCGCTGGAAGTGACCACAAATTTGCAGCGCAAAAACCAGAAGTTATCACATTTTAATCTTTATTTATTTTATGGCAACGAAAAAATATACATATGCAGTAGGACGCAGAAAAACTGCAGTAGCCCAAGTTCGACTCTACAAAGGAAAAGGAACTTCGAATATCAATGGAAAACCGGTTGATGAGTACATCACTCGATCAGATCTATTCCATACGTTTTATTCTCCACTTAAAATTGCTGGCGTTTTTGACAGCGTGTATTTTGAGGTCAAAGTTTCTGGTTCTGGACAGTCAGCCCAAGCTGATGCTATCAAGCATGGACTGGCTCGTGCACTTCTTGTCTCTGATGAGAATCTCAAGGGAGCACTTCGATGAGCAGGACTCCTTACTCGAGATGCTCGAAAGGTCGAACGAAAAAAACCAGGACTCAAAAAAGCCCGAAAATCTCCATCTTGGTCAAAACGTTAATTTTTGTATTTATTATTCTCTCTTTATATGCCTACTATTAGTCAACTGGTTCGTTCAAAACGAAAAGACAAAACTCGAAAGAGTAAGTCTCCAGCTCTTCATTTCAACAAAAATACTCTCAAAAAAGAAACGACTCAACTTGCTGCTCCACAGCGACGAGGTGTTTGCTTGAAAGTGTATACCAGCACACCAAAAAAACCAAACTCTGCCCTTCGAAAGGTTGCAAAAATCCGACTTACGAATGGACAAGAGGTTATTGGATATATTGGTGGTGAAGGACACAATCTTCAAGAGCACTCTGTTGTAATGGTTCGAGGTGGTCGTGTTAAGGATCTTCCAGGTGTTCGATATCATATCGAACGTGGAGTTCTCGACTGTCAATGAGTTGAAAATCGAGGACAATCTCGTTCTCGATATGGAGCAAAAAAACCGAAAAAATAATATTTTTATCTTGTAATACAATTTAATCTCTATGAGTACTAAAGGAAGTGTATCATTTACTACACAAAATGAGCGTCTTCAGAAATTCGTCAACTATCTTATGAAAAATGGGAAGAAAACCCTTTCATATAAGATGATCAATAATACATTTGATATTCTTCGTGAAAAAGGATATACGAATCCAGAAGATCTCTTTGATAAAGCGGTGGATAATGTTCTGCCAAAAGTAGAATGTCGACCAAAACGAGTCGGAGGTTCTATTTATCAAGTTCCTATGGATGTACCAGCTGGTCGTCAATTTGCCCTTGCATCACGATGGATACTAGCAGCAGCTCGATCGAAAAAAGGAAAAGACTTTCCACATTTTCTCGCTCAAGAAATTATCGATGCAGCAACAGAAACAGGAACTGCCATCAAGAAAAAACTTGATGTCTATAAAATGGCAGAAGCCAATAAAGCATTTGCTCGATTTGCGAACAATCGATAAAATTCATTTTTAGATCATTTTTATGAAAAATGATCTAAAAAACCTTGAATTTTTATTTAACAACTTGTTACAATAACATTTTATTTACAACTAATCATTACCAATTATGGCTCACAAAAAGGCAATGGGTTCGACCGCCAATGGTCGAGATTCGGTCGCGAAACGACTTGGTGTCAAAATCTATGGTGGACGACCAGCTGTCGCTGGGAACATTATTGTCCGACAAAAAGGAAACACTTTTTGGCCAGGAAATGGCGTCTCTCAAGGAAACGACTATACACTCTTTGCAACACAAGATGGTACCGTTTCATTTCAAGAAAAACGACGAACTCGATTTGATGGTCGAGTGTATCGAGATATATATGTCAATGTACAATAGTTCATTCGATACTTTTTCTCTTTTTTTTACCCTATTTTATTATGACTTTTTCAAAAAAATCACTCTCACGAGTACGAGGACGAAAACGATATGCTGCTTGGCTCCGTATCAATGCAGAGCGCCTCGAAAATCTTGCTTCAGCGCTTCAATATGACAAAAAAGGTGAAGCGATTGGACGTTCTCATTTTGCTTCTCCAATCACTGGAGAATACAAAGGACGAAAAGTTCTCAAAGTGAAATCAAAATCAAAAAAAGCTAAGCTGATTCGAGCTTAGTATATTCGTAGTATTTGTTGTATTTCTGAGAGTATGTTTACTTCAGAAATATGTAAATATTGTGAATAGAGGGAATAGAAGTTCTCTCTATAATTCTCTCATTTTTTAGCACTTTTATTTTCTTGGATTTATGATTTCTCGCCGTCATACGAGAGAGTACCTGCTTTCTCTTCTTTATGCTCGTTCGTACCAATGAGAAAGTCCCCATTTCCAATGAGATGATGTCTATTTTGACGATACTTTTTTGAAAACAATCGATAAAAAGTATCTTGAATATATATTACAATCTGTCAAAGAGAATGAGAATCACCTTCTCTCGATTATTCATGGACTGGCGCCAAAGTTTGAGATTGAAACAATGCCAAGAGTCCATGTTTGCATTTTGCTTATTGCGCTTGCAGAGATTTTGTACTGGAAAGAAGATGATATAAATACAAAAATATCTGTCAATGAGGCAATTGAACTTGCCAAAAAATACTCTGATTCTCATGGGAAAAATTTTATCCATGGTGTTCTCTCGGCTTTTCTCAAAGATCGAGAAAAATATGAAAATTCAAAACCGATTTCGTATCACTTCTTTTCCTAAATCTTTCTTATGTCCCGAACTTCACTTCGATTTCAAAAAAAAGAATTTCAAGCTCAAGTTGCCTCACTCCTTGATGCTATTAATATTACACCAAAAGATGTATCGCTTTTTTATCTTGCCTGTGTTCACCGATCTTCGCTTAATGAATCAAAAAATAGGGATACCTCACAGTCAAATGAGCGTCTTGAATATCTCTGAGACGCTGTTCTTGAACTTGTAATCACAGAGTTTCTCTATCACGAATTTCCAGACAAACAAGAGTGAGAAATGACAGATATTCGCTCAGCGCTCGTGCGATGAAAAAACCTTGCTCATATTGCCCAAAAATTGGGCCTCTATGACGCTATCCAGCTTTCTCGTGGAGAGTACAATGCTGAGGGACACAAAAATCCATATATCCTCGCGAATACCCTTGAGGCGATTATTGGAGCTTTGTACCTTGATAGTGGTTTTGAGATTGCAAAAAAGTGGATTGCAAAAAATATATACTCGACACTTCCGCATATTTTGCGACAGGGACTCTATGTTGACCCAAAATCATATCTACAAGAACTCACCCAGCAAATCTGGGGTATTCTTCCTGTCTACACGCTCGAAAAAGAAATCGGACAGGATCATAACAAAACCTATGCTATCATCGTAACACTTGATGACACTGTTATTTGACGATGAAAGGGGACGAGTAAGAAAAAATGAGAACAAGAAGCAGCAGAAAATGCTATTGAAAATAGAAAAAATTGGGATTCACAGATTCGGGCAGAGCGAAAAGATATAGATTAGTTTGACTTGCTTTTTTAGAAATATTTTGTATTATTGAGTTTATAAAGTGTATGTACTAGGATATATAATTTTCTTCAAATGTTTACGCAATATACTCGTCCACTCAAATTCATCTTTGATTCCTTCAAAGGCCATAAAAAAATATTTTATATATTCATTTTATGAAAGATCCTTGAGGGAATTTTTTATGTAGTATTGCCGATTTTCGCGAAGATGGAAATGGATCAAATGGTTGAAAAAAATGAACAACTGTTTGGATTTATTTATCTTGATAGTTTTCGTATTTTTCTCGTGATTTTGTGTATTATTTTTGGGATTCGACTTTTGCAAAAAATACTTCAAAGTTTTATAGAGTTTGTCGAAAAATTTTATCTTGCTCTCCATCAAAATGCTTATGCTGCATTATTGTATCAAAGGTTGCGATACATAGAATTTTGAGCCTTTCTCAATGCGAAAAATATGAAATTTATCAATGAAATCCTTTGAAAATCAGATTTTGTTTGAGAGCATATGAGAATGTTTATTGGAGATATGATCACTCATATTTTTACAATTATTGGGATTCTTTGAGTGATTTCACTGATTAATCCTTGGATTTTTGTCGTATTGATGGCAAGTGCTTGTATTTTATATTGTATTGACTTACTGCGTCAGAAAATAGCACAAAAATATCAATTTGAAGAAGATTATGTATATGCTCACAAGGTTTTTATTGTTTCTCAAGAGATTTCTAAAAATATGATTCACCTTATTTCGTCGGGTGGTTTTGGGAAGGTGATTGATATTTATAAAAAATTTAATAAGGAATTGCAAACAAATATCCAAAACCGACAAAAATCTGAGACATTTCTTTCTGTTTTTTCTTTTTCAGTCGAAAATATTACTGAAATTCTTGTGAAACTTTTTATTGGGTATTCTATATTTTTTGCTGGTGCCTCAGTAGGTACGATGACAATGATGCTTTTGTATATTTCAAGAATTGATCAAATCCTTTCTTTTGTTCGTACTTTTCGGTTCTTTCGAGATCGATTTTCTGATGATCTGAAAAAATTGGATTTATTTCTTGATTTGACTGATGGACAAAAAAGACTTTCTGGGGAAAAAATAAAAAGTTTAAAAAATTTCGATACTATTTCTCTGGAAAATGTAGAATTTTCATACCCAAAATTTGCAAAATATGAACTTCGTTATCTAAAAATCATAGAGGAGAGAATCAAATCATATTCACGAATTTGAAGTGCAGAAAAAAATGAATTACATGCTATCGAGGAGGCGCGAAAAGATCTGCAAGAGATCTCACCAAAGATTTTGCAGTGAGTCGATTTGATTTTTGAGAAAGGAAAAAGTTATGGAATTGTTGGAAAAAACGGTGCTGGAAAGACGACAATTACTTCACTTTTGCAAGGATTTTTTTATCGGTTTCAGGGAAAGATTTTATTTGATAAGACAAGTGTCGGTAATTTGGATCGATCATTTTTTGAAAAAAATATTTCTGTCGTCAGTCAGACCCCATATATTATCCAAGGGTTTTCTATTCGAGAAAATCTCTTGCTCGGTGTTGAAAAAACACCAAATGATCAGAAAATTTGGGAACTTTTAGAAAAGTTTCATCTCGATAAAAAAATCAAAAAACATCGCCAAGGGCTTGATGCAAATATTGGTTATGATAATGATTTCTCAGGTGGGGAAAAACAACTTTTGACACTCATCCGTGTGATATTGCAGGATAAGCCACTCCTTATAATGGATGAAGGAACCAACCAGCTAGATGCTGAAAATGAACTGATGGTGATGAATGAGCTGTTGAAACAACAAAAAGATAAAATTATTATTTTTATCACGCACCGCATGACAACAATCAAAAAAGCGGATGTGATCTATTGTTTACAAGATGGAAAAATCGAGGCAAGCGGTAGGCACGATGATTTGTTAAAAACAGAAAATGTGTATCATACTTTTTGGGATACGCAGGTCGTTTCATAAGAAAAGCAAGAAGCAGCAGAAAATGCTATTGAAAATAGAAAAAATTGGGATTCACAGATTCGAGCAGAGCGAAAAGATATAGAGTAGGTATCTATTTGATTATTATTATAATATAATATTTGTCAATATAAAAAGACAAAATAATTTGTATTATTTATGAAAAAAGCATATACTGGGACGCAATAATTAATTTTACTACTATGTCAGTGGATACAATAATAAAATTTTCTATAAGAATTGTAGGAGTATGGATCGGTGTCTTTGTTGCAACGATATCGGCATTTGCAAATCTTGTAATCAATGAAGTAGAATATGATCCTACTCAAACTGGTAATGATAATAGATATGAATGGGTAGAATTATTTAATAATTGAACTGGAACTATTGATTTAACTGGTTGGACTTTAACAGAAAAAACAGCTTCAAGTACAAATACTTATACTTTTACTTGATGAAATATTCCTGCTTGATGAATATATTTAATAGTAAATGAAACAAGTGATTTTCAAGTAAATTATCCTTCTATAGTTCCTGATTTAGATCTTCCTTGATCAATTTTTTTTAGACTTGGTAATTCTTGAGATTTTTTAGAATTAAGAGATGATTCTAGTAATTTAGTAGATCGTGTAGAGTGGGAAAACTCATGAGCATGATGGAATATAGTATGAAATTCTTGAACTTCTATTTGTAGAACATCATATACTTGAACTTGAAGTTCTTCAGATTGGACTTCTGATTGTAATCCTACGACTCCATGAACAAGTAATTTACCAAATTCTGCTCCAACAGACATTACACTTTCAAATAATTTGTTAGATGAAAATTCTCCAGTAGATACAGAGCTGTGAGTTTTTTCAAGTGTTGATCCAGATACTGGAGATACTCACACTTATACTCTTGTTTCTGGGGCTTGAGATACAGATAATGCAAAATTTGAAATTACAAGTGATGGAAAATTAAAAATAAAAGAATCTCCAGATTTTGAAACAAAAAATACTTATTCTATAAGAGTGAAAACTGATGATGGAAATTGATGAAGCTTTGAAAAAGAGTTTACTATTCAAATTCAAGATAAAAATGAAGCTCCAGAGATTCAAGATAGAACTTTTTCTATAGCTGAAGATTCTGCAAATAACACAGTTGTTTGAACTTCTACTTGAACTGATGTTGATGCAAATACTACTCTTAGTTACTCTATTACAGCTTGAAATAATGATAATATTTTCTCAATTGATACTACTTCTTGAGAAATAAAAGTTTCAGATAATACAAATCTTGATTATGAAACAACAACAAGTTATAGTCTTACTATAGAGGTAAGTGATTGAAGTTTAACGGATACAGCAACAATAACTATAAACATAACAAATGTTGATGATACAAAGCCAGTTTGTTGAACTTGGACTTATAATCCAACAACTCCAACAAATGGGGATGTAACAGCAAGTTTAACAGGTTCTACAGATACAGAGAGCTGAATAGCAACAGGGAGCTGAACTTGTATTTTAAGTCAAAATAACACTACTTGTAGTGTAGAGATAGAGGATAATGCATGAAATAAGGAAACTTGTACCTCAAGCTCTGTAACAAATATTGATAAAGAAAATCCAGTAGTGAGTCTTGTATGAAATTCTCCTATCACTGTTTTAAAAAATGAGGCATATACGGAATCTTGAGCTACTTGGACTGATAATGTAGATTGAAATTGAACTATTACTATTGCTAGTAGTTGAAGTGTAGACACAAGTACAATTTGAGATTATAGCTTAGAATATTCTTATACTGATACAGCAGGTAATACTAGCACTGTAACAAGAATAGTGAAAGTAGTAGCTTGAAATTCTCCAGTAGTAAATCTTGTATGAAATTCAACTGTAGAAGTTTTAAAAAATGGGGTATATACAGAATCCTGAGCTACTTGGACTGATGTAGAAGATTGAAGTTGAAATATTTCTAGTCCTAGTAGTTGAAGTGTAGACACAAGTACAGTTTGAGATTATACTTTAACATATTCTTATACTGATGCCCAAGGAAATACGAGTAGTGTTACAAGGATAGTGAAGGTAGTCGTTTGAAATGTTCCTGTGATTCATCTGATATGAGATGCAACGATTGAAATAATTCAAAATTCAACGTACGCAGAACTCTGAGCGTATGCTACTGACGTAGAGGATGATGATACTATTCTTACCTCAAATATTGTTGTAACCTGAAGCGTAGATACTTCTACTCTTTGAGAATACACTATTCGGTACAATGTCACAGATAGTGCTGGCAATCAGGCTGTAGAAGTCATAAGAACAGTAAAAGTCATTCCTCAAACAGTACATTCAAATCCTACAGGACCTCAAGTATGACCTGGTGGCGGGTATAATCCATGAAATCCTATAAAAATCACAAAAAACCCAGATATCCGATTCCTCCCAACCCAATCAAAGGCAATACCAGCAGGCAAGAATCCAGATGGACAAGAAATCTTCGCAATACAAAACCGCGTCACAGACTATGTTTGTCCAAAAATTGTAAAGGTCTATGATACAGATGAACTCAAACTCCAAGATGCAAATCAATCAAATCCTTTCTACGATGATATTCGAGCTCTCCTTATGTTTCGATGACTCGAAAAAGATGAAGAAAGCCTTGGAATCACTTTCAAAGAATATAAATCATACGCAGTAAACATCAATACACAGAAATTCCGTCCCTACCAAGATATCACTCGAGCTGAATTTGTCAAAATGCTCGTCCGCTCACTCTCTTGTCGGTATGTCTATCTTGGAAAAGATACTCCATACAGTGATATAGACCAAAGTAAATGGTATGCAGAATATATTAAATTCGCTACCGAGCAATGATGGATCAATGGATACAGCGATGGAACGTTTAAGCCAAATAATCCAATTACTAGAAATGAAGCGGCTAAAATCTTCTCAAGAGCTATCAGGCTCCAAGAAAATCCAAACCTCAAAAATCCATACGCTGATGTCCCAAACAATTCAGAATTCCTCCCATACATCAAATCTCTACGAAAGGCAGGAATCATGAAAGGAAAGACCAATACTCAATTCTCTCCAGAGACTCTTATTCCAAGAACAGAAGCTTCGAGAATGATCTATAGGACTTTCTTAGGTGGAGAGATATAGGAAATAGATAATATATAAGATTGTAGTTCCCTCCGAATCTAAGTAAATATATTGACAGAGTATATATTTTATATATAATATTTTTATATATAAAATATTATGTCTCATATAGCACAACAAACCAGAAATTATTATAATGCAAACGCTGAAAAATACGATGCAATTCATTGTGAATTACGGCCAAACGAAAGAAAGCATTGGAAATTATTGCATACCTATATTTCACATAGGGAACAATCTATAAAAATACTTGAAGCTGGTTGCTGAACGGGGAAAGATGTACAGTATGCACAGGAGAATTTTGGTTATGAGAGTATTGGGGTCGACTTTTCAGACTTATGTATACGAATTGCTAGAAAAAATTTTCCTCATATTCCAAAAGATAATTTTATTGTATGAGATATCTGTGACCTCCCCTTTCAAGATGAATCTTTTGATATAGTTCGTCAGTATGCGAGTTTGGTACATATGCCAAAATGAGAACAACTTGATATGGCGATAACAGAGACACACCGAGTCTTAAGAAAATGAGGTTTTACTTTTATTCTTATGAAACACTGAGAGTGAAGTTGATGGGTAAATACAAAAGAGTGATTGCCTCATAGATTTTTTCAATATCATAGTGAAAAAGATTTAGAAGTGCTTATGAAAAAATATCACTTCAAGATACGGGCTATGCAATCTTTTGTTTGAGATGCCAAACAACCTTGGGTTTATGTAATTGCACAAAAGTAATTATTGCAAATATATTCTTTTATTTTCCTCGCAGCTCCACAATCATATCCCGAATTTCCGCTGCCTTTTCAAATTCTAAATTTGCACTGGCAATATCCATCTCCAGCTCCAGTCTTTTGAGAGCTGTTTTTTTGTCTTCATTTTGGATCGTGATATTTTCGAGGTTTTTTCCTTTTTTGGATTGTATGCCGATGTCCTTGATTTTTGAGACAATAGTTGTCGGTGTGATGTCGTGATCGAGATTGTATTTTTGCTGGATCTCTCGTCTTCGGTAGGTTTCTTCGATAGCCTCTTTCATAGCAGGAGAAACTGCCAAATCGGTATCGTAATCAATTGGTAGAGGTATGATTTTACTTTCTTTAGTGCGATTATTGACATAGAGCGTGACGCGTCCATGGACATTTCTGGCGGCTCGTCCGATGATTTGGAGAAGAGAAGTCTTCGACCGGAGAAATCCGACTTTTTCGGCGTCAAGGACTCCGATAAAACTCGTCTCAGGAAGATCAAGTCCTTCTCGAAGGAGATTGACCCCGACGATGACATCGGTCTTTCCCATACGAAAATCTTTTAAAATTTCGAGTCGCTCCAAGGTATCGATCTCACTGTGAAGGTATTGAACTTTTGTTCCATTTTCTGCCAGGTATTTTGCGAGGTCTTCACTGGATTTTTTGGTGAGTGTTGTCACGAGAACTCGTTCATTTTTTTGGAGAGCATTTTGAATTTCGTTTGAGAGGTCATCCGCCATATATTCCATGTTTTTTATAGCGATTTCTGGATCGAGTAGTCCTGTCGGTCGGATAATTTGTTCGACAATATTTTGTGTGTGTTCTGCTTCATATTTACTTGGTGTTGCTGAGACAAAAATACTTTGACCGATTTTTTTCTCAAATTCGTCAAACCGCAGTGGTCGATTTTCGAGGGCTGATGGCAGGCGAAATCCATACTCGATAAGATTGTCCTTTCGGCTTTTATCACCAGCGTACATGGCACCAATTTGAGGAATAGTGATATGTGATTCATCGATAAAAGTCAAAAAATCATCACCAAAAAAATCCAGAAGTGTCGATGGAGTATCGCCAGGATTTCGTCCAGAAGTATACATCGAATAGTTTTCGATTCCATTGACATATCCAGTTTCTTGGAGCATTTCCATATCATACTCGACTCGCATTTTGATCCGCTCTGCTTCGATTGGTTTTTCAATTGATTCAAGAAATTTGATGCGTTCTTCGAGTTCTTTTTGGATTTTTGGGAGAATAGTTTCTATCGTGTCTTCACTTGTCACAAAGTGCTTGGCAGGAAAGAGTAGCACCTCCTTTACTTCTTCTTTTTTATGATATGTAATTGGTTCAGCGTATTCGATTTTTTCGAGCTCATCTCCAAAAAAATGACAACGCACGATATCCTCACTCGCTGACGACCAGATATCTAAGATATCGCCCATCACACGAAACATTCAAGGTCCAAAATCTGTGGTCGATCGACGAAACTGGAGTCCCACAAGTCGCTCGATTACCTCCTCGATGGCGTATTCTTTTCAGACCTCGAGAAGGAGTGTATGCTCTTGGTAGCTTGCCACATCACCAATACCATAAATACACGATACTGATGCGACGATGATGACATCCTTTCGTGTGAGAAGTGACTGAGTCGCTGCATGACGGAGTCGGTCGATTTCCTCGTTGATACTGGCTTCTTTTTCGATGTAGCTTGCTGTCTTTGCGATATAGGCTTCTGGCTGATAATAGTCATAATAACTCACAAAATAGTGCACCGCATTTTCTGGAAAAAAATCTTTGAATTCTTGAGCCAGTTGCGCTGCCAGTGTTTTATTGTGAGCGATAACGAGGGTTGGTTTATTAATTCTCTCGATGATATTTGCCATGGTAAATGTCTTCCCGGATCCAGTGACTCATAGAAGTGTCTGAAAGTTTTTCCCTGACTGGATTCACTTCACAAGTGAGTCGATTGCTTGTGGTTGGTCACCGGTTGGCTGATAATTTGATTTGAGTTTGAAGGACATTTTTTAAGAAAATTATTTCCTTATTGTACTTATTTTTTCACGGAAGTAAATGAGAAGTGATTTTTTTGTGATTTTTTCTTGTCATCGCGAAGGAGTGAGGAACGAGCGACTGTGGCGATCTCTTCCGTTCCTGTCACACATATTGCCACGTCACTTCTCGTGGTGTATAACTTTGCCCCCAATCCTCGATATAATGTATGTTCATAAAGTAAATAATTATTTTGTCAATATAAAATAGATACAAAAATACTCAATCATTTGCAAAAAACAAAATAATATGCTACAGTGAATGGGTAATTTTATTTTCTAACAAATACAAATATGAAAATTACCCTTTTTAAAAAGTTTATAGCTGGATTTCAGGTGATAGCACTTGCATCACTTCTGCTTCCTTTGTGAAATATCACAAATGCTGCTGATCCAACTATCGTCTATGATACATCACACTTCCAGTGTGTTGATGATGATAATGATGATCCATCAGACAATCAAACACACTGTGCCGCTGATGAGAGAATATATCTCAATACTCCACAGCTTCTCAATATAGCTGTTGATTTTCCAGAAGCGACCAACCGAACAAAAGTGGAAATAAAAGTTCCAAAAAGACTTCAGATGGATAAACCAAGCTTCTCTACTAATGGGGCTGCTTCTGTTGTACAAAAGTATGAAACTCAGAGCACTGGAGATACTCCTGATGATGTTGAAACTCATACGTTTTATATAAAAAATTGAACGCTTGGAAACTATAATATAAGTACAAAAGTAAAATTTAATTTCAGATACGGATATGAGGGACAGGTTGAGAATGTCACGACTCTTGTAAATACAAATGGAAATGAGGTAGCAAGCGAAGATATTGGTCTAAAAAGCTATGTTGATAATAAAATCTGATTTCGTGGTACTCCTTGACCGAGTGCTGACAAATATGCTAATGATGCTATCGTGCAATATAACTTAGAATTAAATATACAAGAAAAGCAGAAGGGTGGAAGTTATCAAAGTACCCATGCGAATCATACAAAAGCAGCACCAATGTATTATGATGCAGAAGTGCGAATAAAACTGCCTCCAAAGGCTACATTTGTAAGCTGAAACTATACATATGATACAAATACACATGAAATTGTAGTAAACAAAAGTTATTTAGGAATATGGAGAAATGTATTGAACTTTCATCTTAAATTTTCTAATATGGCTATCTGAGAACAAATCCAGTGGCCAGCAAATGCTTTGACTGTTACCGGAAAAGAAGGAGGAAAAATAGAGAAAACCTTTACCTACAATCTTCCTTGGGAAAATGCCTATATAGAAGCTCCCGAGCTTATTCTCGATGAACGCTCAAGAGTTATGAGAAGCATGATAAAGTGAGAAGAAGATCAGCCAATTATCCAAACAGTTTTATTTAATAAAGGCTCAAGAAATGCAAATAATGTAGCTATACAATATGATTTTCCAGATGGAGTACAGGTAAATCGCCTTAGCTTTGGAGAAAGTTTTATTGCTCCCCAAGAATATTCTCTTGAATATACAACCCAGAATGGAAACACGAGAACTGTCGACTTGCCACAAAACCTAAATCATTTTTATACAAGATCAGAACTTCAGCTTCAATCAGGAGAGTATATGAAATCTGTCACCCTCAAGATCGAAGAGTTTCTCACAGTCAATGAGATAAGGTATAGCTATTGAGGAGCAAACCATTCAAATATTGGTATTCAGTTTTTTGGAAATGTAACGACTCATCCTGATGAAACTGCCCCAGTCCATATTACAGTTTCTGAAGATGGTACACAATATTCAGAAAGGGATGTAAATCTTAGCTATTCAGATACCCAAGATTTCAATTTCGAGATGTTTCATACCAGCAATAGGACAACTATAAATCCAGGATGAAAAATAAAAGTTGTTTGAGATATCTGGAATAGAAACTATTACTATAATAATGGAACCTATACAAAAGACCCAACGATTTTTGTTTTTGTTCCAGAAAACTTTCATCCGCTTGATGCAACGCTTGAGGTAGAAAATATCAATAATACTCCAAACCTTGAATTTGTAAAAAATACCAGTGGATTTGATATTTATAAAATCCAAACTCAAAAAGAGTGGTACACCGAAGACGCACTTAGTCCAACTGGAAATAATAATGAAGATATCAGAGTCTCTCTTGTTCTCGAGTCAGATATCAAGAGTGAGGAATGAGACTATGATTTCAAAAAATTATTTACCCTCGGAACTACAGATACAAATTTTAATTACAAAGACACAGCCTGAGCTGATGAGATCGATGATACATGGGGGCTTGGTACAGCAAATGGAAAACTTACAATAAATGATGACTTTTTTCACCGTTCGACCAACTCTATCCATATAAACAGATCTACTTTTGCTCTTCAAGATCGAATTCAGTCTCCGCAAGACAGTATTCCAGTTTCTAATTTTGATCCTGAGGAAGATAATTTCTCACTCAATTATTCTTCTGATGAGTGAGATCTCACGGTTGCTCTCTACAACCCAAAAGATGAAGCTATCAATGATTTCACCTATAATATCACTCTTCCACATGTTGGAGACAGTAATGGTCCACAAATCATAGAAGAGGGACAGGATCCATGGGAAGAGGTTGATCCAAGCTACGAGTCGTCACAGTATCCAGTTATACTGACTGGATGAGTTGATGTTTCTTCTGTGCCTGGTGCGACTGTTTCATACTCGGTTGATGGAGTCACCTTCGAGAGTAATCCTACTGATTTTACTTCTATAAAATATATTCGTGTGAATATTCCAAATATTCCATCAAAAAAAGAATATAATCTTGCTTTGAAATATAGAGTGCCTAATATTGACAATATTCCTGACTATAACAAAACTGCTTGGATAAAAACAAGTTATAATATTTGAGCAAATAGTTATGCCGTGGGATCAAAAAAATTGGTACTTATGGATACTATTCCAACTTGTACAACAGAGCCAAACCCTGCCAGCAATGGGACTCCTGTAACGACAACTTGTATAGGGGTAAAACCTGATACCACTCTCACCATAGATAATATGAACTGTACTCCAAGTACAACTTGAGCTGATGGAATTGTGGTCTGTACAGGTACAGTTTGAACTGGAACTGGTGATGTTTCCGTTCCAGATGATATTGTACATATTACAGATACAGGCGGAAATACCAATACAGGAGTTACCACAGGACTTCAAATAGACAATGAGGGACCGACCATTACTCTGATATGAGATAATCCTTTTATTGTTCCTCTTGGAAACCCATTTGTTGATCCAGGTGCCACATGTACAGATAATATAGATGGTACATGTACTGTCAGTGTTTCATGAAGTATAGATACGAGTATCGATTGAAATGTACAAATATTTACTTATACCGCTACTGATTCAGCTGGAAATACTGCAAGCGTTACCAGGACAGTAAAAGTACAAGCACCAGTCGTTGGACCTGGAGGAAATAGTAACCCTACAGGCCCTCAAGAACCTGGAGGATGAACGGTCATAAAGAAAGTATGGGATACAACAACCCTTATTAATGCAGTGAATACCAATAAAGATAAGGATGCAAAAAAGAAAATTCTAGAATGACAGTGTAGTGCTCTTATTGAAAACATTGAAGATCTCAAAACAAGGGCTCTCTACAAGAAATTCTTTATTTCAAATACGAGTGATGCCTACGTAAACCAACATATTACTTTCGGGCAATTCACCAAAGTGCTCAAAAAGTATGAGTCTCTGCTCAAAGATACTTCTGCAGATGAACAAAATATTACCAGTATTCTTTCTCATATACGAAAAGCACTCAAGAGCAAAGTAGAGAGAGAAGTTGCTATAAAAATATTTGTAGAGTACCTCAATAAGAAATATACTGTTTCTCCTGCACTCAAAGCAAAGAGAAATCAGCAGTCCTTCGCTGATGTAGACCCAAATAGTAGCTACGCTCCGTACATACAGGAAGCTTATAATCTGTGTCTTGTTCATGGGCGAAAAACAAGAAATGGAAATCCTATAAATCCAAATGAACCACGAGTGTTTGAGCCTACGAGCTATATTACTATTGCTGAAACGATCAAGGTTTTGGTCAATATGTGAAATAGTTGGGAGGGCATCAAATGGTAAGGGTAAAAAAAGAATTCTTTTGAAGCATCAGAAAAAAAGAACGCTGGAAATGGCGTTCTTTTTGAATTTTATCAAAAATTTTGTCCTACAAAAATCCAATAATATTTCCGACAAATACTCAATAGAGAATAAGAAGCGCCATTCATTCCCATCGCTGGATTTTGTTGTCAGAGGTCGTAAAAATAAAGGCTAGCGTCGATACGATAAAAAGAGGCACACCAAATGTGAGGGCAGTTTGAGAGGTTGTAAGAGTTGTAAAGAGTGATGGAACGCCCACAACAGCAAGGGAATTAAATGTATTTGATCAAAAAATATTTCCCAAAGCGATGGAGTGTTTTCATTTGAGAGACGCGCGAATAGAGATAACAAGTTCTGGAAGCGAAGTTCCAACTGCGACCACCAGCATCGTAATAATCGAAGAGGCAATTCATAGGATTTCTCAGAGCTGACTGACAGCTTCTATGGTATATTTTGCTCCAAAAAAGATCCCAACCGATCCTCCTATAATATACAAAATCCAGCTTGCCTGAAAGGATTCTACTTTTTGGGTATTTTGTATGCTTTTGATATCGCTCGAAAGCGTATAAAAAATAAATACTGTCAGCATTATAAGGGTCAATACTCCCTCTTGCCAAGTAAACTGCCCATCCATGATAAAAAGCAGAAAAAGCGCACTTGACATAAAGAAAAACGGCAGATCTACATCGATAAGCTCTTCTTTGACCTTGAGTGTACCGACAAAAATCGAGACCAGTCATCCGATAAGAAGCGTATTGGCAATGTTTGATCCAATCACATTATCGATGGCAAAGTTTTTTTCTCCACCGAGAGCCGCGAGAATCGAGGTGGCAAGTTCTGGCATTGATCCACCGATTGATACGATTGTCGCTCCCACAATAAAAGGCGAAAGCCCGAGAAAAAGTCAGATTTTTTCGGATCAGAGCGTGAAGTAATCTGCTGATTTGACGAGTATAAACAGTGAAACAAAAAGTATTCCACCCCAGAGTATAATATCCATAATTTTCAAAGAGAGAATTACTCCTACCATAGTCGTTTTGTGATTTTTTGCAAATGATTTTTTGAGGATTTTGGAAATTGGAAATTAGAGTTTAGATTTTAGAATTTAGAATTTAGAGGGGAGCCGAGGTTTCTTATCTCTACGGTTTCTGTCATCCTGAATTTATTTCAGGATCTCTTGGTTTCTATGGTTCCTTCAATTTCCGTCATCGCGAGCGGAGCGCGGCGATCTCTTCCGTTCCTGTCACCAAGATTGCCACGGATTTTTTCAAAATTCTCGCAATGACTGAATCTCCTGTCATCCTGCACTTGATGCGGGATCCATGTTCCCGCTGTTCCTGTCATCCTGAATTTATTTCAGGATCTTCCTTTTCCTGGCTTGTGGGAAAAATACTCTACTGCGTCATATTTTTTTATCAAAGGACTTATCCAAAAATATTTACTTTTACCAAAAAATGCATACAATTTCTCTATGAAAAAAATTTCAGATCATCTTGTGAAAGTTATCAGTAGTCTTCCGAAAACGCCGTGAGTTTATCAGATGAAAAACGAATCGTGAGAAATTATCTATGTGGGAAAAAGTATTAATCTCAAGTCTCGTGTGAGTTCTTATTTTCAGAAGTCGAGTGATTTGACGCTGGCAAAACGTCAGATGGTCGATATAATTGCCGATATTGAGACGATTTCTTGTGAAAATGAAATGGAGTCCCTCATCCTCGAAACGAACCTAATCAAATATCACAAGCCCAAGTACAATATCCTAATGAAAGATGATAAAAATCTGGTTTATATCAAAGTAAATCAAAAATCCGTCGTCTCAACAGTGTCGTATACTCGAGTCAAAAAAAATGATGGCGCATTCTATTTCGGTCCGTACACTGGTGGAATGCAAATCACAAAAAATCTGCCAATTTTGAAGAAAATGTTTCAAATTTGCTCGAAAATTCCTCGATTCACTGGCACCAAAGAAGCTCCAATTCTTGTAGAAAAAAATCCATCACCCTGTCTTGATTATTATTTTGGAAAGTGTTCTGGAATTTGCACTGGTGATATTTCTGCTCTCAAAATTCATGAACAAAATATCGCAAAATTTATTGATTGTATGCGATGAAATACAGCAAAGATTCTCTCTGATTTGCAAGAAGAGATGAATATATATGCAAAAAAACTTGAATTTGAACATGCAAATGAGGTCAAATCCCAAATCGAGTTTATCCAGAATTTACAGTCGCGGCAGTCTGTTCGAGATGTGGTCGATGGCCAGAGTGATGCGATCGCTTGGCAGGAAAAAAATGGCACACTCTATATAGTTGTTGTGGTTTTGCGTTCAGGTCAAGTTGTCTCGGTTTTACGGCATTTTACCAAGATTGCTGGTGAGAGTCAGTCAGCGATTATATCGCAGTTTCTCGCTCAAAAATATATCGAAAGCAGGGATATGCCAGACCAAATTTTCGTCCCAAAAATTGTATGGGAAAAGGTTCTTGGGCAGTTTTTTAAAAGTAAAAAAATCGATATTATCATTCCAAAAAAATGAGCTAAAAAACAGCTTCTCGATTTTGCGACAAATCAGTGTCGAGAATTTGCTTTTAAATCACAGATGGCAAGTCTCGAGCAAAAAACGGGCACAAAACAACATATGAAACACATCCTCGAAGTTCTTGGTTTTGAAGTTCCAAAAAAATGACCAATTTCTTTCGAGTGTTATGATATATCACATACTCATGGGCAATTTACCTATGCTTCAAGGGTTGTGATCAAAAATGGAAAACCTGACCCCAGTTGTTACAAAAAATACAAAATCAAAACCCTGGAGAAGGGGGAAATTGACGATTTTGCTTCGCACCGAGAAGTGATGTATCGAAGGGGGCTCGAGGCTCGCGAGCAAGAAAATCTGCCTCATCTCATCATCATTGACGGCGGGAAATGACAACTTTCCCGTGCGCTCTCTGGACTTCGACAGGGGTACAATGAAGCTGTGAAAGAAGAAGGGAATCAGTCTTCCACTTTGTCATCCCGGACTTGATCCGGGATCTCTGAGAAATGACTGAATTGAAGCCAGAGAGATCCTGAAACAAGTTCAGGATGACAGAAGCCGAATCCTCCTGCCGGTGAGGATTGAGGAGAAAGTATGTTTCAAGAGAATTTTTCTATTTGTTCGATCGCTAAGCGGGAAGAAGAAATCTTTATTCCCAATCGAAAAAAACCCATTCTTTTCAAAAAAGGATCGCCAGAGCTGATGATCCTCCAAAAAGCTCGTGATGAGTCGCATCGATTTTCTCTCAATGCCAATCGATCAGCGCGGACAAAATCGATGAAAAAAAATATTCTCGAAGCGCTGCCATGAATTGGGCCAGCAACTCGAAAGAAGCTCCTCAAAAAAGCCAGTAGCATCGATGGAATACGAGAACTTTCAGAAAATGAGCTTTTAAAAATTGTTCGCAAAAATCAACTTGAAACCCTCAGAGACCATGGGCTCGTATAAAAAAATTTTCATTTGAAAAAAATGTGGAAGTGACTACAATTCGAATATATGAAACAAAAAATTTGGTATAAAATACTTCTTGGAATTGCTGTCCTTTTGACCGCTGGAATTGCCATGACTTATTCTCTGCGTTTTGATGATTATGATAATATAAGTCGCACTTTTGGTACGAGTGCAGCAGGAAATCTTGTCACTTCTTCGGCGATATATATTATGATTATCGCGATTGGTTTTTTTGTTTTTCGAATTATTCCTCTACAAAAAATCAGAGCGCTTCCGCCAAAAAAGAAATTTTTTGTGAGTCTTGCTTTGTTTCTTTTTATTTTTTCTTCGGTCGTTTTGGTAATGGTAGCGACCCTTTTGTTTCAGGTATATATATTTGATTTTTTTAAACCATAAGCCTTAAAAACAATGAAAAAAATACAGATTTTACAGGTAATTTTCATTCTTTTTGCCCTTCTTCCAGTAATGCTTATTCTCTATTGGCTATTTTTAAGTAACAAACAAAATATAGACCTGTATGACAAAAAGGAGTTATTTGGAAATTTTACTTTGTATGACAACAAAGTATATGTTTCGGTTCCAAGTAATGGTGATTATTTGATGTCACAAGTAGACCAAAAAAGTTTTCACGCTATAAGCGATAAATATATCGATAAACATATTGGCATTGATACAAACAATGTCCATTGTGGAAACCGTATTATTCCAAATATGAATCCAAAAACAACCAAAGCGCTAGGCAACAATTATTACAGTGATGGAAAAATCACCTATTACTGTGGAGCTGGAACCGTAAGAAATAGTCATTTGAAATGGCACGATGAATTGTATCAGACACTAAAATATGACCTATTTGATGGCAAAAAACCGCAAACTTGGTTGTATCCCATGAGAGCATTACCTCAAAGCGATATACCATATTATCCTATTTTAGACCATTCCGCAGCCACTAATGGCAAACAAGTGTATTATGATGGCAAACCCATGTCAAAAGCAAATCCGCAAACTTTACACAGATTGAAATTATACCTTCACGATTCGGCAGATGAATGGAGAGAAAGTGATTTCTATTTGGGTGATGGAAAAAATGTATATTTCAAAGATAGGCTTCTCCCACTCTCTGATGATGAGAGTCTGTATAGTATTAGGAATAAAGGGAAATTTTCAGCATTGGATTTGTATTTATTTGATCCACGAGATGGCATGGTGTATGTAAATTTTAATTATTTTGATGATGGAAAATATCCCAATACTCTACCATTTCCGAAACAAAATGCTCCTTATACCTTGATAAGTAATGCTGACACTCATACCCATCATACGCTCTGGAAGAGTAAAAATGGTATATTTTTCTATGACACCAAAGAAAAAAAAGTAAAAAAAGCTGGAGAAAATCCATTTTTAGGAAAAAATTTCAAAGAAATTGCTCCACTTGTGTTTTCCCATGAGAATGAAACTTGGTTTATTGACGGATATGAAGTTTGGGGACATCATAGGAGTCCAGGACTCAGATATACTCACACTCATATATCCAAAATTGACGATTTACCGCAAGAACCATGGCAGGAACAGAAAAAAACTCGTTTTTATTCCATCTGGAAAAAAGGAAATGATTCTTATTACTTTGATAATTGGGGCAGCAATCAACTCATTCCCCACACTGTGTATAAGATTGTTAATCATGATGCACTGCAAAGATTTTTGACTCAAGACGAAGTTCCCAGAGATGATATATCCAAAATGATTCGTGAAGAAAAGTTCATCACGCCACCAAGCACCCAGATCCTTGATGTCAAAACCTATCATCGTCCTTCTTGGGAAAGATGGTTTGGGAAGTGGTGGCCATGGATTGCAGTTGGATTGATAGGAACTTCTCATTTTTTGTATTTTGTCAAAAATAGAAGGTGGAGGATGTAAACTCTCTCTTTTTTTGGCGCGAATCTATACATATTTTATATAATCTCCAAATGAGTGTACTGTGATTGTTTATATAAATTATATATTTTCATTGACATAAATACTATATTATATATAATACACAAATTATAAAAAACTATGCACAAAAAAATTCCTCATTTCGAGTCTCCACTCTGTGATATCTTTGTCAGCCCAAAAGAAATCATATATTTCTTGAATCACGCGATTGATAAGGAAACACGAGTTGTGATCACGCAAGGTTGAGACTCTCTCCATCACTATACCGGATCAAGAGATCAAGTCAGAAAAGAAATCAAAATTTCCAAGGATTTTGAGTATTTTCAAGACAATACTCTCAAAGATGTCTTTGATTTTACGCTCCAGTATCAATATGAGCTTGAACAGCATTTTGGTCTCAAGCAATGATCAAAAGCGGATTTTATTACCCAGATGATAGGAGTACTGACCAATAATAATTATATCAATTCTCTTCAGGCCCAACAGCTTTATGGATACTATGTGCAGTACTCACAGACCCAAATATCTAAGTCAGTATATACTATACTTGGGGTCAGCTATTCCAGTGCAAATGCAAAACCGTGTGATATAGTTTCTTATACCGAGATAGAGGATTTTAACGAAAAATTAAAAACATTTTCTGTTTACTGTCACAAGGACAAATTGGAGCAAGCCATTCAAGTGATTTGACCGAGATTTCTCTATGAGCTTATTTCTGATCCAGATTTTATAAAAGAGTTTGCTTATGATATTCTTGAAGATATAGATCTTGGTGCCTTTCGAAAAGTCCTCGATGTCCTATGAGTTGATGAATTTATCCAGACGTATGATAAGCTTTCTATCAATTGTGTTCCACTTATAAATGATCTAGAAGAACTTTGAGGATTAAAGTTTTTTCTCAAAAGTCACAAGACTTTGGACTATGCATTTGTTGGAACGCTGCCTTTCGATGCATTGTATGATTTTGCTTTTCTTGTTTCTCGGGTGTGAATCTGAATCCTCAAGATGAATCAAAGAGAGCTCCGCGCAGTGCTTGAAAATCCAGAATTTATAGAGGGTTTTAGAGAGTACCTCGAAAGACCTAATCTTCCAAAGAAGCATAACAGCGAACATTTCAATGATTATAGACAAATGCTGCGGAAAAAGAGGAAATAATTATTTGTATGAGAGTTTGAGAGAAGGACAGAAGTGGTTTGATTGATTTAAAGTCCCTTTTTCGTATTGGACGAAAAAAAGTACTCAAAAAGTTTTGACAATAAGATAATACTTTGATAAAATAACGCGCTGTTTGTTATTAAATTTCATTTTTATGTCCCTAGATACAATGACTTCTCTATATTTAAGAGAAGTGAAAAATTTTGTGCCGACCATGACATGAAATAATCTAAATCGAGAAGACTCTCGACTCCAGGCTATTATTGATTGAGATATTCAAAGATACATTTTGGAATCTATCAATCAAGGAAAAATTTGAATTCCTGTGGCTGAAATGTCTCATCTTCGTTCTGCAAATTATTTTTCAGATGAAGCATGGGAGACGCTCCAAGCAAGTTTTTATATGCTTGCAAAAAATCCTGATAATGATACATCGATAAAATGTATTGCCCTTGTTGTGCAGGCATTATGAGAAAAAGAAGGGAAAAAAATTCTTGAAATCATATTTAGTTGTATTTTGCCAGATGCACAAAAAGCAAATGAGAATGGTGTCAACATTTCTCAAGATGGTTCTCGTATGTATGAAATGGCTCGAAAGCGAAAAACCCTTGTAAGAGAATTAATACAAACATCATCTCGTATTTCTGATGATTTTATTAAAAATGCCGGTATACATGAGCTTGAGATTAAGCTTCAAAGAGAGAAAATCTTTAAAAAGAAGTTTTCTTAAAATGTAAACAACCCTCTTAAAATACCACAAAGTGTGGTATTTTTTCTTCCTAAAATCTCACTTTTAGCACCGAACTAAAAAAAGTGCTAAAAAAGTTTTGACAGAATAAAAAAAAGTGATATACTGGCAGGGTACAATATTTTGTGCTAAAAATTTTTTTAGATTTGAGTTGTCTCATTTTTGTCATCCTGAACTTGATTCAGGATCTCCAAGAGAGAATTTCATACTTTTGAGATTCTGAAATAAATTCACAATGACAACAAGTGAATTCACAGTGAGAAATTCTTTAAATCTAAATTCTATTTTCTAATTTTAATATAATATGTCAAAAATTATAGGAATTGATCTTGGTACAACCAATTCATGTGTATCGTTTATGGAGGGGGGAGAACCAAAAATTATCCCAAATGCTGAAGGGGGTCGAACAACTCCATCGGTGGTTGCTCTCAAAAAAGGAGAAACAATTGTTGGTATGCCAGCTCGTCGTCAAGCCGTCACAAATCCAAAAAATACCATTTATTCGGCAAAGCGATTTATCGGACGAAAATTTAGTGAAGTCAAAAACGAAATCAAAAATGTGCCATTTACCGTCACAGAAGGAAAAGATGGTGGATGTCTTATTGAGTGGGATGGAAAATGAGTGCGACCAGAGGAAATCTCTGCAAAAGTCCTCGAAAAACTCAAAGACGACGCCGAAAAATATCTCGGACAAAAAATAACAGAAGCGGTCATCACCGTTCCAGCTTACTTCAACGATGATGAGCGACAAGCGACCATCAATGCTGGTAAAATTGCCGGTCTTGATGTCAAACGAATTGTCAATGAACCAACAGCAGCAGCCCTTGCCTATGGAGTTGATAAATCATCTGACAAAAAAATTGCTGTCTACGATTTTGGTGGAGGAACTTTTGATATTTCTCTTCTCGAAATTGGAAGTGAAGGAACATTTGAAGTACTTGCAACCAATGGTGATACTGGACTTGGTGGTGATGATTTTGATCAAGCAATTTTTGAATATGTGATGAGCGAGTTCAAAACCGAAACTGGAATTGATCTTTCAAAAGATGCCATGGCAGTTCAAAGAGTACGATCAGCGGCAGAGAAAGCAAAAATCGAGCTTTCGTCAGCGACTTCTACTGAGATCAATGAACCATTTATCGCGATGAATGATGGTGTACCATCAAACTTAAATATTACAATTACACGAGCAAAATTTGAAGAACTTATTGGTGATCTTGTTGAGCGATCAATTGAACCGTGTAAAAAAGTTCTTGCTGATGCTGATATGCAGGCAAGTCAAATTGATGAGATTATTCTCGTTGGTGGATCGACTCGTGTTCCTCTTGTGAAGAGTAAAGTTGAGCAATTCTTCTGAAAAAAACCAAGTGAAGGAGTCAATCCTGATGAGGCTGTTGCTATGGGAGCAGCGATTCAAGCTGGTATTATCCAAGGTGATGTCAATGATGTCCTTCTTCTTGATGTGACACCACTCTCACTTGGTATCGAGACGCTCGGTGGAGTCATGACTCGCATGATAGAGCGAAATACGACCATTCCAGCCAGCAAATCACAGGTCTATTCGACGGCCGCTGACAATCAAGACAGTGTGCAGATTCATATTCTGCAAGGAGAGCGAGAAATGGCAAGTGATAATAAATCTCTCGGACAATTCATCCTCTCTGGTATCGCACCAGCGCCACGAGGTGTCCCTCAAATCGAAGTGACGTTTGATATTGATGCCAGTGGTGTCCTTCATGTTACTGCAAAAGACAAAGGAACTGGAAAGGAGCAGCAAATCACTGTCCAAGGATCGACTGGTATGAGTGATGAAGATGTTGATAAGCTCGTAAAAGAAGCTGAGGCAAATCGAGAATCTGACAAAAAGAAAAAAGAATCTATCGAAGCTCGAAATGGAGCTGACTCTCTTGTCTATCAAAGTCAAAAAACCCTCGATGATAACAAAGACAAGTACGAAGAAGCTGATGGAAAAGAAGCTCAGGAAAAAATCGATGCTCTGAAAAAAGTGCTTGAAAAATCTGATGCAACCAAAGAAGAAATCGACGCCGCTTCAAAACCACTCAATGATATAATGATGAAAATCGGTCAAGCTATCTATGCAAAAGGAGGAAATCCAAACGGCGATGCGTGCAATACTGACGCCGCTGGAGGTGATAAGAAAAAAGATGACGATGATAGTGTTGAAGCTGATGTTGAAGAAGAAAAATAGTATACTGCTAATAGGTAAATAAAAAGTCTGGATGTTTTATCTGGACTTTTTATTATTTTCTCATTTTTTAAGTATTTAATGCTTCAATTGTCTTTATATAATTTCTAAACTGTGGAGAACCTTTTACTTTTTCATTTTCAAAAATAAGATCAAGTCAAGATTTTCTAACTTCCTGTATATGTATTCCTTTTTCTTGTAATATTTCTAAAAATCAAATTAAGTTTTCAAAATACCTTTCACAAACTTTGATAAATATTGCATCGGTCATATCCTCATGCCAATTACATATACTATTGAACGAATACCGACGAATAACAACATTCAACCAACTAAGTATCTTCTCGATTGGAGTATGTTCTCATGGTTCTTTGAGATGAAAATCTATCACAGAAAATCCATTTATTCTGTGGTAAATAAAGTTACTGGGATGAGGATCTATAATAAGTCCATTATTATCAAGCTCAATTACGGTCTCTATGAGCTCTGCCATTTGTTTTTTTGTATAATTAGGTGTATTTGGCGTGATTTTTGAAACATCGGTTCCTGGTATATAGTTCATGATTATTGCTCCTTCTGGTGCCCAATAGGCTTGAATTTCTGGAGTATTTTTAATTCTTCTTGATTGAAAAAGGGTTTTGAGTTCAAAATTTGCTTGACTCATGCTTTGTGAGATTTTTAGAGCGTACTTTTTTTTATCTTTTCATGTTATCATAAATACATCTCCATTCCAACCAGATCAGATATAGTCTTTTGAATCTTTGGAAACATTCTTTTGTAATCCATCAACACTGTCTTTAAATTCCTCTTTGTACCTCGTAAGATAGTGTTTTCGCATTTGACATTCTCTTTTATTTCTCTTGGTAAGATGCTGGGTATAGAGTGACTGTGAAAAATTGGATTGTTCCCAAAGGAGTGGAGAATGAGATGATCAATACTCATACAAAATACACTCCATATCTTTTGATATACTCTCTTTTGGATGTTCGATATCTTTTTGACTTGTAATAGTACTCAGTTTCTGGGCATTTTTTAGGATGATTTTTTGTGTTTGCGAAAATTCCCCAAATCAGTGATCAGCAAAATCTTCGATCTGAGCTTGAAGTTCCTCGGGTGTTTTTGGTCGTATTTTCATAGGTGTATTTACAAAATCATTATATATACTATAATTTTTTTGTCAATACTTTTATAGTCTTTTATTGGAGCCAAAAATACAATGTGTTTGGGGCATATTCCTTCCTATGTGATTTATAATTTTACAAGCACAAACGTGGTTTGATTATCATTTTGGTCCTGAATATTTTTTTTGTGAATTTTGAGGTTATAAAGAGAAGCAAGACTCTCATGTCCGATGGCAGCAGTCGTTTTTGGAAGTGTCCCATTTGCAACGGCTTCGGCAATACTCGCATTATCCGTCAAGAGGTCAGTTCCGCCAATTTTTTTGCAATGTGGATACATTTTTGTGAGGTTCGTTTTGCACTGTTGGATTGCCTGCTCATGCCCCATAATAGTATCGATGCTATCAATGCTTGCATTTGGATGAAGCAGGAGAGAGTGCTTGACTGGAATATGATAATTCTCGACCTGCGTCCATCGATATGCACCAAGTCCTGTGATAGTTTCTTCTACAATTCCACCAATGGAATTTGCCAGTGCAAACTGCCCATAATCAATTGCTCCACTGTTGAGACTTTCAAGCACAGCTTCTGTTGTATAGAGGTATTCTATTTTGACCTCTTTGTCAAAAGAATTCTTATCGAGAAAGTTTGCAATAGCAATATCGTTGAAACTTCCTTTTCCTCACTGGATTCAGATTGTAATTGTATTTTTGTTCGTTTGTTTGAGCTTTTGTTGTTCTCGTTTTGAGATATACATGATCTCTCTCCACATTGACTCGATTCAAAAAATATCCGCGTCAAAGCGTTTTGAGAGTGAATCAAGCATTTTTCTCTCTTGTTCTGGCACAAACATTGGCTCTCATGTTTTTATTTTGAGAGTGCCAATTTGATTGGTTATTTCAATCCGTTTTTTGATAGTTTCGAGGATTTGAGTGTCGATTCACCCAAGGGTCTTTTTTAGGTTTTCAATTGTTTGCATTTTTTAGAGTCAGAGAGTAATACGAGTTATCCAGTTTGCATATTTGGGATTTTTTCCAGAAACAATATCATCAAAAACAGCCTTGATTTGGTTTGATATTTCTCGATTTTCCGAAAGTTTGTATCCCTCGATTTGCTTGACTGGTGTTATTTTTGCTGCTGTTCCAGAGAAGAAAACCTCATCAGCAATAAACAGCTCAGATTTATCAATCTGGCATTCTTCGACTCTGTACCCCAGATCCTTTGCAATTTCGATCACACTCATTCGTGTGATTCATTCCAGAATATCTTCACTGACAGCTGGTGTTTTGATAACTCCATTTCGCACGATAAAAATATTCATTGCAGAACCCTCGCTTACTTTACCGGCTGCATTCATGAGAATAGCCTCGTCAAATCCTCGTTTTATGGCTTCACTTTTTGCTAGAGCGCTGGTAATATACGCACCAGAAATCTTACCTCGAAGTGGAAAACTTGCATCAGACTGTCGTTGCCAAGAGCTCACTGTACAGCGAATTCCACTGGCATCAAGGTAGTCTCCCATCTCTACACCATAAATTAAAAAATCAAACTCAATATCGTGCAGACGAGGAGAAAGATCGAGGTCACTTGTATATACAAAAGGACGAATATACGTTGGTTTGGTTGGTTTATTTTTTTGGATAAATTCGGTAATGGTTGTGGTAATTTTTTCAGCTGAGATCTCATATCCAAGAAGTTTTGCACTGTTAGAGAGTCGCTTGGCATGTTCATCGAGCCGAAACAAGAGAATTTCTTTTGTATTTTCGGGATTTACTATTGCTCGCATTCAACCAAAAGCGCCAATTCCATAGTGGAGTGCGTGTGTGGCAATTGAAATATTGGCATCACTAAAATCCTTCCATGTATTTTGGTGGTAGGCAAGAGGCAAAAATTTTCCTGAGGACATAAGAACAAATTAAGAAATATATCTTAGTATATACAAAAATATAAAAGTGAAAAGTTTTTTTACGAAATCACGAGATGCTCTGGATTTGCCATTTGTGCAAATTTGCCATTTTTTGCAATAAGCTCATCATAGGTTCCAGACTCGATGATTTCACTATTTTTAAGCAGAAGAATACCATCAATATCTTTAGAGAGCATTAAGAATTGGTTTTACCTATAGGTATCGAGAGTATTCGTTGTCTCATTGGGAATAAGAATTTCAGGATTTTTATACCACTCTTTATGAAATTCTCCTTCATAATCAATTATTTTCACTTCTTTGACTTCAAAAATTTGCTTTTCTGTATTTTCAATAATTTTTGCTTCCATAGAAAATTTTGTAGGTCAATCTGAAACATAAAAAGAATAAATATCATTTCATTTCGGAGTAAATTTTCAAATTGCATCCCAATAATAATGTTTTTTTGTAAATTTTAAAGGAATATAATATTCCAGATTATCTCTTAAAATATCATATTTTATATCTTTTTTAATTTGTTCTGCATGTTCTTCATCAATTATACACTTTAATTTTTCTTTATTTGTTTCAAAAATATAATTTTTACAGAAAAAGTTATACTTTTTGAATATCTCGTATTTTTTCTCTATTTCTAAATCTTCAGCTCTATATCTTGAAAAATCAGTTGAAAAACTAATATTTTCTGGAATTAATATTTCATCTATCGAGATAAACATAGGAATAAAAGAGTATTTTCTTTTTATATCTACTTCAAGACTAAATTGCAGATTATTATTTTTCAGCATTTCCGTTTTTATTCATTTTACAAATTGTTTTGCTTTTTCCGCAATTTCATTATTTCCTTGAAATTTCATAGAATATTTAATGTGGATTTTATCATCTGTGGATTTGTTAATATCTTTTGGACGAACACTAAAAATAACAATTTCAGTGTCAAAAAACTGAGGAGTTTGATTGGTGAAAGTAGTATCATCGCTCAAAGTTATCTCTTTTTTTCCTTTCAAATCAACTGTTATTTCTCTTTGAATTTCATTTCTTTGGCTATATTTTCCCATAAAATCAAATGCAACAGCCCCTCAAAATGTAATTGCAATAATTGTAAAAACAAGTCAAGTTGTAAAAAAATTTAATGAAAATTTTCTAAAAAATCCATATTGAAAAAATACTATAATGAGAATTATAAGTGAAAAAATTCAAATAACCATTCAAATTGGGAAAAATGGTGAAATATCCATAAAAGGATACATATTTCCAACAGAAAAGTCTGCTAAATAGGCTCAAAAAAGTATAATTGATGGGATCAAAATTGCTATAAGTCCAAACATGATTATGATTGAAAAGAAAAATCGGAAAATCCCCGTTCTCAAAATAAGAAATCCAAGGAAATATCAAACAAATAGTATTGGAACAACATTTCATCAAATTATAAACGAAAGAAACAGTAATGCTAAAAATAAAATTCTATATATATTTGCATTGATGCTAGTTTTGTCTCCGAGTTCTTTGAAAACGCCAAGGAAAATAACCTTATTTCCGGTATTTATGATTTTTTGAAGAAAAGAATTTCTCGGTACCGAAACTTTTTCTGTATTTTCGAGTTCTTCTGAAAAAATTTCTTCAGGACTTCCAATTTCTTCTAAGATATTCTTAATATCGCTCGAATTTTGTGGATTTTTTCCTTCGATTTTTTCGAAAACCCTTTCTTCAATGTCTTTGATATACTCAGGGTCGAGCCTATTTTCTTTGATAAAAGATTTCAAATCCTTGAAATATGTATCCACGATTTTTTGGAGTTGTTTATCAAGATTTTTCATAAAGTGTACAATTTAAGAAAATAAAATTTGATTTACGGTGTTGTCGATGTCTTTCCAATTTTTTGTCATGATTTGGAGTGCTTCTTCGCCGGTTTTCGTGAGTTCGAAATATTTCCGTGGATGTCCGCTATCAGATTCTTGCCAATAATAACTAATGAATCCTTCTTTTTTGAGGCGAGAGAGGAGTGGATAAATGGTTCATTCGACGACGATAAGTTGGCTTTTTTTGAGAATCTCTATGATTTCTGCACCGTATGTTTCTCATTTTTTGATGATTCCAAGAATGAGAAAATCCAAGATTCCTTTTCGCATTTGCGACTGTATTTTATTTTCCATAAGTTTTTATATTACTTTGTAATGCAAGGTAATATTATTTAGAAAATTATTTTTGTCAAATAAATTTTTGAAAAATAAAAAAGGAAACACGATTTTGTATTTCCAAAAAGGAGAGATAAATATTTTTTTAAAATATACTACTTAGTGAAAAATATCCATATCGTGCGTTTTTTTATCAAAGGCGAGAGCCATTTTTGAGAGATGTGGAGTGAAAATAAAAGAAAAGATAAAAGTTGAGATGCCTATGAGCATGAGAATTTGTATATTGTATTCAAAAATTTCTGGGACAATACCACCGACAGTTTCTCGTACGGCATTGATTGCGTATGTAAATGGAAGATATGGATGTACCTGTACAAAAAAACTTTGAGTGAGTTCGACAGGAAATGTCCCACTTGAAGCTGAAAGTTGTATGACAAGCAAAAGAATAGCAATAACTTTTCCAGCGTTTCAAAAAAGGTATACAATCGAAAAAATAAGAATTTGAAAAACCATCGCAATACCGATGCATAGAAGGATAAAAGTTCATCATTCAACGACAGAAACCCCTAAAAGGTGAATATTTCCAATAGAAACAATTGCCGCCTGAATCATTCCTAATATTACAAAAAGAAATAATCGCACGATATAACCTTTACGATGAGATTTTTGTTCAATTGCGATTTTTGGTCGTACGGCAAGAAGTGAAACCGCAAGAAGTCCTCAAACCCAAAGTGAAAGCACGGTAAAAAATGGTGAAATAGCCGAACCATAATTTGGAATTGGGAAAAGGTGCGTTGATTTTATTTCGATAGGGTGTTCGAAGAAATCTCGTTCCTTATTTGGATTGAGAAGTAAAATTCGCAGGAGCGCATCGATACGACTGTCAGAAATTTTATTTGAGAATTCTTGCATTTTTTGGGCGCCATTCTCGATTTTTCCCCAGTTGCGGAGTACTTTCCCAGCTTGATTTTGTCCATTTTCGATAGATTCTTGTACCTGTATCAAGAAATCATTTATTGCAGGAATATTGCTTTTGAGAGATTCACTTTTGTCTGCGATATCAGATAAAAGCCTATACATATTTTGGCGTACGATATCTATATTTGGTCGCAGGCTTGTACGAGAAAGGTCTTGAAGTCGGATAAAATCTGCACGAATATTATCTGATATTCTTTTCATTTTTTTAAGCATATCTCTTGTCAGAGTATCTCATCGATTAAGCGTGTGTTTTGCTTTTTGCAAAAGATTGTAATAAGTTGTGATATTATTGAGAAGCCGATTATTGACCTGGGTAAATGGAGAAAAAATATGGTGTGGCGAAAAAGCATCAAGAAATTTCCAGATTTTCCCGAGTCATTCGACGATTTTTTTTGCAAAGAGGAGTCGCTTTTGGATATGCTCGATTTTTGGGACAAATATTTCTTTTGAAGTGTGTATGAGGTCATTTGTGGTATCGACGAGCTCAATTCCGTCAGAAAAAATACCATCGAGCAGGTACATTTGTGTTGCGACAAATTGAGGAATTGTATCCAAAATTTTCCCTACACTTTCGTGGATTTTTTCACTCGATCCAGTGATTTCGATGATAGAATTGAGAGAATTTTCGAGGAAGGGAAGATTTTCTTGAATCGTTTTGCTGGCATAAAGTCATTTCCCAGAGAGATCATGCGCTTTTTGGATTCATTCATGAATTTCATCCATTTTTGGTGCAATTTTTGCAAGGAGTTCCCGGCTTTTCTTGATGTCAGCACGAAGGGAAGAGAGTTTATTTCCGCCACGATTTGCCTTTTCGAAGATCTCTTCATTTATCGATCCGAGAAAAGCAGATTCGATTTCAGATTCGATTCCTTCGACTCATTTCTGGGTAATTTTTGGGACGATGGCATTTATTTTTTCATTGACCGTATAGAGAAGTTTTGGTTTTTTTGGATTGTCACTCAAAAAACTCATCATATCTTTTGAAAATGTTTCTGGAATTACGATACTAGCATAATACTTTCCAAGCCGTACTCACTCTGTGGCCTCTTCTGGGTTGAGAAAAATCCAGTCCATTGTCGTATTTTCTTCAAGATTTTTTATGAGGTCTGCTCCAATATTAATCTCTTTATCAAATTCTCTCGTTCCAATATCAGCACTTGCAACAGCAACTTTTATGTGACTTGTATTTCCATATGGATCCCACGATGAAAGAATATTAAACCAAGCATAAAACGACGGTAAAATCGCCAGGACTCCAAGAATTAAGAGAGCACTGGGATTTTTTAGAATACTTTTTAGGTCATGAAGTATGCTTTTGGATACCTTCATATGTTTTTTTTAACGAATAACTAAATGCTCTGGATTTGCCATTTGTGCAAATTTGCCATTTTTTGCAATAAGCTCATCATAGGTTCCAGACTCGACGATTTCACCATTCTCGAGCATAAAAATAGTATCAGCATTTTGAATGGTTGAGAGTCGGTGTGCGATGATGATACTTGTGCGTCATTTCATGAGCGTATCAAGGGCTGCCGTGATCTTTTGCTCGGTGGCGGTATCGAGTGCACTGGTGGCTTCATCGAGGATGAGAACTTCAGGATTTTTTAAGAAAAGTCGTGCAATAGAAATTCGCTGTTTTTCTCCACCAGAGAGCTTGAGTCCACGTTCTCCGATAAGCGTATCAATACCGTCTTCGAGCTCAAAAACAAAATCGGCAGAAGCTTTTGTAAGGGCATTTTTCAATTCTTTTTCGCTGGCATCAGGTTTTGCCAGAAGGAGATTTTCTTTGACGCTCATATTGAAAAGACTATTATCTTGGGAGACAATTCCAATATGCTTTCGAAGGGATTTTTTTGAAATTTTTGCAATATTTTGTCCATCGAGAAGGATTTCTCATTTTTTTATATCCCAAAATCGAAACAAAAGGTTTGTAATCGTCGATTTTCCAGCGCCAGTACTTCCAACAAGGGCAACTTTTTGTCATTTTTTGACGGCAAAAGAGAGGTTTTTGAGAATTTTTCGTTTTGTATCATAACTGAAATGCACATTTCTAAACTCGATATTTCCTTGTGTGTTCTCAATATCATTTCCATTGTCGAGATGTTCTGTATCAACAGTTTCAAACTCATCATAGAACTTTTTGATTTGCACTTCCCATTCTTGCATTTGTCCTAATGAATTAAACAGGAAAGTAAGAGGGAAATAGACAAAACCCAGATATCCAACCATAAGTATAAGTGTGGCAAGAGAAATTTCGCCAGTTGAAATCAGATACACCCCGAGTCCAAGGACGATAAATCGTGAAATCATCACAAAAATTCGAGTAATAACATCATTTGCCGACCACCAGCGAGAGACGAGAAGCTGATTTGAAAGTCCTTCTTGTATTTTTATATGAAATTTTTTGATAAAATTACTTTCCAGAGAGAGAATCTTCCCAAGACTCATATTCCCAAGAAAATCTCCAATAACACCAAAAGCATCAATCCAAATTTTATTGACTTTTTTTTGAGGGCCACGAGTTTTTTTCATCGTAATATAGCCAGCAATTGCCATAAAAGGGAGCATTGCAAGGCTTGCTGCTGTCATAATCGGACTGGTCCAAAGCATGATGACAAGGATAATAATAAGACTGCTCACCGTCGGGATAAACTGATTAAAAAGCCAAAACATACTACGAAAATGGACTTCAATTCCGCGGTCAAAATTCTTATAAATACTTCCTTGTTTTTTTCCAAGATAGGTTCACATCGTCATCTTATACGCGCTTCCAGCATATTTTTTTGCGACATAATTAAGAAAGGAGAGTGGTGGTTTATCATTGATAAAGTAGCGATAAATATAGACAAATGTTACATTGAAAAGAATAAAAATCGCCCAAAATCCAAGAAAGCGTATGAAATTGTGAGTTTCGAAATTTCAGGTTTCATAGAAGTTTTCTATATATGAAATGACCTTTGCAAAAAAAAGTGGCTCAAGCGATGAAAGCCCAGCGACAAAAACCCCAAAAAGTACAAATGTTATAAATTTGAACTTCCCGAGGTATTCGATGTAGGCCTTGATGACTTTGAGAAGGATTTTTAGGTTCATTGTATTATTTGATGGGTGAATTTTTACTGTTTTCTGGTTCTTTTTTTCTCAAAAGAGGTATTCCAGCTATCAAGAGGACAGCTCCAAGTCCAAGACAAAATCCGCCAATGAGTGTCGACGAAAACCCTTGCTTATTTGCTGAGGCGATATTTTTGGCAGCGACCTGTGCAGATGCATTTGACTGACTGGCCTTCATCATTGCCACCATTCCAGGCTCATCGCATTTAGGAAGCATAGTAGCGAGCGCTTCCGGAACGTTTGCATACTTTTCTCGTACGATTTCTTCGCATTGCAGTCTGTCTGCTGATGATACTCATGCGCCTACGAAAAGATTCCAAGCTCCAAATAGAGCCATAATGGCCCCTATGACGATAAAAGCAATTGCTTTTGCTGTATGTGATTTTTCCATATTGTTAAAAAAAGTTAAGAAATAAGAGTATTATTTTTTGAAAATCTTCCACCAAACATAGAGCGCAATGAGTGGAATTGCAATGAGTGCGACAATATGTCCATCAGTTCGCACCATTTCCATTACGCTCTCTCCGAAGTAGTACCCAAGTGCCAAGAGAAATCCACACCAAATGGTCGCTCCGAGAAAGGTCGCTCCAATAAAAGGAATGATTTTCATCTGAAAAATTCCAGCAGGCACAGAAATAACCTGGCGAATCACGGTGATAAATCGTGCCACAAATGTGTAGAGAAGGGCATTTTTTTGGAAGAGTTTTTCAGCTTTTTGGTAGGTTTCTTCTGGAACGAAGACATATTTTCCATATTTTTTCAAAAATGGTCGTCCAAGCCAGCGTCCGATAACATAGTAATTAAAGAGTGCTCCAACGATTGATCACAGTCATCCGGCAAGAGTGGCAAGAAATGGATTGATATTTCCACTGGCTGCATATACTCAGGCTGGTATCATGACTATTTCTGATGGAAATGGGAAAACTGATGATTCTATCGTCATCAAAATAAAAATATCGAGATAGCCCAGTGTCCCAAAAAATTCTAGAATAGGATCGATAATTGCGTGCATAATAAAAAAAGTATAAGAGATGCAGTATAAAAGAAGATTCTTCTTCACACGATTATAAAAGCGCCTCCAATAATCATGGAAACAGGGAATATAATACGCGTATTGTTTTCAAAATCAATAGTTTTTTCAGGTTTTTGTAAATTTTTATAAAAATACCTTGACAAATTAAAAAAAAAAATGATAGACTATTTATGCGAGTAAGAAATATGTGTTGTAACTTATATTACAGTCACATTATTACTGAAAGCAATTTGGTTCCAATCAGGCATCAAAATATATGCTCTGTTTGGATTTCATTAACATAAACACCATAGGAGGTGTATTATGAAAAAGGTTTTATTCTTTTTATTCTTTTCTCTTTCTTTTTCTCTTTCTTTTGGTGGTGATACATATCACCGCCAACGTGTAAGCCTAGTAGGCTTTTGCGGACAATCAGCGAGCTTTATAGCTCGCAGAAACACAGAGTTCTCAAAGGAACTCTGTGAAGAAAAAGTTCAAGTGAATATCTCTTCTGAGACATTCACTCTGTCCGTAAACGGACAAGTTCTCCTGTCTTCCAGAAGAACTGGATATGACCCGAAAGGGTTTATAGGACAACACATCGTTGTCCTTATGGAAGAAAACTTGGAAGAGGGGATCTATGTGATCTCCCTTCAGGGGCTAGTAGAATAAATAAAAGTCTAACCTCTTTGAGTCGCTTATAGCAATATAGGCGACTTTTTTTATTCTGAAACAAACTCAAATCGAGGAATTTTTTTAAAATTTCTTTAAAACATCTTCCATAGCATCTTCAAAGCTACTTATTTCTTCATCTGCTTGGTCTTTTATTTTTTCTAATTTTTCTTCATATTTTTCTACTCTCTCTTCCATTAAATCTTCTATTTTAGAAGAACA
>PDRA01000028.1 GCA_002747975.1 Candidatus Altimarinota bacterium | reverse complement strand
GAAGAGTATTTAAACCCTATGATGCTCTTTCAGTTGGAGAGCTTGCTAAGATCCTTGTTAATATTTCAAGTGGATGGGATGAGGGGGTGGAGTAGGATGGTGTACGAATGATGAATGATGGCTGAGACATATATAATAAAAAAATCCTTCATAGGCGAAGGATTTTTTAGTCGAGATTACTTATTTTTCTTTCTCTCATTTTCTGTAAGATACTTCTTTCGAAGACGAAGAGATTTTGGTGTCACTTCCACATACTCATCTTCTCAGATATAATCTATACAATCTTCGAGTGTCATCTTGCGAATTGGCGTCAGTTTGACCGCTTCATCAGATCCACTGGCACGGATATTGGTCAATTGTTTATTTTTGGTTGGATTGACAACAAGATCAGATCCTTTGAGATGCTCACCGATGATCATTCCCTCATAGACTTCAGTCCCCGGTTCAATCAAGATAGGACCTCGATCCTCCAAATTCCAGAGTGAATATGCCATTGCTGTCCCAGAAAATCCAGAAATCATTGATCCAACATCACGCTTCTCAATCGCTCATTTATATTCTTCATAGTGACTAAATGAAGAGTAGATAATTCCCTCTCCTTTTGTCTCGATGACAAATCGTGATCGAAATCCAAGAAGTCCACGAGTTGGCACATCAAATTCCATTGCCGTCACTCCATTTTCTGTGTTCATGTTTTTACAGATTCCCTTTCGTTTCCCAAGCATTTCAAAAATTGATCCCGAGCTCTCCTCTGGTACCCACATCACTACATGCTCAATTGGCTCTTCTTTTTTTCCGTTATTTTCATGGAAAATAACTTGTGGAGCTCCCACTTGAAGCTCAAATCCTTCTCGTCGCATTGTCTCAACAAGTACAGAGAGATGAAGCTCACCTCGACCAGAAACTCGATATGAGTTTCCATCACTCTTTTCAAAATCAATCTTAAGACCTACATTCATTTCGAGCTCTTTTTCAAGTCGATCTCGGATTTGTCGTGATGTTACAAATTCTCCCTCTCGTCCAGCAAATGGAGAATTATTGACGATAAATTCCATGGTGAGTGTTGGTTCATCAATCGTGATAGCTGGCATTGGCTCAGCATCAGCGTCAGCGCAAACAGTCTCCCCAACAAAAATATCTGGGATACCAGCAATCGTAATAATATCTCCAGCCTCCCCTTCTTTTGTTTCGATTTTTTGAAGTCCAAGTGAAGTATAGATTTTTGAGATTTTTCCAGTTCGACGCTCTCATTCATTTGAAATAATTGTCACAGTATCACCAACATTTACCTTTCCTTCATAGACTCGACCAATACCCATACGACCAACATAGTTATCATAACCAAGATTGGCAATCTGCATTTTAAATGGTTTCTCAGTATCGTTTTCTGCTTCTACTACCTCTTCAAGAATCGTATCAAAAAGTGGGAAAATATTCTCTGAATCCTCACTTAAATCTTTTTTTGCAATTCCGTCTCGTGCGATTGTATAGACGATACGACCATCAGTAATATCGAGCTGTTCATCACTGGCACCAAGCTCAACAAAAAGATCAAACAGCATATCAATAACCTCATCTGGACGAGCCGTTGGTTTATCAATTTTGTTAATGACAACAATTGGTTTGAGACCAAGTTCGAGGGCTTTTTTGAGAACAAATTTTGTCTGTGGCATCGGACCTTCATAGGCATCAACAACAAGACAAACACTGTCTACCATACGCAGAACTCGCTCGACTTCTGACCCGAAATCTGCATGTCAAGGAGTATCAACAATGTTGATTTTGACTCATTTATAGGAAACAGCGGTATTTTTTGCATAAATAGTGATTCCTCTCTCTTTTTCTTGATCATTAGAATCCATGATAGTGGTTCCAACTTCTTCATGTTCTTGAAAGGTTCAAGATTGCTTCAAAAGAGCATCGACAAGTGTTGTTTTTCCATGATCAACATGGGCGATAATCGCGATATTTCTGTATTGCATAGGGAAAAGTATAAAAAATAACAGGAAAAATTGGCCAATCAGTTTTTGAAAATTTCTCTCAACTCTGACCATATTTCGGTGTATTATACAAAAAAAAAGAAAAAAGCAAGCTATTATAAGAAATAATATTGCTTTTTTGGATAAAATATGATAAAATACGTCTATCTTCACTTTTTATAATTTATTTTGTATGGCAAAAGAAATCGAGCGACAATTTGTCGTCAATACAAAGCATCCTGAATGGATAAAGCTCTCAAAATCACTTCCTGTCAAACGATATATACAGGCCGTTCTCCACAACCAAAAAGGCAGTAAATTTCGTGTACGACTTATTGAAGATATCAAAACTGGAAAAAAAGAAGCTGCTTTCACTTTTAAACTCGATAAAAGAAGTACAAAAGATGCTCCAAATATACGAGAAGAATATGAGTGGGAAGTGCCCTATCGTGTTGGATTGTATCTTATGGTCGGCCAGGGTGAAGTCCACAAACTACGAAAAACCTATATCCACACTGATGGAAAAATGTGGGAAATAGACGAGTACGAATGAGCTAATGAAGGAATTGTCTTGGCTGATATCGAACTCAAAAATATAAATGATACAATTGATTTGCCTGAGTGGATAGGCAGCGAAACTACAAAACTCAAAAAAATTACCAACAATTCTTTCTCACTGCACCCATTTGCAAACTGGTCTGAAAGCGAAAAAAAATGGTACAAGGATCTCGAGACGAGAAATGAAGAAACGATAAAACAATACAAAACAAAAAAATAATCTGTTTCGCCTAAAAAACTAACCCATATAAAACAAAAAAGTCAAAACTTTCTTAGAAAAATATTTGCTTTTTTTGTGGTATATATGGTATACTTTCTATACATATCTATTATTCACTTTCTATGGAACACACTATTTTTTGGAACTTCTTGATTGCTATTGGGCTTGGTGCCATGATCGGTACCGAGCGAGAAATGTGACTTCATTTTGAAGATGAAGAAAATAAAAAGAAAAACTCAAAAGAAGTCACGGAAAGATCTAAATTTTGAGGAACCCGATTTTTTGCCTTGGTGGCATTTTTTGGAGCGCTCATGGCCTGGCTTGATTGAGCTCTTGGAATGTGAGTTTGGAAAATAGCGGGACTTTCTCTTGTTTTTCTCTTTTTAGCTATTTCTTATACACATTCTATTTTTAATAAAATACAGATGAGTCTGACGAGTGAACTGGCTGGAATTTTTACCTATATGATCTGAGTCATTATCATGATTGGATGACCTTCTTTTGCTGTCATTGTCGGTATTCTTATCTTGATACTTCTCTCTACCAAAAAACAAATTACAAAATTCAAAACTCACATTTCTCAAGAAGAGTTTTCGACTACAATCAAATTTGCCGTGATCGCCCTTATTGTGCTTCCACTTCTCCCAAATCACTCTTACTCTCTTCAAGAAATTGTTGCTGCTCTTTCAGGTAATAGTATTATCCTCGGACACCCAATCTTAGAAATGAATTTTATTAATCCGTTTAAGATTTGGTTTTTTGTCGTTGTCATGGCAGGAATAGAGTTTGTCGGGTATATTCTCTCAAAAATTCTTGGTGATCGATGATGAGCTGTTATTTCTGGGGCTGTTGGTGGAATTATTTCTTCTACAGCTGTTACCGCTGCTATGACAAACAGAAGTCTCGATAAATCTGGAAATACCTATGCCTATGTGGCAGCTACCCTTGTTGCTTCGACTATTATGGCACTTCGTGTTGTTTTAGTGGCAGGTTTTTATAATCCAAAACTTCTTCCAATCATCAGTATACCAGCTGGAGTTATGCTTATATCACTTGGTGTGATGACTTTTATCTACTACAAAAAAGATGCGAAAACTCCAACCATCAAACATGTTAAAATTGATGATCAATATGATTCACCTTTTGAACTTTGACCGGCAATTCAATTTGCTCTTATTATTGTCGCGATCAAGTTTGCCGCTGGTGTTGGTCTTATTTATCAAGAGTTTATCCCGCTCAAAATCTTCTACTACACACTCGCCCTCGTTTCATGACTGGCTGATGTTGACGCGATCAATATGGATATGTCTGAAAAATCTCTTGATGGCACTGTTCCTCTCATGGTCGCTGCCACCACTATCCTGATTGCTACTCTCTCAAACAATACCGTCAAAGCCTCTATTGCCTATTTCAAATGAGAAAAGATATTTGGAAAAAATGTCGTCATAGGATTTGGTATATCTATTATTCTCACTCTTTTTACCATTATTGTGATGAATTTCGTTGTTCCATGATATGCACTTGGTGTATAAGTAAATTTGCTTTTTTTGTATTTATGAATACAATCTTCGAAAATATTTATTTTCTAAAAATTTTATCCTGTGGATCCTGCCTCGATAAGCCTTTTTATATTTCTGATTCTCCTGTCTGCTTTTTTTTCTGGAACAGAGCTTGCTCTCATGACACTCTCAAATCATGCTGTTTCAAGTCTCGTACGAGAAAAGCGATTTGGAGCAAAATCACTTGAATATATTCGAAAAGATACTGATAAACTTCTTATTACGATATTAATAGGAAATAATATTGTGAATGTTGCCAGTGCCTCTCTTGCAACTATTGTCACACTTGAAATGGCAAGCAAAATGAACCTTTCTCCTGAATATGGACCCGTTATCGCAACTGTTGTCGTGACTATTATCTTGCTCCTGTTTTGAGAGATCACTCCAAAAACTATCTGTACACGATTCAACACGACTATTAGTCTTGCTGTTGCGCCAATATATCGAGTTCTTATTGTTGTGTTTTCTCCAATTTCTTTTGTTGTTGGACTCTTTCTGAAATGAGTCAATACAATTTTTGGATGAGATGGCTATGCAAAACAAATCAGCTATCAGGAGGTAGAAGCTTTTATTGATATGAGTCATAAAGAATGAGAGGTTGAAGCCGATGAGCGCAGACAAATCAAGAATCTTCTTTCTCTGCGAGAGATGACGGCTGATTCTGTGATGACTCCACGGGTAAATGTAGAATTTCTCTCAATGGATATGACAATAGATGAGGTTTGTGATTTTCTTTTGCAAGCATCCCACTCTCGTATGCCTATCTACACAAAATCTCATGATGATGTGGAATATATGATCAATTTCAAAAATGCATTCAAACTCCAAGCTGAATGAAACGGATCAAAGAAACTCAGTGAACTCCACCTCGAAAAAATTATGAAGATTCCATTTACTCAGTCGCTTGATACACTCTTTGAGCAGTTTCAACAGTCTCATCGACATATCGCTGTGGTGATGGATGAGTATGGTTGAGTGGCTGGTGTCATCACTATGGAAGATGTTCTCGAAGAGGTTTTTGGTGATATAAAAGATGAGACAGATGAAGAGGAAGTCTATATGTGTAAAAAAGATGAGAAAACCATAGAAGCCGTCTGAAAGGTACTGATCGATGATATCTTAGAAGAGTTTGACCTCCATGAAACGGACATTGCCCTTCCAGAAGAATATATGGGAGAAACGCTTGCCTATGTACTTATGAGCGAGCATGATTCATTTCCTCCAGAAGGGACAGAAATCTCTTTTGAAGAAGCTGGAAAAAAATTGACCATCATCGTCCAAAAGGCGCATGACAATGTCATCGAAAAAGTTGTAGCAAGGTTCTCAGACTGTAAATAATATTTTAATTTTTTCAATTATGGCAAAGAAAAAATACGACTGGTTCACAGAAGAAAGTGACTCAAATATTCAAGAGGTCGAGGTTTTTGATGCGCATGGCAATCGACTCTCAAAAGGTGATAGCGTCATTGCCATCAAACCACTCAAGATAAAGGGCGGTGGCGATATCAAAAAATGACAAAAATTCAAAAATATCCGCCTCACTGATAATCCGGAAGAAATTGAATGCGGAAAAATTGTACTTCGAACTGAGTTTTTTAAGAAAGGGTAAATTATTCCCCCAGCCACGAAATCAAATTATACCCATTTTCTGATCGGGTATTTTTTTCGATTTTTAGGTCATTTTGAATAAATAGATCTTCAAGTTCTTGGAGACTAAATCCATGATAGTATCGAGAAAACTGTCCGATTTTTATTTGAAACTCACCATCAGAAATTTGGGATTTTTGGTACTTTTCTTGCTCTCGCAGATTCCAATTTGTCAGATAGATTTTCCCATTTGGAGCCAAAAGATCTCTCCAGATTTGGAGGGTTTTCTGTCGTGAATCTTGATATTGTAAATGATGAAAAGAAGCAATGGCAACGATGGCATCAAGAGAATTTTTTTGGAAAGGATATGCCTCTTCATGACTCATATCCCCGACAAGAAATTGTCTGTTTGGATGGAGATTTTTGGCTTCTTGTATCATCTCCCCAGAGCTGTCTATTCCCGTATATTCAAAAATATATTCTGGAAATAGTCTCTCAAAGCACTCTACAAATCGCCCGTTTCCACAGCCAACATCAAGAATTTTGACAAAATTATTACGCACAATATCAGCAATACTATCGTCAATATCTTGCCAACGCATATTTTTTCGACTTTTTGAGAATGTTTTTGCAAATTGATCGTAGTCTTGCATAATTATCGCTTTGGAAAGAGAGTATTGAGAATTTTTTCATTTTTTCGCCAGTTTTTTGAGACCTTGACTCGCAGCCCTAAGAAAACTTTTTTATCAAAAATATCTTCGAGTTTATGGCGAGTACTGGTTCCAATTGATTGAATCTTTTTTCCTTGTTTTCAAATCAGTATTTTCTTCTGAGATTCGCTCTCTGTAAAAATATTTACTTGCAGTTTGAGGAGGTTTTCTGTATTTTCAACACTGACAACCTCACTATAACAGGCATAGGGAATCTCATCTCACAACTCGAGAAAAAGGGTTTCCCGCAGAACTTCTTGGACACGAAAATCGATACTCTGATCGGTGTATACATCAGGATCATAGAGAAACGGTCCGTCTGGTAAATTTTGGGAAATACGATCAATAAGAGCCTGGAAACCATTTCCAGTGATTGAATTTATTTTAAAATCGATATCTTTTCCTGGATAGGATATTGGGAGGTCTTGCTTTGTCTCAACACGAAAAACGGGTGCTGTATAAAAAGATACAATTTCATCTATTTTCTCATCTTCTTTTCCATATGGTCGAGTAGGATCCACAAATCGCAAAATGATATCCGCATTTCGCAGCACTCAAAATGCCTCATAATTGATACGGTGGTTGATATTTTTTGGGTTCGGATCGAGAACCTCATGAATACCAGGCGTATCAACAAAAATAATTTGTGTATCTTTTTCCTCATCACTATAAATCACATTGATCTTTCGTTGGGTCGTTTGCGGACGATACGAAATCGACGAAACTTTTTCTGCAATAAGCGCATTCAAAAATGTAGATTTTCCAGCATTTGGACGACCAATGACGGCAACATATCCGACTTTTGACATAGAGAGAATTGAGTAATTAGAAAATAGATGATAAAACTCTAAAAAGGAGAGGTTTTTGCGTGTATTATCTTTTCCCTTTCCAATTCTTTATTTTTTCGCGAATAAGTTTTGATGCGGTGGCTGGATTTTGGCGTGTATATTTTTTTCCATCAACCACAATCACAATAGATTCTTTGCACTTTCCTTGGCATGAGCAACTGGAAATGTTTACACTTTCATAGTCTTTTTCATTTCAAACCTTATCATTTTTTATTCGCTGTAAAATATAAGCACTTCCGTCTCAAGCGCATTTTTTTCCTGTACATACTTTGCAATCAATTGTACTCATATTTCTTATGCGGTTTCTTTATCTTCTTTTGCCTCCTCTTCTTTTGTATCGTTTTCTGATTCGATCGTTTTGAGGTTGATTCGATATCCAAGAAGATCTCAGGCAATATTGACATTGGTTCCATTTCTTCCAAGGACTTTTCCTTTTTCTTCTTCGGTTACATAGGCGATAATTGTCGTGTTTTCATCGTCGATTTCCATACTTTCGATAGTGCCTGGTATGAGGGCTCGTCGCACCATTTCTTCTTGATTAGTTGTATAGTTGAGAATATCAATTTTTTCTCAGAAAAGTTCATCAACAATAGCTCGAACACGAGTTCCCTTTGGTCCGATAAGACATCCAGCCGGATCGATATCTTCATCATCACTGGCAACAATAATTTTTGTTTTTGCCCCTGGAATTCGAGCAATCGAAACAATATCAACAATTCCTTCGTCGAGCTCTGGAGTCCCAGCTTCAAATAGCTTCACAACAAGCTCTTTATCTTTTCGAGAAAGAATAACACGAGGACCTTGTGCTGGATCAATTTCTACTTTTCGCACATACAGATACATTCGCTGTCATGGTATATATCGATCTTTTGCATTTTGTTCTGACTTTGGCAGGACAACCTGATGCCCATTGTAGTCAAAGATAACTCTGTTTTTTTCGACAAGCTCAATTCGCATATTGACAATAGTATCTTCTTTGTCTTTGAAAAGATGGTAGAGTTTTTCTTTCTCTGTTTCAGAAATTTTCTGCACAATTACTTGTTTGGCTGCTTGTGAAGCAATTCGCCCAAAACTCTCAGTATCTTGAATATCATCAGAGACATCGAGCTCTACTGTATCTCCAATTTCATATCATGATTCTTCTCCACCTATATCTTCATAAGCAATTTGTAGATCCTCATCTTCTACATCATCTGGTGTTGCTACGATCGTCTTGAGAATAGAGATTTCAATGGTTCAAGTTTTCATATCAATATGGACATTTACTTGAGCATCTTTATTTGCAAAGTCTTTTTTGTATGCGGTTTTGATCGCGTGTTCGATAATATCAACCAGCCGTTCTTTATCGATTTTCTTTTCAGCAGAAATCTGATTGATAGCTGCTTCTATTTTTTGAAGGTCAAACATAAATAATAAAGCGTAAGAAATTAAAAGGGGTGTTCTTGTAAAAAAAGACTCGCCCGAGAGCAGTCTTTTTTTATGAATCTAGATAAGAGTATATACACTTTTTCAAAAAAAGCAAATTTAATACCTATTTTAGTCTTGTTGCATCACTTCAAGTTTGAATAATTCCAAAAGAGAAGAACTTCTTTTTTCAAGAATTGCATCAATTCTTGCTATCACTTTTTCATTGATTTCTTTTTGTTTAAGAGCCGAAAAATTTGAGAGGATTTTTTTGTATTTTTGGATTGAGTGATAGACCTTTTTTTGTCCCATTTCTGAGATTGTGTCAATCAATTTGAGGTATCTTTGATAGTATTCTTGTTCAAGATCGATCTCAAAAGTTCGTATACATTTTTGCTTGACATAACTCCACACAAATCAAGCTCCAAGCATACAACCATGGCGATCTCTATCTCATCCAACTGGTCTGACTGTCTTCACAGGCAAGAGAGAAATATCTCCATCTGCACATCAAATGTGCGTATTTCCATTTCTCACAAGTTCTACAAAATACTTATGCGTATCTCACTTTGTATCATCCATGCAAACCTTTTGCTCTATTTTTCAGCGTATTCCATCTCACGCAAATTCTATGATATTTCCTCTTTTGACGAATTTCAAGGCATAGAAATTTTGTGTTATATACATCATTTCTCCAGGTTTTTGCATACTTGGATCACTGTAGTAGAGGTGATCTCATTTGATATCTGCATACCAGAGAGAGTCTTTTCCAAGGACATGAATATAATCTTTTTTTTGCGTTTTATCCGCACACCCTCGAACTCTCATTTCATCTCTCTCCACTATCACTTCATATTCATGAGTATCTCATTTTGAATCATCGATACACTGTTTTTTGATAATTTTTCCAGAGAGATACTCTCCCTCAAATCGAATTTCTGTTGGAAGTGTCGTAAAAGTAAGATAATCGTGTATGCTCACATCGATATTCCCTGAATCCACACCAGCATGATGTATAAATTCAGCCTCACTATATTCTGCCTCATCTCCATTGATGCTGATACCCCAAAATGGCTCAGTTCAAAACCCATCAAAATAGTATTTTGGAACTTCACTTCAAGCAGCAAAAGACTGAAGAGCAAAAAGAAAAGTTCCAAGAAAAAGAAAAATCTTTACAAAAGAGTTCATACGAAATAAAAGTTAAAGAAATAAGAAAATTATTGTCAGATGTCCATCATCATTTTTGCAAGATCCTTTTGATCCATGACCTCATCGTCAGAAGGAATTTTGAAGGCATTAGAATCAATTTTATCAGTAAATTCTATAATTTTCATCGAACTTTGATTTTCATCATCGAGAATATACTTGAGATTTTTTCATTCGAAACAAAGAGTCGTTGCCTCAAGAAATTTTCCATCATAACAATCATAATTTTTGCCATCTATATCTCTTGTTTCTTTTTTTATCCCCTCTTGCTTAATTTTCTTGAGAAGTTTTTTGACGTCAAGAAATCCAGCCTCTTCTCTTTTTTCATCATCATAGGGTCATTTCATCCAAACATTTTTGTCTCAAATCTGCATATTTGTATAGAAGAAATCATCTTTTACAATCATTGCTTTCATTTTTATATTTTGGGGCATCATCGTTGCATCCATTTTCAGAATCTGTATTGACATATCTTTTCATTTCTTTTGCATGATAGCTTCTAGCTCTTGTCATTCATCTTTGGTACTAAAATGCATCTTAAAATCTTCATTGCTCAAAAACTCGTCATCCAGTCCTCAATTATTATCTTCTGCTGATTGCTGATTTTGAGGATTTGTATTATTTCGGGCTTCTTGTTGATTATTATTGGCTGTTCCACAGCTGGCAACAAGAAATAAAGCCAAAAGGAGTATTGTAATTTTTTTCATAATAAGAATAAAGTAAAAAAATAAAAAACACCAAAAAGAGGTGTGCTCACCAACTTATAGAAATGTAAAAAGAACTTTCATATTCTATTTTTAGATAGACGAAAATATTCTATTCTTTTTAGAAAAGAAGTCAAATTTTTTATGGGTTCCATATACAAGAAAATAACTTGCGAAAATATAATTTTGTATATACTTTATAGTGAGAGAGATATTATTTTATCTATTTACCTTCTCTGTTTATGAAAAAAATACTTTTCGTTTCGGTTGTAGTTTTCGCTCTCAGCTCTTGTAGCCTTTGACAAGAAACCCCAAAAAATCCTGAACCAAACTCTTGAAGCACAGAGATAGTAAGCTCTTGAAGTGAAGAAAAAATAAATTCTTGAAGTGTAGAGCAAAAAGAAATTTCAAATTCTTGAAATATAGAAAAAAGTGAAGATAGCTTATCTAAAACAGATTCTTCTATACAAGTTTTACTTAGTTTTTGCATGAAAATGTGAATAGAAAAATGTCCCATAGAAGAAACTAAACTCTCTTGGAATACAGAAAGTAATGAATTTTTAGAGTTAAATTGATATAAAACATACGAAAAAAAATATTTAAAAGATCCCTATAAATTAAAGGAAGAGTTATTTAAAGATTGGGAAATGAGTAATCCAAATATGGCTGATTGACCTTCTATGTTTAGTTATTGATATGAAAAAGGTAATATTGTTTGTAAAATAAGTTCAGAGCCAAATAAAGTAAATATGGAAAATGATCTTCCTGTTGTAGACGAAAGTAAGTGATACAATCTAGTGATTTCTTGTGCTTTTCTAGAAAAAAAAGAAAAAGATTTATGAACAGAAGTGGGAAACTTAGAGCTTGAAGCACATTCTACAAATCCAACTTGGAGTTTGGTTATAAACAAAACTATGCTTACTTATGATTCACCAAAAAATGAGCAAAAAACTTGAAAATATATAAAAGTAAAAACTTATGTAAAAAAGTGAGAAATAAGTTTTGAGGGGAAAAATGAAACTGATACTATTTCTTGATTTTTTAAAAAACAAAATTGTATTTCTGATTGAAAAGATCATAGTTATTTTGTAGAAATAAAAATAAATTGAGAAAAACAAA
>PDRA01000027.1 GCA_002747975.1 Candidatus Altimarinota bacterium | reverse complement strand
ATGCTATACTCACCAACACAACACCAAACATGAAAGAGAAAAGAGGATGGATCATGCTTATGCTCATGAGAAGTCAAAAGAAATAGAAATACAGAGCTTCTTTCTATACTCTTAATTGAACGGCATCAAAAAAAATCCCTAGAATACAGCTGGGGATTTTTGATGTGTTTTTTTTGAAATCAGATATTAAGGAAATAAAGAAGAGAAGTTTCCTAAAAATCCCAACTTCCTGCCATGCTAGAACTCTGCGTATAGTTGATGACAGTTGTTTCAAAAAAGTTTCCTTTATCTGCATTTGGATCTTGGAGTCGCTCGAGATGCTTGTATGGATTTTTGATCGCATCAGGATAGATAGGATCGATACCAATCATCGCCAGTCGCTCATTTGCAAGCCATTTGGTATAGTCTTCTGTGGTTTTTCCATTGATTCCAGGGATTTTGTTTCCCAGAATATGCGTCGACCATTTGATTTCTTGTTTGACCGCTGTTTTCATCATGTCGATAATCATATCTTCATCATACATGTTTGGATATTCTTTTTTGATTTCTCGAAGTATATTTGCAAAAATAGTTACGTGTGTCAGTTCATCTCGGCGGATATAAGCAATCATTCGTCCTGTTGCCGGCATTTTCATATTATCAACCAGCGTATCAAAAAAGGCAAATCCATTATAAAAATAGATACTCTCTAAGAGGAAGTTAGCAATGATACCTTTGAAAAAGCTTGCATCATTTGGATCATCGATGAAATCTTGATAGAGTTTTCAGATATATTCATTTCGCTCTAAAAGGATTTTGTTATCTCGCCAGAAATAGTAGATTTCATCACGCTCTTCTGGCGTTACAACTGTTTCGAGAATCGTGGCATAACTCTGAGAGTGTATCGCTTCTTGATAGGCCTGAATAGAAAGAATCAGGTTGACTTCAGGACTGGTGATATAATCATTAAAATTAGGAAGATTCACCGTTTGAATAGAGTCCAAGAAAATAAGAAATGAAAGAACTCACTTATAGGCCCTTCGTTCGTCTGGTGAGAGGACTGCATTAAAATCTCGTGCATCATCCTTGAGTCCAGAGACTTTTTCTGGAACCCAGAAATTTCCTATCATCACTTGGTAGAGTGATTTTGCCCATTGATATTTGACGCTATTGAGATTGAAGAGTCCGGTTGTATGTCCTTTGATGATTTTACGGTGAGAGAGATCATCATCTCCATCTGGATCGAAAATGAGATTTCGAAGCATTTTATCATATTCATGAGGAGTCATAAGGAGTAAAAATTAGAATTTAGAATTTAGAAGTTAGATTTTAGAATTTAGATTTTAGAGAGGAGGAATTTTATTCTCGCCGTTCCCCGCCGTCCCTGTCATCTAAGAATTTATTTCAGGATTTCCTTCTCTGTCATCCCCGGCTTGACCAGGGATCCAGGTTCCTTCGGTTCCCGCGGTCTCTGTCATCCTGAATTTGTTTCAGGATCTCTTTTCCCCAACTGGATTTTTGGCCTGAAAAATAATAGTTTTTCCTATTGCTCTATATTATCCACTACAGCTGACGCACTCTTCTTTTTCTTTGACTTCACCAGAGAGTGAGCGTACGTAGTAAATGGTTTTGATGCCTTGTTTCCAACTTTTCATATAGTATGAATAGAGCTGTGCAGGACTGACTCGCTCTGGGTCTATCATCCATTCAAAGCTAATCGATTGATCGATCCATTTGTAGATAGTTGACATCATATCGATAACATCATTCATATCCATATTGACATACTCTTTGTAATACCAGAAATTTTCGCTATCGAGTTTTGGAGCAATTCGTACGGTTGGAGAGGCAAGATTGGTCTCGACAAAATATTTTTTGTAAATCGGAAGGAGAGCAGCTGTCGTACCGACAATACCAGCCGTTGAGGTATTTGGTGCTGGTGCACTGTGATATGAGAATCTGACTCCATTTTTTTTGATGAGATCAAAAACAATATTCCAATCAAGTTTTTTGACTTTCGATGCTTCGATGAAATTTTCTCGTTTTCGTCCGAGCAGGATTCCTTTATCATATTCTGATCACTTGTAGAGAGGGTAAGTTCCTCGCTCGCCAGCCAGTTCTGCCGATGATTTGTAGGTATGGTACATATATTTTTCGAAGAGAGCATCGACTTTTTCACGAGCTTCCGGCGAATCATAGGCAATTTGTCGAGTTGCGAGGTACTCTGCAAGTCCCAGATATCCAATACCCACAGATCGATATCGCTCGCTGGTTCGTCCAGCTTCAGCGACTGGGAAACGATTGAGCGTGATCAGGTTATCGAGAAGTCTCGTAAGAGTTGGGAAAATAGTTTCAATTTCTTTGTCGGTATTGACTTTGGCAATATTGACTGATGAGAGAACACAGGTCACAAGATCTCCTGGTTCGTATGAAATGACAACCTTATCTCCATCGATAACTTCTTCGATAAATTTGGTTTCGCTGGTATTTTGACAAATCTCGGTACATAGCTGCGTTGAGTAGACATTTCCAGCATGCTTGTTTGGATTGAGACGATTGATTGTATCTCGATAGAAGACGTATGGCATTCCTGTTTCGACTGTTGTTTTGAGGAATGTTTTGAAGAGGTCTTTTGCTTTGGTGGTTTTTTTGAGCTCAAGTCGATCATCATTTTCAAGTGTCGTATAAAATTCTTTGAATTCCTCATTGAAAGTATCTTCAAGTCGTTTTCCGTAGAGCGTATACACCTCATGCGGATCAAAAAGAGTCCAGTCTGCCTCTGCTTCTACTCGCTCCATAAAGAGATCCGGAACAGAAATAGCTGGGAAAATATCAAAAGACTTTGATCGGATATCTCCTGACTCGGTTTGAAGTTCAAGAAAGTCATAAATATCTCTGTGAAAAACATCAATGGTAACGGAAACAGCACCAAGTCTTTGTCCGAGTTGATTAACAGCAAGAGCTGTATCATTGATGACTTTAATCCAAGGCGCCACGCCACCAGCGGCTCATTTATTGCCTCGAATGGTCGCAGACTGTGATCGAATGTGTCCCAAATACATTCCAACTCCACCACCATATTTAGAGATTTGTGCGACATTTTCTATAGCATGATAGATTCCTCGTAGGTCATCAGAGACATTGATCTTGAAACAGCTTGCCAGCTGATGCCAGTTGGTTCGTGGATTATTGAGAGCAGGGGTTGCCAGAGAGATTTTTCCACTGCTACAAGCATCATAGACTTTGAAGGCAAAATCCATACGATTTTCTTTTTTCTCTGGAATTGCATAGAAGAGGGCTACTGACATGTAGAGTTCTTGAGGGAGTTCTCGCACGACTTTGTTTGGATTGAGGAGGTATCGTTTTGAGAGAGAAAGCACTGTTGTATATCCATATTCGAGGTCTTGTTTTTTTCCTTTCTTTTTGAGATATTCACCGGCTTTTCGAATATCATCTTCGCTATAGTATTTCATAAAGTCCTTGTAGTAGAGCCCTTCTTCGAGATAGCTTTTGAAAAAATCAAGATATGATTCTGGCGTGTAAATTTCTTTGTGAGAGATATTTCTATTTTTTCTGGCTTGTTTGTAGAGATCAAAAAGCGCTAATCTTCCTGCGATTTTTTCCCAGTAGGTATTATCGACAGAAACAAGGTCTACACAGGCTTTGACGAGGATTTTTGCAATATCTTTTGTATGAATATCCTCGACAAGATTTTGTTTAAATGCTTCGACAAATTCTTCGAAATCACAGTGTTCTTCATATCATTTGACTGCAAAATCAAAAAGTTTTGCAATTTTGTTAATATCGAATGTTTCTTTGGATTCATCAGATTTTGTGACCTGAAGTTTGTTTTTGCTAAATTCTCGCATGAGCTTTTTTATGGCTTTTTCTCGTTTTTCATTTTGTTCAGCTCGATAGAGGATATAGTGTTTTGCAACTTCAAATTTATTGGCCTTGACGAGGTTTCGTTCGACAATATCTTGGATATCTTCAACACTTGGGATTCTATCTTTGAAAATATCTTCATAGACATGTTCGAGGTCTTTTATAATTTGATCAGTGACAGTTGGAACGAAACTTTTATCAGTTTCTCATACAGAATTTACTGCGGCAAGAATGGCATTTTCGATACGGCTTCGGTCGAAATCTATGGTTTCGCCATTTCGCTTTCGGACTTGATTGCAAGGCATGGGAAGAAAAGGAAAATTAAGAGAATAAAAATAAAAAATGAGAAAAAATACTTTTTTCTAAAAACACAATATATTGTGGTACTATTTATATTCAATACACCATATTTTGTCAAAACTTTTTTTAAAAAAAGTCCTGCAAGCCTACCAGTATCAGATACTTGATTTTTTTCCATTTTTTTGTGTGATTTTTAATGCGAATTTTGGATTTTTGTATATTTTTTGTATTCAGAAATATGCTCATAGAAATGAGATTATTCCACCACGTTTTTTTGTTTTTATAAAAAAGAGAATACCTCTCTGTATCCTCTTTTTTTAACACGGAAAGTTTATTTTTTACTTTTCGTAAAATCCTATCATATGTGGAATGGTTCGGTAGTCTGGCTTGTCTTTTGAAAATCAAAAGAGCGCTGTATTTTTGTGCCAAAACCGAGCTGATCCACCACCATCAAGTTTGATGATATTTTCTTTTTTACATCCGTATTTTTTGAGTTCTTGGAGTCATTCCTCATCAGTCATCTCCTGTCCAAAAAGACTCACAAGAGTATGACTGGTATTTCTTGCATTTACATTTTTTGGGCACAGATAGTTTCGCCCGACTCGACTTTTTGATCGGTTTGGGATATTAAAATCAAAGCCGACGAGAGCAAATGCACCAGTTTTTTTGCTAAAGTTTTCCCATGAATAGGGAAGTGTTTTGATATGCCGGTTTATGATAGTGAGAATTTTCTTTTGACGTCATCGGTTATCAGCTCATACGCTTTTGATTTCGCCGTCGGATTTGAGTCCAAAAGAGAGTGTCGTTGGGTTGGTATTTCCATTAAAAAATTGTCAATTGATGATGGAAGTAGGATTTCACTGGGCCAATTTGAGAAATCATTTCATATTCTTTCGTTCAAATTCAGGTTCCCCTTCATTGATGTCTTTGTTCCAACTGATTGGTTTCGTCAGAAGTGATTTGATATGAGTTTTTCCGATAAGTTTGATCTCTTGGATAAAAATTTCAGCTTCACGAGCCTTATAGATTTTGATATTCCCATCTTTTTTGATCTTGGTATACGAAAAAATTCGAGGAAGATCTTCTTGTTCTTCTTTTTCTATTTTTGGTTTTTCTATTTTTGGAATCTGTGATGGTTGTTGTTTTGCTTGCTTTTGTTTGATGATATTCTCTTGCATCACTCTCTCGAGCGGCGGCATTTCAAGAGCAATTGCAGATGAAGCATAGAATCCACTGGCACAAAATATGCTTGCCAGTGCCGTGTATTTAATGAGTTTTTTCATAAGAAGGAAAATAAAGAGTAATAACGAGTCAGTGAGGATGATTGTTGTGAATTTGAAGCGTTCCATTATGCAGGAGCATGATTCTATCAATAATTGAAAGTCCGATTCCCATAGAAACAGGATTTTTTGAATTTTGATGTCGGTCCATATTTCACTTAAAAAATTTTTTTCGCACGAAATCAATAGATTCATCTGGAATTCCCACTCAATTATCAGAAAAAACTAAATATCATCTTTTTCAGCGAACCTGACAGCTACAGCGAAGTTTCGTGTTTACTCCAGCATATTTGATAAAATTTGAAAAAATATTATGCAAAATCTGACGGTACTGATTCTCATCAGCAAATATCTGCATACTTTCATCAAATGAATGAGTAATGGTTTGTTTGTTTTTTTCAAATTGAGGGATATATTGGACAATAAATTCGTCCATGGTTTTTTTGAGAGGAATATGAGTTTTATTCGTGTCGCTCATCTGTTCGTTGACAAGGGATTCGTACGACATAATCTGTTCGGTAATTTCTATAAGTCGAGCAATTTCCTTTTGGAAGAGAGGAATACTGGTATCATCGAGCTTCATCACTCCACTTTCGATGGATTCGAGGTAGCATTTTATAGAAGTGATAGGGGTTCGTATTTCGTGAGAGAGGTCTGCCAAAAAGTGCGATCGTACTTTTTCTTGGGAATTCAGACTTTCTCGCAGTTTATTGAGTGCCCGAATAAGTGGATAAAATTCATCTTTTTTGTTGTATATAATTTTTTGATTTTCTGGATTTTGGAGGAGTTCTTGAAGTTGATTGATGATGACATTGATCGGAGAAAAAAAGTGACGAATCCAAAAGAAGTAAAAAAGAAGTATAAGAGCAAACCACAAACCATTGATTATGAGAAAATCAGAGAATATGGAACGAAGAAGGATTCATTCTGGTGAATTTGCTTCGAAATCAAAAGGGCGTGACAATAGAGAGAGAACCTTATGAAGATGACTTTCTGTTTTGTCAGATCATCAACTTGCACTTACATAAAAAGCCTGTGAGCTGGGTAAAATCTCATTTTTTCCGACATAGAGCTCTGGATTGGCTGAGAGGCTCTCGAGAGAGGTCGAAAGAGAGTTAAGTTCTTTGAGAACTTCGCTGTATTGAATCTTTTTGCTCGTATTGAGTTTTGAAATAGAGAGAATAGTTTCAAGTTTTTTTGGGTCAAGTTCTGTCTTTTTTGCCTGTTCTTGTTTTGTTTCTATATAAATAGGCAGAGCGATATCAATCGATTTTTTGAGTCCAAAAATATTGACGCCAAGAGTCAAAAAGAGTATAAGAGCCGTGATGATTGGGATACGAATTGAGAGTTTCACGAGATGAAAAAATATTTTCCGCATCATACTCATTATTTTGTATTTTTCAAGAGGAGTCATGTGAATTTTGTGCGAATTTTTTTTGAAAGGAGAAAATAGAAGTTAGAATTTAGAGATTAGATTTTAGTTTTTAGAAGGTAGATTTTAGAAATTAGAATTTAGAGGGCAGGGATTTTTTTGTAAGCCCCCTTTGTAAAGGGGGAAGGCGAGTGAAACGAGCAAAGGGGATTTGGTTCCTGTTGTCCCTGCGGCCCCTGTCATCCCTGGCTTGACCAGGGATCCAGGTTTCTGTGCTTCTTACTGTCCCTGTCATCCTGAACTTGATTCAGGATCTCCCTCTTTTATACTTTCTTTCCCGAATAAATTCTTGGCCTGCAAGAATGATAAATTTATTTTTCCTACTCTTTTCTTTTCTATGTGAGAGGGAAATGCTCATCAAAGAAAAAAGATTTCTATTTCTTATTACATACATAAAACCAAAAAGATACAATAAATATTTTTGATTTTTTTGATTTTTGTATATACTTACTTCTGTCTACTTCTTAATTTTTTTTTATTTTATGGATTTCACTCTTATTATTGCTATAGTTATCTGAGTCCTTATACTCTTTGCTATTGTTGTTTATAACTCTCTTATCGGTGCAAAAAACAGCGTCGAAGAATCATCTTCTGCTATCGATACTATGTTTCAAAATCGATATGACCTTATCCCAAATTTGGTAGAAGTGGTCAAGCAGTATGCCAGCCATGAGAAAACTCTCCTCGAATGAGTGACCAAACTTCGATCGTCTGCGATGAGTGGACAAGAGATGACGAAAGAAAAGCTTGCTGGTGAAAATGCGCTCTCTGGTACGCTCAAATCTATCTTTGCACTTGGAGAGAATTACCCAGATCTCAAAGCCAATGAAAATTTTATCAATCTCCAAAACGAATGGACAAATATTGAAGAAAATCTTCAAGCGGCTCGACGAGCTTACAATGCTGCTGTCAAATTTCTCAACAATAAAAAAGAAATGTTTCCATCAAATCTTATCGCATCTATGATGACATTCAAAGAGTATCCACTTTTTGAAGCAGAAGAAGAAGCAAAAGAAACACTTGACGCCAAAGATTTATTTGCGAAATAATTTTTTCCTTACGAATATAGATGCCAATGCTGGATTTCTCATCATTGATAAAAAAATATTCTCTGCTGACGAGTAAGGATGTGAAATTTTTGAATGATTTTTTTGGAAGCCAAGAAATTCAAAAAATCCTCGAAACCACTGAGAAAAAACGAAAAAAATATATGGTTATTTTTCCGGCAGTTTTTGTTGCTTCTTTGGTCGCTATGTACGGCGTATATTCTTTTATACCAGATTATATTTATATCTTTCTTATTTTTGCTTTTATCGCTATTGTTGTGCTGTATGGCTCGTTTCAAGACAAGGTATCTATACAGGTCAAAGAACAAATTCTTGCTAAAATGGCCGAAAAAATGAAAGATCACCTTTCATACAGCCCAAAATCAGAGTATTTTCCTGAGAGTATTCATTCAATTACAAATACAACTGGTATTATCGATTCATATGATAGACTTGATTTTGTTCAAGATAGCATCAAAATCGAAGAAAGTAAGCAGGGTTTTACGATTACAGGTGTAGAGTTTCAAACATCAAAAAAATACACTGACAATAAAGGCAATACACGCTATAAGGTCAATAATCATGCCTATATTATGAAGATACTCCTGCATAATCCAAAGCACACAATCAAGCATTCGATTTCACTCTTTCCTGAGGTCGCTGGATCAAAGTATATTATGATCTTCGCTCTTATTGCCAATACTTTTTTATTAGCTGTATGTATATCGGTTCAAGAGTGGTTTGGTGCTCTTGCATTTGGACTTTTTGTACTCGGAAGTATTGTTGCTTGGTATTACAACCAAAAAACCCTCGTACGACTTGAAAATGTCGATTTTGAAAAAGAGTTTGAAGTTCACAGCAGTGATCAGGTCGAATCCCGAAAGGTTTTGACACCAGATTTTATGTATCGAATCTATGATTATGTCAATAAAATTGATAAAACTCGACGGTATTCACTGTATTTCAAGGGCAATACTATCTATATCAAATTTGATATCTTCTGAGATTTTCTTGAGATTTCTTTGGGCAAGTCACTTATCAAGAATCTCACTCAATATGTCGAATTTTATCTTGAAATCAAAAACATTAGCGAGCTTGCCAATGATCTCAAACTTTGATTTTATGATAAGAATTTTTCGAGAACAACGGTTATACAATCAAAAAATAATTGAGCATCATCTTTAAAATAATTCGATTTCATATATTCTTCCCCAGAATTTTCCAGTTACCCAAAAGGTTTTTTTCTTATGATGATAGGCAATTCCATTCATTTCAAGAGCATTTGGGAACTGGTTTTTTGTTTTTTGTGTGAGTTTCGAGAGATCAAATTCTCGAGCGATTTCCCCAGTGTTTGCATCAATTTTTATGATTCGATTTGTGAGCCAGATATTGGCATAAATATATCCATCTACATATTCAAGTTCATTGATATTTTTGATGGGGAGATTTTCTTTTGTGACTTTGAGTGTTTTTGTGACTTTCAATTTCTCCGGATCAAAAAAAGTCAGCATATCGCTACCATCACTCATGATGATGTTTTTTCCATCATTCGTCAGTCCCCACCCTTCCGTATTTGCATAGGTAAATTCTCATATTTTTTTCCAGGTTTTTGTATCGAAAACAAACATTTTTTGATGTTTGTATGTGGCTTGATATATTTTATCATTTAGGAGGGTAATTCCTTCGCAGAAGTATTTTTTCTCGTCAAATTGAACCTTACTTTCGATATCTCCTGTTGCAAGATTGAGAATTCCAAACTCACTTTTTGTTTTTGGGTATTCTGCCATTCCGGCCGTTGATTCAAAAAGCTTTCAATCATGCCAAAAAAGCCCTTCGGTAAAGCTGTTGGTACTGTGTGGATATTCAGCAATAAGAGTAAAGTCTCATATATCCGTATTTTTCGGGAGTGATGGAGAACAGGCAAACATAAAAAAAAGAGAAAAGAGAAATAAATAGCGCATAAGAAGGGAGATTTTAGAAGTTAGAGTTTAGAAGGTAGTTTGTAGAATTTCAGAGAATTTTTTATGAGTCCTCTTTGTGAAGAGGGAAAGCGAGTGAAACGAGCTGGGGGATTTTTGTAGGCCCCCTTTGTGAAGGGGGATGTCCGAAGGACAGGGGGATTTTTCGTTCCCGTGGTATCTGTCATCCTGAACTTGATTCAGGATCTTCCTTTTTTGTACTTTTTTCCCGAATGGATTCCTGCCTACGCAGGAATGACAACTTTCTTTTGTTCTTGCGGTTTCTGCGGTTTCTGTCATCCCGTACTTGATGCGGGATCCATGTCCCTGTCATCTAAGAATTTATTTCAGGATCTCTTGGCCCCCATTTTCTTCAGTCATTTCTTTATGTTTTTTTAGAGGCTTTCCTTCCAGACACTTTTTACAGGTTCCAAGCACCGAGATCTGGTGTTCATCAATAGAAAATCACATTTCTTTTGCTTTCGTAAATACTTCAGCGCAAATAGTATCACAGTGAAATGGGATAACTCCATTACAGTGTTTACACTTCATATGTTCGTGGTGGTGATTTGTATCATTGATTTCATAGAGGTCATAATTTTCTCAGAGATTGATTCGACGAATCACTCCAATATCGAGAAAGCATTTGAGAGCACGAAAAACACTGGCACGACCAATATCTGGAAAATGCTCTATCATTTGAGCCGAAGAAACAAGATGATGCTCTTGGAGAAAGATAAATATTTTTTTGCGCTCTTGTGTGAGTCGCAGTTTATGTTGCTTACAAATATGAGAAATATCCATAAAAAAATTGTATCGAGAGAGAGTATCGATAAGATTAAGAAAAAGAGAAGTTTTGTCAATGTTTTTTGGCTTTCTAAAAAAATTGCTTGAAATCAGTCCAAAAGCCAGTATACTCTTTTTTATATTTTACTTTTCGTATGTGAAAATTCCTCCTTTTTTTGAGCATTTTTGTTTTTTTGTTTGCTTCTTGCTCTTTGATTTGACCATCAGTGTATGAGAGAGAACCAGATGTTATCATTGATTGTAAGGATTGAAAGTGTTTTGATTTTTCTCTTAGAGAAACTAAAATGAGTCATTTTCCCCTTGATACTCCAGAGAAAAAACGAGCATTTTGCTTCAAAAATCGCGATCACATCCAAACGATTGACTATAAATCTGAAAATGATATATGTATATTGCAAAGAAGTGGTGTGCCAAATCCTGACAAAAAAAATGTTAAAAATCTCTATTGTCAGGAAACCTATGGTTGGAATGCGGTATACTCGTATGTGCGAGATGATTGCTTGAAAAAATCAGATATTTTTTTGTATGATGCAAATTTCAGATCTTCCTCGGAAAATACAATTTCAAAATATAATCACTTCACTCAGCTTCTCGATACAAAAAATGATTGAATTCCAAAAAAGTATCAGCAAAAACTGACCCCAATTTTCAAAAAACTCAATAATTATTTTGAAACAGTCCCAAAAAAAGAAGCAGAAAAGGTGGCAAAAAACCTAATTGTATTTATAGAAAACAAAATACAAAATACGCAAAACGCAATCATTAAAAACATACTTTTTTTACTGAGATACGAAATAGAAAATCTCTATTTACGCAAAATATATGGCTGTAAAGGAAGTTTTTGTGATCTTCGAAGAGTGGTATTTTGAGGTGATGGATATCGAAAAATTTTAAAACTTAAAGATGGTATTGTGCTGTATTTAGAAGATATGCACTGAGCAGAAACATTTGGTTGCTATGGTGGGAAAACCATTTTGAAAAAAGATGGTAGGGAAAAAATAATTATTGATGATGAAAAGGCAAAGCTTTCTGAGTATAGAGCACTTTGTGCTGTTGATGCACAGGTTGTTGACGATGATACAGTGCGGCTATTTGTCTGTATTGCGGACGGTGCGTGAAGTGGGGACTGTAGCTCACTTGTTTTTGATTTAGATCTTGACAGTGAAAAACTTTCTTTTGTTGGAAACTGGTACAAGACATACGAAGATAATTTCAATCTTTTGGTTCTCGATTATCAAGAAAAAGAGTACAAAAATCATCTTCCAGAGACGCTGGGTGATATATCAGAGCATCTCGATCTTGGAAAAAAGCCACCAACACAGTTAACACGAGAAGAATTGGGATCTTTTTTTAGAGAAGTGGACTACATTGAAAAGATAAGAGAGAGAAATCAAAAAATTCGAGACTATTTCAAATTATCGCATCATCTTGAAATTGAGTCTATTAAAGGTGATGATTTTGTAAAATTACTTGATTCTTATAAGAGAGATAAAAATTTTGAAAGTCTTTATGAAGTAAAAACACATAAAAGTGTAGTAGACTGCAGAGATGCAGAAAATCCACTCGCTCAATGTGAAATTAATTTCTTAAAACAATAAACTATGCAACCAAAACTTCCTGCCTCTTGGCTCAAAGTTCTCTCAGATGAGTTTGAA
>PDRA01000026.1 GCA_002747975.1 Candidatus Altimarinota bacterium | reverse complement strand
ATCTTTTGGACAGGCTGGATTGCTTGTATCATCTCCCTCATTAGAATAATATTCTGTAATGTATTTTCATGCTGGCTGAAATTTAAAACAAGCTTCAGGTGTAGCTGCTTGTGTTATATTTCCTATAGAAAGGAAGACAAAAAGTCATAAAAGACTTAACAATATTTTTTTCATATTTTTCATATAAAGTAAAATTATAAAATAAAAAAACACAGCAAAATTGCTGTGCTCCTACCAGAAAATAATGTTCTGACATCAATAATTCATATTGTGTGTGTATTAGTGGTGTCTCTATTATATATGAAAGAATGAAAAAGCAAGTTTTTTTTGAGGAAAATGAAAACACCACAACAAACTCTCGCTTCTTCACTAATAGTGAAGAAGTGCTCATCACTGACACAAATCTGAAAATCCTCTGAGTCGCTAAAGAACACAATACAATCACTATTCATTTTTACATACAGATTTTCATGATATTTGCTCTTGATGCTCATACCAAGAGCATAGTCGTATGGTACGAGCAAAAAGAGCATACACTTATAATGAGAATTCCTATTTTCATACTATCTGAATTCCTTTATATACATATCATTCAAATACTATGTTAGTAGAGCTCAATCTATATTTTTCAAATGCTGAAAACAAGAAAAACCGAAGAGAGTGTTCTCTACACATCTCATCCAAGGAATGTTCTATAGATCATTCGAGAGGCTTCTGTCCTTGGAATATATGTCTCTGGCGAGAAGATAGTATTGCTTTTTCCTTTCATAATACCTGCTTTTCGAAGTGATTTGATATACGGAAGGAATTCTGAAGTTTCTGAAACATCAGAATATGGGTTTGGAATATGAGCGCCTGCAGTAAGTTGGATAGCTCTCGAAAATATCTTTGCGGCTTCATTTCGAGTAATAGGGTTGCCTGGTCTAAAGGTACCATCATTGTACCCCTTGATCCATCATTTTTTGGTGGCGAACTGTATATACGATGCATATTTATGGTCTGGACTCATATCGTTGTATTTGGTGTTTTTTCCAAGATATTGATAGTGACATGAGAGTGCTCGAGCGATGAAAGCGACAAATTCACCTCGAGTTATGTTGTCATAAGGTCTAAAATCAGCCGCATTTTTTTCTATTCAATAGGACTTGTAGTGCTGTGGATTTTCTCAGAGGTCATTTGTGCTTCATTCAAGTCATCGAAACATAAGAAGTGCTCTGATATCATCATAGAAAGGATTATCCTGTTTTGTGTCTAAAAGATTGAGTTCATGAGTATTATAAATTTTTATAATCGTTGGACAGACATAGTCGGTTGCCCTTTGGGTAAGGTCATAAATATTTTTACCTTCAAAAACACCAGCTGAAGTGAGTTTTGTTTGGGTTGGAAGAAGGTCTGGTGATGGTCCACCTCCTCATCCTCCTCATCCTCATCCTCATCCTCATCCTCATCCTCCTTGACTTATGACTCTCACTTTCCTATTTTTTGTTACAAGAACTCAACCTAGATCAGTTACGGCATAGTATACTGTATACGTTCATACAGCAGCAGTATTGACATTTGTACTATCTATATGTATACGGTTTGTTATAGTTCCTTCTTCAGGATCCATTGCAATTGCTCAAAGCTCTGTATATGGATTTCCAAGAAAGATAGTTTGGGGATTTGGCCCAGAGAGAATAATTATAGGCGGTAAATTCACTGATTCTTTCACAACATAAATAATAAATACTTGTGATGTGTTTATCTCGGATTCGCCTCGATTTTTTATTGCTTGTTGTTGAGGTTTTGTAAGTCATGAATTTTCGTTTATTGCTGTATTTTTGCCCCCATTTTTTATATTATCTGTATTGAATTTTGGCGAAGGTTTTACTTTTATAGAATATGTATTGTTATTAGGAGTATCTCAGATATCTACTGGGTTCTGATAATCTGGAACAAAATTAAGTGTAAGTTTATTTCATTGAATACTGAATTTAGAATTATCTTCTCAACCAGTTCCTGAATTATCAAAGGTATAATTTTCTGGATGAGGAGTTTCTTCTTGTCGCGAAAATACTCCTACAAGTGTTCCGACTGGCGATAGAGTCTTTACTTTTGAATGAGAGAGAGTGAAACTTGTATTGGTTTCTGGTGTTTCTGAGTATTCATCTTCAGGGAACATAGTAGGTGTATACTTTTTGTCCGGTACATTCGGTGGATTATTTGGATTTGGAATAAATCCTGGATTCCCTATATTAGGGTTCCCTATACTAAGGGCGAAGATGCTCTGAAAAGTAAGAAAAAATATCGAAACGATTCAGAGTAGAGTTTGTAATTTTTTCATAGCTAAAAAAATTAAGAAATAAAAAACACACCAAAAGGTGTGTGTTTCGAACAAGTATTTATGTAAATATAAGATAACACGGTAGAGTGTGTTAACAAATAAAATTTACCCTCTCAGTATACAAATTAATAATAGATATGCAAGTTTTTTCCAAAAAATTATTCTTTTTCTTTCCCAAAAACCCCATCTCGCACTGTTTCTCGCTGGTCATTTCCATGAAATTTGAGCATATTATTTGAGAGAATGATTCCCTTTGGTTTGCCAGATCTAAGATACGAAATATAGGTTTTTGGAAAGAATAATACCATAAAAATATAATTTGCCATGATACAAAAAGTACTTCTGAAAATATTTGATTTTTTTTCTGGCAAATTCATTCGATATTTGAGGTTTTCTTGTTTTTGCTCTCTGTCGATTTCTACCCAAGAATTTTCCTGCAAAAAACGCTCGTACGTCTGATTATTATCGATAATTGGTTTGAAAAAATAAATCCAATAATAGAGATAAATATCGTCTTGTATCGCGATTTTCTCGAAATTGAGTGCTTTGGTTGTGGCGAAAAAAGAAAGACAAAAATGTCCTGCGATATCACTGCCATGGCGCCAAACTCATAGTCGCCAAAAAATCCAAGTCGTGCGCACTCGCACCCACCAGAGCAGGTGTGGTTTTGCCACAATAAAAAGATCAATATCACTCTCCTTGTGTGTGCCGTACATAGAGAGACTATTGCAGATTCCAATCATTTCTACACCAGTAATAGGAGCAATTTTTTTGATATATTTCTGTGCTCTTGAGAAGAGCTTTTTTTCGTGTTCATTTGGCGAGCTTTTTAGTTTTTTGTAGTCTATAAATGCTTGTTTATACTGTTTCATAATTAGCTATTTGAAAGTGTTTTGATAGATTGACGCACTTTTTCTTCTGTTGAGAGCGTATCATCGAGGGATTGTACTGTCTGCTCTACCTGCCTTTTGTCATATCCCATCTGTACGAGAGATGAGACGATGGCGATATTATTTCCGGAGATTTGTGCTGGTTTTTCTTTTGAGGTTATTTCATCAAATTGGATTGAACCTTTGAGTTCGACGATGATTTTTTGGGCGGTTTTCTTTCCAATTCATGGGACACTTGAGAGAAGGGCATCGTCTTCAGTGTTAATAGCTTTTTGGATATTATCAGCTCCCAGAGCAATGATATTGAGAGCTGTTTTTCCGCCGATGCCACCGACCTTGATCAGTGATCGGAAGATCTTTCGTTCGCTTGTATGAGCAAAGCCAAAAAGCATACTGGTTGCTTCTGTAATATGGTGATGAATCCAAATCTCTGCTGTATCACCCACACGAAGCGTGCTCTGAAGTGATGGTGAGACAAAAATCTCCAGTCAAATTCCTACATTTTCTATTTGAAGGGTGAGACTTTGCTCGAAAATATCGATGACTTTTCCGCTACAATATGCAATCATAAGTAAGAGTAATTATATAAGAGAGTGTATGAAAAAATCCGAAAAAATCAATAAAATTTTAGATTTCTAAAAAAAAATTTGACAAATAGGACATTGGCTCTATACTCTACCGCACCACTTGTATGGAGAGATGGCAGAGTGGTCGAATGCACCGGTCTTGAAAACCGGCAGGCCGAAAGGTCTCCAGGGTTCGAATCCCTGTCTCTCCGCCACTTGTCAATTAATAAAACCTTTGTGATATTTTCACAGAGGTTTTTTCTTTTCTCCAAAATCAGGGATTCGAACCTGAACGTTTTGCGATAGCAAATGAGGAATGCGTTGAATCGCATTTCGAGAGTGAAGAGAGGCGGGTCACGGCCGGAGGAGTGATAATTTTCTAAAAAAAGTTTTGCATTTTCTAAAAAAAAGGATATAATATATGTATCCTTTAGTTATTTTGTTTTTCAACTAAAGGGGCTCAATAACGATAAGAAACCCCTACTTTTGTAGGGGTTTCTTTTGTATAATTTCATCTTGATGACATAAATCAAAGTATCCACTTCATCAAGTTTTCAGTTCATTTGAAACTGCTTTTTCTGTACTGTAGATATATACTTTTTTCCAGATATATTGATATGAAAAATATACAGAGCAAACCTGTTATGATTTTATATGGAAATCCTATTTTGAAATAAGAACGACTCAAGTTATTTTCGTAATAACTGTTGCAAGTCATGTTATGAATCCAATTTTCATAAGGAATCTTATATACTTTGCGCCAAAAAGTATCATTGCAAAAAGTGCTAAAGTAATACCACTTGCAAGGGCTGGATTTTCTTTCATAAATTTCATGATCTGTTCTATTACATCATCAGAAAGATTCAGAAATTTAAGTACTGCTATATATGTAGCGTCAGAAATCCCTTTTCCCAAAATGATACCAACCTCTTGGATGTATTTATTTTCAGCTGCACCTTTGATAGATGCTGTGAGAGTTTCAGTTGCCACTTCAACTGAATTCGTCCCTGTAGCAATCTTAAAAAGAAATGGAACTACTTTGAGTCGCTCTCATGGAGTGAGGTCTTCAAGGCTCGTCTTACCACCAGTGAGGACATAAAGACTGACAAGATCGGTGATATCTATCTTTTCTCCGCTTTGGAGCTCTTCATCATGATCAAATCAAATTTGGGATATCATATTTACAATGTCTTTTGAAAATCCTCATTCTTTGGTAAGTTCTTCCATTTTTTCTTGGGCTTTTGCACTGGAAAGTGGATTATTTGCGATATGTCTTCGATATGATTCGACATCTTTTGTACTGTTTTTTACAAATATTTCATTGATTGTATTGGTATCAAAACCTTCGTTTTCTTCGAGCTCCTTAAGTTTATCTGCGATGATTCCGCTTACTGATCAATCTTCTCATACATCATAGAAGATACCTCGCATATTTTCGAGTACCTGTTCTGGGTCACCTGTGACTTCAATATTTGAGAGAGCTGTGTTGATTTTTTCGACCGTTCCAATACCAGCATATGTATAAAAATCAATAAAGAAATCTCCTACTTGTTTATTTCTCCAGTCTGGATCTTTTTGAAATGCAATCTTCTCAAAAAATGGTTCATTTACCTTGAGAACTTTGATGAGAAACTTCAATCACTGTCTTTGAATATCTTTATTTTTCTCTTCTGATTTTATTTTCAGAGCACTTATTGGATCGATTTCGTTATCAAGTCATTTAAGCTCGTTATATGTTTTTGTATACACTTGTGGAAGATCTATGAGTTCTTTTGCTTGTGTTCCTATTTCTTTCTTGTTTTCATATTCTTTTACCCAAATAGCACCGTCTTTGATTGCTTTCCAAGCTGCTCAGAGGGCTTCATCATATCCTCTTGGAGTTGATCGTTTGATAAGAAATCCCATCATCAATTGTCGAGCCTTTGTCTCGGCAGTTTCTTTGGCGATTTCTTTGGCTTCTTGTTTTTCTGTTGTGGGAGTTTCTTTTTCTGGTTCTGGCGTAGATTCTTCTCGCACTTTGACTCCAACCTTTTTTGCAATCTCTGGATCAAGGTATCCAGTGAGATCAAGTCCAAATATTCTTATGATAAATTTATCTATAATCATTCCAAGTCCTCCAAACCCTCCTTTTTGGTGCCTTTCTGTAATCGATTCGGCCAGTTTGGCTGGCGTCCAACCCAAAGCACTTGCTAACATGCCTTTCATTCCTCATTTTTTGACAGTGTTTGCTACATCTTCTGTTGCTTCCTGTATCCCTTCTTGGATTTCATCTGTGATTTCTTTCGGTATTTTTGCAACATCTCACATAGCATCTGTCATAGCTCATTGTATATTTTCTGCCAGGTCTGTGTTTACTTCATTTGTCTCGACAGAGAGCCCAAGGCTTTTGCTCAGTGTTTCTATTTCATTTTGAATGGTTGGGTAGATGCTAAGTTCTTTTACTTGCTGTTCCCAAGCTGCAAATGCATCTTTGATAGCATTTTCATCAGCTCATTCAAGAGCAGTTTTGAGTTTGTCATAGGTTTTTTGGATCGCGTTTTTTTGCTCATTTGATATTTGCGATTGCTTGATAGTTTCGTGTACAGTATCCACATGCGTTTTCACATTGTCAGGTGATGTCCTTTCAGAGAGGAGGCAGAGAGAAGTATTGAGAGTAAACATAATAAGAAATATAATGAAAATTAAAGGTATTTTTTAATTGGTTATTTTTATGGCATTCCAGGTGCTTTTGACAATATCTGGAAGAGTATTTGTCTCTGGATCTTTTGAAAGTGTGTCGTAGAGAGTTCACCAGAAGACAGCTCTCCATGGTCCAGTTGCCAGTATCATAAGTATTTTTCCATATGCATCAGGATTTTTGGGATTGAAGTCATCGTCATCGAGGAGCGCCCAAGCAGCCGTCGCAGTTCAAAAGAAGCTCAAATTATTTCTGACAGCGTGTCAGAGACTGGTAAGGAGGTTTCTATCTTTTGCAAAGACTTCAACAATATCTCAGACAAGGATTCTTCCGGCTCCTTTGAGTTTACTATCTCATTCGAGCTTACCGACAAATTTTGAGAGTTTCCAATCTTTTGCTTTTCCATAGTCAGCAAATTCTTTTGGAGTTCGCATAGTAATCACTTCTTTGACTTCTGTTTCGCTTCCATCTTTGAGCTTGACTGTTTTGTTCGTTTTTTTGAAGACGGCTCTTTTTGTTCCGTGGAGGAGAGATCCTATGATTGCCATTTGAAATGCTTTCATAAGAGCTTCATCAGTCCAATCTCACTTGCTAAATACGACTTCAACCGGAGAGAGAGCTGCTCCATATACGGCTGTATTGATAGTAAGTTTGAGTCCTCATCGTCCGATATTGAGAGCACCATGTCCAACTCTTCAAATCCAATTTTTTCACTCGGTTTTTCTAAGCCATTTCAGTCATTTCATATTATAGAGTTTTGAGAGGGCTCGACCAGCTCCAATAAAGGCAATAGATTCTGCCATAGATCTGACGTCTCCTATTGTGTTTCCAATTGTTGCATCTTCATCAGTTGCAAGCTTTACACCTTGATATCCAAAGTGAAATGCCAATCATTCTCATACAACTCGGGTGGCTGTACCGGCGTATTTTCCAGCTCGACCCAACCGAGCCAGTCATACTCACACACGAGTTGCTCGCATCGCATTGATTCCCCAGAATCCAAGACTTCCAGTGAATATACCAGCACCGACTGCTACCACTTCCCATGCGGCCTGCTCAAGGATAAGTCTTCACCAAGCAGCATTTCGATCGGCAAAGTTCGTAAGACCAATTCATTCAAGGTCTCGAAAGAGTTCTCCTTCTCTTTTTTTGTCAAAAGGGTAGCTCTTGTCTTCTGCAATCTTTTGTGCCATCACATATTTGAGTGCTTGCGCCATACTTCTTTCGATGAGAGCATCACTTTGAGCTTTTTTTTGTTCAGCTCTTTCCTTTTTTTGTTCTTCAGTGAGTCCATCGTATGATCCTCCTATGATTTCTTCGAGTTGATCATTGTACTCTCGTGAATTTGCATATTCTTGCATTGATTTGAGTTGATCTCGCAGCTCTTCTTTTTGATCTTCTGAAAGATCGAGTTTTGTTATCGCTGTCTGGTAATCACTGCCGTCAAAGAGCTTCTTTGCCTGCGCTTGAAAATCGGCTGCTGGCACGAGTTTGTCTGCCAAGAGTCGACCAGCCAAGTGATATCATACTCGTACTTCTTCTTTGATAAAGGCAATCACATCATAGGATATATCTTTTCCATCACTCTCACCAAGGGTGGCAATAAGTTTCTCCATTTCTTCTGTATCCACTTCTGTATTTTTTGTGCCATCATCAATAAAGGCTACATCCATACTCTGGAAAAAATCTTTTGCTGTTATGTTTCCTTCTCGCATATCTACGAGTCCAGAAGCATAGGCACTGGTAATACTTGGTACATTGAGTGCTTGTACGACCCATCCGTAGTAGCGAGCTTTGGTTTCATTTTTACCAAAGTTCTTGAGCATTTCTTGAGCTTCTGGCGTCATTTCATTGTATGAGATTTTTCGTGGTTCTCCATTTGGTCCGATTATATGCACGACTCCATCGATCATCTGAAGTGATTTATCAAATACCTCATCATCGTCGAGTTCTCGAGCCTTTGCCACAGCATTTGATTCTTTGTTTTTTTCTTGTACCATTTTGAGAGCCTCTTCAAGTGTGAGCGTCAAATATTTGTCCGGATTGTCTTTTTTGTATTTTTTGATTTCTTCATGCTCGAGTGTGGTGTCGATGAGATTTTTGAGCGCTGATTTTTTGGTTTTATCTTTGAGTGCTTCTTGTATTTGAGCCTTTACTTTCGGATCACTTATTTTTTCCATGATTTTTTTCCATTCTTTGGCCTGGTCTTTTTCTGATGCAGAGAGTGCTTTGGCAAGATCATTGATTGCAATTTTTCATAGCGGCTTGACAAGAGTTGTATCGAGTTCTTTGGCAGCCGCATCCGAGAGGGCAGTCGTTTGCTGTATCATCTCTTGTGTGGTTTCTCATTTTTCATCTGGCGTGGTTCCTCCCGTATTTGCGGTCAAGGCTGCCTGTGCCCTTTGTCAGTATTTTCCAGCTTCCTCTTTGAAGGCATCAGTTTTTCCTTGTCGGTATGCATTATAGGCATTTCAGGCGACGAGAGTACCGAGAATTTTTTTGAGTCCTCACTTTCGAAATGCTCAAATCACAATATACTTTAAAATAGCAAGACCCATCAAAAATCATACAATCATTTGCTGAAATGGACGACCTTCTTGCGCCTTGAAAACATCGTGAACCATATGGACAAAACCATGGATACCATTTCCAGTGAGGTCTCCTATAACATCGAGAGGCTTACTAATAGATTCTATGAATTGATTTCTCTCTGTTGGTGGTACATATGGTTTGGCACCAACTTTATAAGCAGGAATTTGCTCTTCTATTGTTCGTAGTGTGTTTTGCATTTCTAGTTCTACTTCATCTTTTTTGTCGAGGGAGTCGATGACCGAGTCAATTCGAGTTTGAGGTACTGATTTCTCGGCAATTATATCCCCAAAGTATTTTTTGAAATTTTCTGGTTTTTTGAGTTCGCTTATAGCCAGTTTTGGATTTTTTGCCTGTATCTCTTGGACTTTATCGTAGATGAGTCCTGATTCGAGAATCTTAAAAAGAGGATGCTTGTGAGGAGCTCATGTATACCCACTTTCAAAACGATTGTTCATCATTTTGGTCATATTTTTTGATTTTGTTTCATTCTCATGATTGAAAATCATACGAGTAATTCCTTTCTTATTTTTTTCGATACGAAATGTATATCCATCTTTTTTGAGGATATCGAGAAACATTTCTCCGATAATTCCGTCAAGCGTTGGTTTGTACTTTTCTAGAATTTCTTTGTTTTCTTTGGAAATATATTTCTCATTGAGGGCAAGGTCAGCTCCAAATGTCATCAAGTCAAATATCATATCAAACTGCTTGGCACTTCCTTTTCCTTGCTCCATTTTTGCCACAATATCTTTGATGCCAGATTCTATTCGTTCAAGATAGGTATTTTGTGTTGTTTCTTGGTTTTCCTCTGTTGTGTTTCCGCTCGTTTGTTTAGGACGCAGAGGTGCACTTTCTGCGGGTTTTGTACCCTGCATGAGAGTATAGAGTGGCTGGCTTTTTGCTTCAAATGTATCAAGTGCTTCACTCGTTTCTTTTCTTGATTTTTTTGCGTATGGTCGAAGTCTGCCAATAAATATTGATACTTGTGCGATATTTTCTTGCATATCATCTTGAGTTTTTGCATCGGCGAGTTTTTTTTCGAGAGCAGAGTATTCACTTTTAATCTCTTTGAAGTTATCTTTTTTGAGTTTTGGATCAACCCACGTATTAAAATTTCGCCAGACTTCCTTGAAATCCTGGTGATATTTTGTTCGTAATCTCTTAAACTTTTCTTGACTCATAGTTGGTTTTGGTGCTGCAGTTTCTGGTGTTTGTGTTGGTGCTGTTTTTGGTTTTTTTTCTGGTGATCGTGTTTTTGGTTTTTTTGATGTTTTTGGATTTTTTTTCACATCTTTATCGAGTTCTTGTAAACTTTGTTTGATAAGAGCAAGGATTTCTCGTGTCTCAGCGTCAATTTCTTCCATATTTTCTATTTTATCAAGTTCACTCTTATACTGCTGGAGTGCTTGCTTGTTTTCTTCAAGAGAGATGGGATTTGTTTTGAGATATTCGAGAAGCTCTTTTTTTTCTGTTGGTGTTAGAGATGAGAGGTCTGTCAACTTACTGAGTGGATTTTTGCTGGCAGCTTTGACAGCCTCTGATGGCTGAGGTGTTTCACTGCTGGCTCGCTCAAAAGCTCGATATACGTTTTGATTTCCTGTATACATACGAAAGTGTTTTATAAAAAATAAGAGATTATGTATAGTATACACTATTTTTCTCGTATTTGCAAATAAAAAAACGAGATTTTTGTCTCATATTCGAAATAAAAAAACTCAGCCTCCGGAAAAGACCAAGTTTATGTTTATTTGTTTATAAATATTTATTTCAGATCATCAATCATTTTGATTTTAGTGCGAAGATCAAGTCTTCCTGTTTGGATGAGTCCATTTTGATATTGGTACTTTCGCAGTGCGCCAAGAGTAGCAATATTCATAATTCCGTCATTTACACGAGCATCGAGAACTCACTGTCTGATCAAAAACTCTTGAAGTGCTTTGATTCCACTGCCTTTTTTTCCGATTGAATTCGTTCGAAATGAGAATACTTTTTCTTGCTTCTCTTGATATCTCTTGTGCTTTTCTGTCATTTGTTTGTCGAGAAGTGAGCCTGTTTTTGGCGTTTCTTTTTCAAATTTTGCATCGTAGACTTCTCGCAGTTTTGCGGTTGTTTTTGGTCCGAAGTATCCAGCGCCGTGAGCCTCTTCTGAGTCGACGACACCGAATTGGAGTTGAAATTTCAAGACCATTGCGGCAGTATCTCCATCTACTGGCTCAAATCCGAGAGCCTTGAACATATTGAGTGGGAGAGAACTCTTTCTCTTGGTAGCTTCCCCAATAGAGAAGTCAATAGTATTGAGGTTGAGGAATTTGTAGAGATCTGGATTTGTGATAATTTTTCCTCGAATATTTTTGCGGCCCCATTTTTTGGTTCGTGCCAGACCCGCATCACCGTATCCCATCCAAATATCAATTCTATCATGGTGGTCACCATTGGCACTGACTTTGATAGCACCTCATCTGTCATGGACTCGTGTTAGTCCAAGTCCATCAAAATAAATATAGGTTCCAAAATTATAATTTTTTGGCGCCGCAATCATACCAGCATAGACCGGTGTTCCGTCAGCCCCGTGTGTTCCCTTTCCATTGAGGCGAATGTCAGCCGCATAGCTTCCTCGGTAATAGTTTTTTTGATTTGGAAGCGGTGAATAGTAGGCAGTTGCTTCAAAATCTTGCCAAACCTCATTTGCATGGGCTCCATGAGCAGGAAAAGTAATAACTCCAATAGTAGCAAGTACAAAATAAAAAAATGGCCTTTTTTGGATACATTTCCAAATAAAATGCCATACTCGCTGTGGTAGTGAAGGAGTCAATGCTTTTATAATCTCTTCTTTTTGATTTTGTGAAATTCCAATACTTTTCGCTGAAAGAAGAGTAGAGACTTTCTCACTAAATTGTGATTGAAGTCAAGAAGAATAGAATCGTATATCCATAAAATAATTTTTGAAATAAAGCAGCTCGATCATATACAAAGGTTTCGTTGCAGAAAGTATATGAGAGCAGGATACTCGAAAGTATAATCGCTGTGCGATCTTCCATATGGTAGCCTATTTTCTTAAAAAAAGCAAGAAAAATCTGTTGACAGAACATATTTTTTGTTCAAAAATATAAAAATACGTCTGTTTTTATGGTATTATGCCAAAAAGAAAAATTTGTACTTTTTCTGATAGATAAGGCATTTTACTTGCTTCTCGGCTTCCTTATTTTTTCGAGAACGAAAGCCATTGTATAGAAAAATGAAAAAAATACAAAAAAATTTTGCTTTTTTTCCAAAATTTTATATACTTGCGTCCACACAAAAAGTATTTTGTGGTATATTTTATGGCGAATATAGCTCAGTTGGTTAGAGCGCCAGACTGTGAATCTGGAGGTCGTGGGTTCGAACCCCATTATTCGCCCCATTTTTGAATTTTGGAATTTT
>PDRA01000023.1 GCA_002747975.1 Candidatus Altimarinota bacterium | reverse complement strand
CAGTGAGGCAAAACTTCAAATAGAACTTGCTTCTATAAAACATATGTGACCAAGAATTTTTGATATGTGAATGGAACTTGGAAAACAAGCATGAAAAGGGAGGTGAGAAACCAATACCCAAATAATGAAAAGACACTTGCAAAGAAGAGAAAAAGCTATAAAAAAAGAATTAGAACATTTCTCAAAAGTCAGAAAAGAACATAGAAAATCGAGAAGCAGAAAATGACTTGCAACTATTTGAGTAGTTGGTTATACAAATGCTTGAAAATCTACTCTAACAAATGCACTTACAAATAAATGAGTCTTAGCAGAAGATAAGCTTTTTGCAACTCTCTGAACAAGTGTAGGGAAAATGTGGATTGCTCCAAGTAGTTTAGATGAAGGAAAGTATTGCCCTTGAAAAGAATTTCTAATAAATGATACTATTTGATTTATTAGAGACTTACCACCAGAACTTATAGATGCTTTTACTTCCACTCTGGAAGACTCTATTGAAGCTGATATATTGCTTCATACTGTTGATGCCTGCGATCCAAAATTAGAAGAAAAAATAGAGGTCGTAGATGAGATTCTTGAGAGGATTTGAGCTACTCAAAAAAAGATTTATGTTTTTAATAAAATTGATGGGATTTCTTGCTGTCATTCCGGACTTGATCCGGAATCTAATATAAATATTGAAAAATATACAAGAAGAGATTCTGAAAGAGATCCTGAAATGAATTCAGAATGACAAACTATAGAAATAGATTATTTAGAATATCTAAAAGAAAAGTTTGCAAAATACAATCCTGTTTTTGTAAGTGCTTACAAGAAAGTAGGATTAGATGAATTGAAAGAGAGAATAATGATGGAGAGTCAATAGGTATAATTTTTTGTTTTTCTTTTGCAAAATATCAAATAATATGATATACTTATTTTATAAGTTTATTTAATAATTTATATTTTTATGCTTGATTCTATTATTTCTTTTCTTCAAAAATTGAAACAACAAAAGTCTGGAGAGCGGATTTCGATTTTTTCTTGACCAGAGAGTAAGACTGGGAAAGTTTTTTTCTTCCTTATCTACCTTCTTTGTACTCTTCTTTTTATATATATAATTATAATAGGATGGATGAAGAATAATTACTTTGATAAGAGTGAATTGTATTGAATTCTATCATTTCTTGGAATTATTTTCGCCTTATTGCTTCTATTTATAGTTCCAATATTTTTGTCTCAGAAAAATCGTACATGGAAATTTTTGTTTACAATTCATATTCCACTTATTTTTTCGGTTCTTTCTATTGGAATTTTCTTCCTTACACCTCAATTTAGAGTGGATACTTTGGTAGGCATGCTTGTTGGAATATACCCTCTCTTTCAAATTGCCAAAGCGTATGCGGAAAATTATAATATCGCTTTTGTGGAGAGAAAATGGATGATGAAAGGCATCTCTTTTTTTCAATATTATAACTATGGATTTTTCTTTTTCTTAGCAACGTTTGTATTCTTATTGTCTATCTGATTTGAGTCAATTTTTTCCATTGAGATAGATGATGTATGGTTTTTAGATGAGTTACATTTATTGATATCAAATATTTCTGATATGATATCTTGATGAGTTGTGTCATTTCTTTTTTTCAATATTATTTTCTTCCTCTTCCTTTGTTATGCTGTACTGGGTCTTCATATGTATCGTGAAAGTATTTCGTTTCAATGGAACTCTCTATTTAAGGGAGTCTCTGCATTTTTAGTTTTATTTTTATTGGTGTATTCAATCAACAGTATGAAATATTTGTATACGTATCAAGTAAATACAGCAGAAGAAATCATTATGACAGAATGAGATAACTATGAATCATATAAAAAAGCAAAAGGTAAATGGTTTTTAGAAAGGGCATATTTATACCATATCAAACACAAAGAAAATATAAATCATCAGACTTTTAGTAAACTGTTTGATGCGACTGTACAGCAATACTTTTGAGAGAAAGTAGCTGATTATTTGGAAAATCCAAGAACTTTTGCGACGAATGCTTCAAAAATTGGAGAAAAAGCAGAGGTTGAATTTTCTTTTATAGATATAAAAAATTCAGTGATTCAGGAAAACGGGATTCCACTTTTAGAAACTATGTATACTTTTGATTTTACCAATGAAACCAATGAGAACAAAGAGGTCATTATTGATTTTGAAGCGCCTTCTAAAGATACTGTAGTCACAAATTTACGTCTTGGAAAAAATCTAGAGCTTATCGGACAAATTGCTCCAAGATGAGCAGCTCGTCAGGTGTATGAAAACTCACTTCGCAGAAATACCGATCCAGCCCTTATAGAGAAAGTTGGACTTAATTCGTATAATCTTCGAGTATTTCCAATACCACAAAAGACAGACTATAAATCAAATGGAAAGCAAAAAGTGCAAATCAAAATGATAACTCCATTTACGACTGATGCAGTTTTATACTCGCCTCAATTTACCGTTGTAAATCTTAAATATAACGAAAATTCAAACCTTGTTTCTAAAATATATAAATGAAATGAGCTCATAAAAGAAGAGAAAAAGAAAGGAAAAGATATAGAGAAGTATACAAAAGAAAATCACTTTATTTCGCTTCAAGATCTAGGAGTAGAAAACCGTACGTCTTTTGATTCAATCTGTCTTAATAGTGAGTTACAGTCTATATATGATACTATCTCTTATCATAAAAATCAAGAGTATCAAAAAATAATTGTACTTTTTGATAATTCACTGAGCGTAGAGAGAAATAATGCTCACAAAATATACGAAGATATTTATAGTGTGCTGAAAAATTTCGATTGAAAACTTCGAGATATTGATATGTACAGTTACAACTTTGATACACGCAGAATATCTGAAATAGCTGACATAAAGTATTGGGGCTATTCTGATATTGATAATGCAGTTGAATTTATTATCGAAAACAGTATAGAGAATTCAAGAATTATCTTTGTAACTGATGATGACAGTTTTAATTTTTCTTCTCAAGAAGATGGAACAAGAGACTTTACAAAACTTGCGTCAAATCAGCTCTCAGTTATCAAAATCTGAAACAAAGTAAAAAAATATAAAAGTGATTTCAATACCTTGCTTGCCGCTACTGCGGGAAATATCTATACACTCTCTCAAAAAGGTGATATAGAAAGCACACTTCAACAAATTTTCTCAGTTCAACCAACACATATTAAAACAGGCTCACAGTGTAGAAATATACATCTTGGAAATTCTGAAAATGGTGCCATCTCAAAAATAAACCAAATACAGGCAGGTATAATTTCTACAAAACTCCTTTCTGCTATCTCTAATCGTGCAAAATGGGATTCTGTTGCTGAACAACAAAATGCACTTGCCGAAAGATACCATATTGTCAATCAATTTAATTCGATTATTGCTTTGGAAACTGATCGTCAGCAGAGAGATCTTGATAGGTATTCACAATCAAATCAGGCATATGATATAAAATATTCTGATTCTAGCCGTACAAAACGAATTTCATGGCAAACAAATAGAACATCAAGACCGACAACAGATAATTTTTCGCTTTCATTTGATAAAGCAAGCTCGTTAGATATTGAATATGATTCGTCATTAATAGGAGCACCTTCAAGAACATCTGACTTTGATTTTGACTTTGATTTTCATCCATTGGCATTGCTCATAATAGGAGCATACTTGGTTCAATATATTCTATATATTATGTTCTTTTTTGGATTTTCTCGAAAAGAAAAAGAATCTGAAAACACATCAAATACATAGTTTTCTTGTGATATAAGACATGATATCATCTTTCCCGGATTCTGCTTTTGCTGCATCCGGGTTTTTTCTTAAAGAAATAAATCTTAATCCTGTTTTTGTAAGTGCTTATAAGAAAATAGGGTTAGATGAGTTGAAAGAGGGGATTATAAAATAAATACAAATTGTAGTTGACAAAATAATTATTATTGTATAATAAATAATGTATTTCATCTCAATAATAGTTATATGCCAAAGAGTCGAATGGAAGTTTTTGGTGATATGCCAAAAGAACTTAAAAATTCAGAGTATTCTGTGTATCAAGAGCTCAATGATTTTTTACAACGAGAATGAGTCTATGAATGGAGCGATGTTTTTGCTGTGTATCAAAAACTCCTCCTTGCAGAAAACCTTGTAGGGAGGGGCGTAGATAAAGATACATTGCAATGACAAATGTTTCATGCAATGTATCATACTCATCGGTGAGTTAATGGTGTACTGGATTTTTTGAATTTGAAATATCCAGATATTTCAGAATATGTATCTCGGAAAGTATCAAAAATATTTTGAGTTTCAGTTGATAGAATACCAATTGGTTCAACGTGTGTTTTTAGTCTATGTAACCATGTTCTTCAAAAGGAAACAGAATTGAGTTTTGATTTTTCCAAGGAAACAAGTGAAGATATTTTACATAAAGTTCATTTTATGGAAATCTTTGCAAATAGTGGGTTTGATCTTTCTTCTTTGAAGATAACAACTTAAAACCTATCCCATAAAAAACAAAATTCTTACTCTCTCCAAAATCTCATTATAAAAGAGGAAGCTCGCGAGCCAACCAGCTCATAAAAATGGTCCAAAAGGAATCTGATGGTCTCATCATTTTTTTTGGATTTTGCAGATAAGTAGATAGATTATCCCGATAATACTTCCCAAAATATAGGCAATAAAAAAGCTGGCAACTCCGTGGATGATACCAAGAGTGAGCCCAGAAAATAGGGCCACCATCATATCGCCGGCTCCAATCCAAGTCTCTATTTCTTCATCATCATTGTCTGTATTCTCTTTTGAAAGTCCTAAAAAATCGAGAAAACTGTACCAAAAGAAAGAGATATAAAAGACAAAAAGTCCAAATATTTCCTTGTATCGTCTTTTTCGAATCAAGAATATACTTCCAGAAATAAGAATTTGCAAATAAATAAAAGTATAGAGAAAAAATCCTCCCCAGAAGTGATTTTTTATAAAATCTGAGAAAGTATGAAAAGTATGAAAATCAAAAAATATACTGTAATTTTTTGATACATATCAATACATGAACATTCCAATTATTACAAAAAGTGCTGGTATCATTATTTGCATTGGGATTTCCATATATTTGAGATCGTAGAGTGTGTAGACTCAAATGACAAAACCAAAAAAGAGTGATATCCAAAGTGATATATCAAAAACTGTGATACCAAGTCTATAATTTCCCCAGAGAATAATAACAAAAATTATCCCCATGAGTATCTCACAAAATGGGTAAAATTTCGAGATTTTGCAAGCACAATTCTTGCATTTACCACGCTGTCCTATATACGAGAGAAGTGGTATAAGTTCAAATCATCACAGGATATGCTCACATTTTGGGCACTGGCTCCTTCCGATAAAAATACCAGATTTTTTGATTTTCCATCGCGATACCAATACACTTGCAAAGCTTCCAAAAATACTGCCGAGGAGAAAAAAAATAACTGAAGATACGATCATTTTTTTCTAGAGTATTAAAAGAATAAAAGCTGAAAAAACATATGCAGAATATAGGGTCATAAGAGTACAATATTAAAAAGAAGCAAATTCAGAAAGTGTATACAGATTGCTTTTTTCTATGGTAGATTGCCAGGTTTTTTTGAGTGGCTTTGTTTTGAGAATCCGTTCAAGTGGGGTTTTGGTAATCTGCTTGTACATATATTCGAGTACTGGATCATTTGAGAAGAAATTTGGATCGAGTAATCAAGTATATTTGAGAATCCTCATTTGCAGGAGAAGAGATTGGTCATACGAAATTTGCTCTGGTGTTGCTTTGAGTGCTGTCGTGTAGTCATCATATATATATTCCGCAGTATCATAATCAGCAAAAGCCTGATCTATACTCTTGACAATACACAAAAATTGGAGCAAAGGTGCGTAGGTCCACTTTTTTCGGATAAGGTGATTTTTGATTTGATATGATTTTACTGTATTGATGGTTGTTTTTCTTTCTACGATACAAGATATGATATCTCCGATATCTCATGAAAAGTGCTTTTTATAATACCACACCGAAATTTTTCCATATTCTCTTGAAAAGAGAGTGATATGCATTTGTTTCTCTCGTATCTTTTTTTTGTCAAGAATGATAGCTTGTATTCTATACATTATTGACGAATTGTAAGATTACCATCGATAATTTCGAATTGAATTTCAAAGACTCATTTTGCTGTTGTTGCATATATCAGTCCGTCTCGTGGCACAGTAATGCTTTCGAGTTTTTCGTTTGTTTTGATTTCGAGTTGGGCTATATAATCAAGGGCTGTGATGTCTTGAAACTGTCGTGAATTTGGTTGAAAAATCCAAACTCGTTTTCCATTTTGTATATACACGTATGAGAGTTTATCTGATACAATGATTTGTGCTGACTCATTTGCATTGATGCTCCAAGTATTTGGAATTTTGTTGAGAGTAAGTGGGGTAATTCATTTTTTGTTTGTACTGACATATCGATTGATTTTTCCACTTTCCATGAGGATATAGAATCCACCATCAATACCGATATCAATGATGCCTGGAAGGGTATTTGGAAGGGAATTTTCTTTTTGAGAGAACTTATTATTGACACCAGGCTTATGCTTTAATATTTGATCTGCATTTGGGCTTACAAAATATATATTACTGTAGTATGTGCTGACTGGACCAAGAAAACTCCATCCATTTTGTCCGGTTACATTGACATAATTGACGCTTTTTCCGGCTGGTGAGAGTACTCGATTAGTGTCGGTAGTGATATAAATTTTTCCGGCATCGTTTACTGCAAAGTATCGAGCCTCATTTCATTGAGGATACTCTATCACTTCTGGGAGACCACTATCTCGAACTACATCGAGAATAAGTTTTCTTTTTCCTATGATGGTAAGTTTCTTATCTTTTTCTACAACTCCGATAGGCTCGAGTACATTCTCTGTTTCGACAAGAGAGTTTGCCTGTGTGAGGTCTATAGTCTGTATGTCATAGGTCTCTTTTTTGAGAATATCGATAGTTGTTTCGAGTTTTTGAACTTCTTTTGTTTGCATATTTTCTCTGCGAAGTTCGAGGAGGATTTCTTGTGCTTCGTTGATTTTTTTCTCAAAAGCCTCTTGGTTATTTGTTAGTGTTCGACTTTCATTGACGAGTGTTTGAGCCTGCTGGATTTGAGTCTGTATTTTTTGAGGAACACCAGTAAATATCTCAGATATTCCTTTGACGAGCATAAAAATAAGAAGGAAAAGAATCACCATTCCAATTCCGAGGAAAATATACTGTTGTCTTTTATCCTCTATATTGATAACACGACGAATCTTTTCTTGGGCATAGTGCCATGCTTTGTGCTGCCGAAGAGAGTGAATCCATCGTTTCCCTGTACTTCGAGCGATATTGATATAGTTTTTATTTTCTCATCGTGGAGGAAGATTACTTCGTTTTCTCGGATGTCGGATTCGCATCAGATGAACTGACTGAGAAACTTCACGTTTGAGTACTGATGTAACGATGCTATCAAAGGCATCTTTATCGAGATTGCTCATTTCTTGGAGAAGTTCATTTCCAAGGAGTGTTTGTATATTTTGACTGGCAAGAAAAATCGTGGCTCACTGTGTAATTTCTCCATTTGTCAGCGCTGAAAATTCGTATTTTCCAGTATCTTCTGATGTGATTTGTGTGATGGATTCTCAATCAACCAGAAACGCCCCCGCATCTCAAATAGTTGATACTATAAGGGTATTCTCCTTGAGGACCGCCAAAAGAATACTCGTGTTTTCGACATCATTATCATCAAAATTTTTGATATGATGATTATAGTGCTCAGTAATGTAGGTAAAATCGGCATCAGACTTCGGACCTTCCCATACTGTTGATGAGATTGTTTCCAGAAGTTGATCTTCAATGATAGAAAGAATATTTTCCTTCTCTCCCTTGAGAATAAGAACAATAGTAATATTTTTTTCTGGAGAGAGTACATGTGAGCGGATATGAGAAGTATCTTGGCTTACATTATGTGAAATGGGTACAATCTGAATCATAGACATATATTTTAGAGAGTATTAAGCATGTCGAGAGCATCTTCAGCATCTTCTTTGGAAGTATCTGATTTTTCTGCTTCTTTGATTTTCTCTTTGGTCTTTTTAGACTGGAGAGATTGCCACTGAATCATATGTTTATCATTGAGGTGTTTGATCTCTTCTTGGTATTTTATGTTGAGTTCTTCGAGCTGACGTCGTTCCGTCATCAATATATCAAAGAGTCTATCAATCTGAGGATCCGTCATAGAAGGCAGGATATCAAACCAATACTGTTTCTCGTTATTGTCAATTGACTCACTATGCAGGAGTAATTGTACGAGTTCAGGGTATTTTTGTTGGATAAGATCAGGAATTTCAAAAGAAAATCCATTGTGAATAACAGAAGACATAAGTAAAAAATAAAAAGTAATATATGCTTAATTGTATAGAACTTTTGAAATTTCGCAAGTAAAAAATACAACTTCTGAGTGCTTTTATTTGATTTTTTTATTTAATTGTGTATGATATGATGCAAATTCATATTTATTTTTTCTTTTATGCACAAAGCACTACGCCTTTACTTATCGTTTTTAGCGAGGATGATAGTACGAAAACATAAGCCCTATATTATTGGAGTTACAGGCACAGTTGGGAAGACGACAATGACGCAAAATATAGCCATTTTATTGCGTACCGCTTTTTGAAATGATGCTGTTGAAATTTCAAAATACAATTATAATGGAGAATTTTGACTCCCACTTTCTATTATTGGTTCAAAAACAGGCGGTAAAAATCTTTGGCTTTGGGCCAAGGTATGATGGCATGCAATACGTAGATACTTTCATTCGTATCCTCGATACCTGATTTTGGAATATGGGATTGACACGCCTTGAGAGATGGATTTCTTGCTTTCGATTGCTCACCCGGATATTGCTATTATCACTCCTGTTGAGCCAAATCATATCGAGCAATTTCAAGAATTTTCGAAGTATAAAAAAGAAAAACTCAAAATTCTTGCCTATGCAAAAAAATATATAGTCCACGAATCACTGCGTGAAAATGTGCCAGTCAATACTCCTTTGTATGGATTTTCACATCAAGAAAATATGCAAATACAAGACATACACACCACTTCTTCTGGTACTTCTGCGCAGATTGTCTGTGATGATGAAGTATATACAGTAGAGTATCCTTCTATTGGAACCTTCTTGATAGAAAATCTACTTCCGATTATCTATATTTCCCAAAAAATGAAGATACCAAAAGAGAAAATAACACAAAGTATGAAAAGTATGATTATAAAAAATGGTCGATGAAAACTTCTTGAGGGTATCAATTGATCTGTCATTATAGATGGAAGTTATAATGGTTGATCGTTGAGTATTCGCAAGGGACTTGAGTCACTTTCTGACTTTCTCGAAACAAAAAAAATTACTCTTGTGCTCTGAGATATGAGAGAGCTTGGATGACAAACACAGAATCTTCATGATAAGCTTGCTGACGATATTATTCGTATTTTTTCTGCCTATCCAAAAACAAAAATCTATCTTGTGTGACCGTATATGAAGGAATATGTTTTTCCAAAATTACAGGGATATTTTGATGTGAAATTTTCATTTTCATCTCGTGCAGTTGGGGAGTATGTCAAATCATACTCGGATCAGATTTCGGAAGATGATATGTTTTATGTCAAGGGAAGTCAAAATACTATTTTTCTAGAAGAAGCAATTAAATACTGGATTTCTCCAGACCAATACAAATATTTGCCAAGGCAATGAGGCGAATGGGATGAGAAAAAACAAGTATTTTTCTCATCAGTACGGCAAGATATAGAATAAAAATTATTTCGATACAAAATCGAGAATTGACAAGTCTTTTTTTGGATTTTTATTCATAATATTTGTTTTTTTCTTGAAGATATGCTACCATATATGTGTAGCTTTTTTTTATTGTTTTTGTATGATTACTTTTCTCAAAAAATACAGCACTGGAGGAATACTCTGCATCCTTCTGTGCACACAACTTTCACCAAGTTTTGCTATTGATACTGGTTCATCAGGTAATATTATCAATGCCTTTAAACAAAAAGAAAAACAAATTCTTTTTGAGTCTCTTCCTTTTACTGCTGGAAGTACGAACGGCATTTTGGAACAAGAGTACAAAATGAATGGACTGGAATCACTCAAGCAAAAAATTGCCCAAAAACAGTCTGAATATGAAGCAAAACGAATTCAAGCAGAAGAACATATCAATACGCTCTCCCAGAGAGTTGCCTTGATTGATGCATCTATCGATGAGACAAGACAAGCTATGGAAGAAGCAGAAACTTTAATTGAACAAAAAGAAAGAAAGATTGAGATATGGAAACAAGCACAGCTCAAAACCCAATATACTATAGATTCTTATAAAAAAACCATCCTGAGTTATTTAGCAAATATTTATTCACAAGGAAATATAGGATTGACAAACTCTGGTCAGGCTGATATTATTCAGTCTATGCTCCTCTCGGATAAGGACAGTGATTTTTTTATCTCTGATATTACGTATAAAACGCTGGTTTCAGAGCTTTGAGAACAATTTGTTCATGAGTATAGAGAATTGGTTCGCCAGCAATATGTGCACCAAATTCAAATTCAGGAACAAAAACGAAAAATTGAAACAATGAAGCGTGCTCTTCAGGAGCAAAAGCGATCACTTCAAGTCCAAAAAAGTCAAAAAGAAAGCCTTATGGAAGTAACGCAGGGAAAAGAAGAACTCTATACTCAATATGTACAAAGTCAGCAACAGGCCCAAGAAGAAGTCGAGACCTATTGGCAAAAGGCAAATGAGGATTACAAAGACTCACTCAATACGTTTTTGAAAAAAAATGGCTGTCATCAGTCGGCTCCAACTTCTCGTATCACTGATGCTCAAAAACAAAATCTTTCACCGCAGTGTCGTAGAGTCTATGCTTTTTTTGAAAATGAAAACTCACTTCAGACAAGTCAGTATAAAGAAAATACTCACAATATCTTTACTTGGCCAGTTACTTCTCGAAGAATTACAGCATTCTTTCGAGATCCTGGGTACTTTGCTTATCTTGGTTCTCATCATGATGCAGTGGATATTGCCACTCCACAGAGCTCACCAATTTATGCGCCCGCTGATTGATATGTATATTATATCCTTCCACCACGACAGTGAGGATACTCATACATTGCACTCAAACATAAGGATGGTTTTGTCAGCGTGTATGGACATATATCAGAAGTTGAAATAGAGCCGTATCAATTTGTACGACAAGGAGAACTCATTGCTCGAAGCGGATGAGCCCCATGAACTCCATGAGCTGGACCGATGACCAGCGGTGCGCATCTTCACTTTGAACTCTGGAAGGACAAAAAACCCGTTGACCCATTTCGATATATGACGCTCGCAGATGTTGACTACAGTCAGATCCCTTCTCGTTATCAACAAAAGTTTGTAGCTGATATTGTCGAGAGAACTGATTGATACGCTGATACATCGCAGTTCCGACAGACATTTGTACTGCGTGGAAACACAGAGGCTGAACGCCAAAAGTATATGCTTTCACGATATGCAACCTCTGACTTCCAAGATTGGAATATGTGGGTAGATACCGCTCTCAAGGCAAATATTGATCCAAGTTTCTTGATGTGTATTGGACTTTCTGAGAGTACTCTTGGCCATCATTTGAAGACAAGATACAATGTATGAAATGTATGAAATACCGATAGTGGATGAGTATACTATTTTGATTCACCAGAAGAATGAGTTCTCTGGATGGGAAAAACCTTTAATAATAAATATCTCGGACACTATACAACTATTGACGAGCTGTCTCGATGGGGAAATCAAAATGGTCCAATCTATGCCTCATCAGCATCGAATTGGCATAACAATACTATCAAATGTCTCTCAGCCCTTAAATGAGAATTTGTTGCCGATGACTTCCAGTTCCGGCTTGGACAGTAGAAATGCCCGGATATCATCACTTTCTTATTCGTAAAGACTCTTAAATAAATGCAGGTTATTTTATATAGCCTGCATTTTGTCTCTTGATTTTCACCCTTTGAGTATATATCTATTTGTTTGCTCTATTTGATTTTTCATTGATTTAAGATGAAAAGGGCAAACTTCATTGGGATTTTTTCCTATCAAATAGGGTTTTGTGGTTTCGTTCAAAAGACTATAAGTATCGAATGGAGTGACACAAATGTTATTTGAACCAACAAAAAAATTTATACTTCTCATCACTTTTGTATTATTTTCCTAGTTTCTTTGATCTTTTTTAAATCTACTAATCTTGATACTAATTTTTCTGGTAAAGAGTACAAATCACTTTCTATATAATTAAGTACTCTTTGAATTTCATTACTTAAATCTTTATCAAATCGAGATACAAGAGGAATAATTATTTTTTTTGTTTCTTTTATATATCTTTCTTGCTTTTCTTTTGAAGCAAAATTTAGAGAATACAAATTTGCTAATCTCTCTAATCATCTTAATATTGCTAATTTTTTATTTTTTAAAAGTCTAATATAATAATCTTTTGTACTTATAATTTTTTTTCAATTTTCTTTTTTTGAGAGCAAATACACATTTTCTCAAACTTCTTTTCAAAATAATTCTCAAATTTCTTTTTTTGTAATACTAGAATCTTCAATAACTTCATGAAGAAGTAAAATGATAATATCTTTATAATCTAATCATTTTTCTATTCATTTTATAGCTGCAAATATAGGATGAGAATAATATTCTACTCATTCATCTCTATATTGTCATTTATGTTGTTTTTTACATAATTTTAATGCTTTAAAAATCAATTTCTTTTCATTTTCATCATATTTTTCAAGAGATGAAATAAACCATTTTTGTAAATATTCTGGTTCTAAAATTATTTCTAAGTGGTTTTCAATTTTTGCTTTATTTTCAAATTCTTTTTTCAATCTATCTCATAGTCAGTCAAATCTTTTATTAAATTCTTCTCGGTCTATTATTTCAAAGTCCTTTGGGTCTTTATATCATAATTTTTTTAGTTTTCAATTTATAAAAAAATAATTAACAAAATCTCTATGAGAACAAACAACGGGGTTTCATAAATAATCTATATAGTCTATTTTTCAACTATATCCATCTTCAAAATCTTCCAAAACCATTTTTTTTATATTTGGATTTTGACCTTCAGAGTATAAAATATTTTCTTTTAGGTGTTTTGATCTTAGTGTATCTTTCATATAATGCATTGTTATAATACGGTATATACTATAATTATATTAGTTATGATGTCAAACTTAAAATCTTGCGTTTTTTGAATCCTTTATCTCCTCTTGATTCTGGTATTCTCGATTGATTGTATTGTGTGACATCACCGAAAAAATTTCATAAGCAGTTGACCCTTAAATATGAGAATATATTTCGTTCATTGAGACAAGTTATTTTTATCCTAGTTTCTCCAGCTTTTCCTCCAGTTTTTTGAGTTGGAGCGTGGCTTGATTTTTCTTTTCCATTTCAGATCGTACTATTTCTTGTGGAGCATTTGCACTAAACGCAGGATTCGAAAGTTTTTTCTCTATTGTTCGCAGGTATACTTTTTTGTCCTCTATCTGTTCTTTGAGTCTCTTGATTTCTTCTGCCTGGGCACTTTCATCGATTTGTGCATCGACATAAATATCAATATCAACGACGACAGCATAAGAAAGTAAGTCCTTATTTTCTTTTGGTTTTTCGATATGAAGGGTATCAATTTTTGCAAGTCATTGAATAATATCTTTGTTTTCTTCTATCATTGTTTTATCTTTTCATACTGCTACAATCCATACATCTCGAAGGTCGCTTGGTTTGATTTTCTTTTCGGCTCGTATATTTCGTATTGTTCGTATGATATCTTGTACTTTTTCGATTTGGTTTTCGATATTGACATCACTCTTCCAATTTTCTTGTGTCCATTGATTTGAAGCAAGAATATCTCATTGAGTCATATAACCATAGAGACTCTCAGTAATATGTGGAATATATGGATGAATGAGCGTCAAGATCTCGAGAATAACCAGTGAAAGCACACTGTCTCAAAGCTGTGAGTCGGCTTTTTTGATCTTGTATGTTTCGATAAAAAAGTCAGCAAAATCATCTCGTATAAAAGCAATGAGATCGAGTCAAGTCAGAGAAAAATTATAGGATTCCATGCTTTCTGTGACTTCTTTGGAAATGTGCGCGAGTTTTGAAAGTATCCATTTTTCATGAGAGAGAAGGTCCTTCATGTTTTCTTGAATTTTTTTGGTGAGTGCTGCCTTGTTTTCAGTAATATTTCCGACATTCATCCAGCTAAATCGTGCAATATTCCAGAGTTTATTTAAGAAAAGCGAGTATTCTTCCACATTTTTTATTGAGAAATTCATATTATTTCCTGGTGTGTTTCCGAGAACGACAGCAAGACGAAGGGCGTCAGTTGAATACTGCTCAATTACATCGAGCGGATCGACAACATTCCCCCAGCTTTTACTCATTTTCTTTCCATGTTCATCGAGTATCATTCCATGGAAATATATTTTTTCAAATGGTGTTTGTCCAGTAAACTCATATCCAAGGAGAAGCATACGAATCACCCAGAAAAAGATAAGATCATTTCCCGTTTCAAGAACATCAGCTGGATAGAATTTTTCAAAAAGTTCAGCTGGAGTGTCAAAATCCCAATCAAGTATAGAAAATGGCCAAAGTCCACTTGAAAACCAGGTATCAAGTACATCATTGTCTCGAATGACATTTTCTTTTCCATATTTTTTGTAGAGGTCTGTTGGGTCTTGAGTGACCCCGATGAGTTCTCCTGTTGCTTTATTGTAGTAAGCCGGTATTTGGTGTCCCCACCAAAGTTGTCGGCTGATACACCAGTCCTTGAGGTTATAAATCCACTTTTCAAATTGTTTCTTGAATCGACCTGGGATGATAGTAAATTCTCATTTTTCATAGCCATCAATGACTTTTTTTGCAATGGGGTCAATCTTTACAAACCACTGTGTTGAGACAACAGATTCGATTCGACACTTTCATCGAGAACAAAAACCAACCTTGTGTGTGTATGGTTCTACTTTTACAAGATTTCCCTTACTTTTGAGAAGTTCTACAACATTGTCTCTGGCTTCTCCAGCCGCTGCAAGTCCTGCAAATGGACCTGCCTCTGCATTCATAACTCCATTTTTGTCGATGACAGTATAGTCAGTTCGTAGATGGTGCCTTTTTCCCATTTCAAAATCAGATGGATCATGAGCTGGTGTGATTTTGACTGCTCCTGTCCCAAATTCCATATCGACTGTTTCATCAGCAATAAGAGGAATTTCTTTGTTTGTAATCGGGAGGATAAGATTTCTTCCAATATATCTTTTGTATCGTTTGTCGTCTGGATGGACGGCGACAGCTTGGTCAGCTAGGAGGGTTTCAGGGCGAGTTGTTGCTACCTGTATCGTTGCATCTGAACCAGAGACAAAATAATTGATATAGTACATTCTCTCATTGATTTCTTCGTACTCAACTTCGATGTCTGATATAGCGGACTCAAGTTTTGGTGAGTAGTTTACCATATACTCCCCTCGGTATATAAGTCCTTTGTTATAGAGGTCAATAAATGTTTTTTCGACAAGATCGTTTGATTTGTCATCGAAGGTAAATCGCTCTTTGCTCCAGTCTACTGAGGCTCCTATCTTTTTGATTTGATTTTGGATATTTCCACTAAATTCTTCCATCCATTTCCAACATTCTTCCAAAAATCGCTCTCGTCCGATTTCTTGTCGGCTGGTTCCTTGGCTTTCAAGTCGTTTCTCGACTTGGGCTTGGGTGGCAATACCAGCATGGTCAGTTCCTGGTATCCATACAGTTTCATCACCTTTCATACGGTGATATCGAATCATAATATCTTGTAGAGTGAGTGTGAGAGCATGTCCGAGGTGGAGATTTCCGGTTACATTTGGTGGTGGAATTGGAATATAAAAAGTATCTCCAGTTTTCGATGGTTTTGGGAGATATATTTTTTCATTTTCCCAGAGATTTTGAGCTTCTGCCTCTGCCTCTTTTGGATTATATTGCTTTGGAAATTCCGCCATACAAAAAAATTAGTAGATAATAGTCCTATTATACGAAATTCTTATTTTTTTCAAGCGCTTATAGGGAAAATAGGGATTTTAATATTGACAAACTTTTTACTTATAATATAATAACTAAAATTATACCATTTTTATTCTATGGAAAGCAAAGTACTTACCTGAGCTGGTACTGGGAAACCAGTCGAAATAGAGAATCTTCAATTAGAAGAGTGGATTGGAAAATGATGACGATCAAGTGGAGTCCATCTCATTTCAGCAAGCCTGAAGAATAGAATGACTCAATTAGTTGAAAAAAGACCAAATGAGCAGCTTTGTTTTGTGCCTAATATTGCTCATATTTTACGTACACACCAGATTTGCAAAGAATTGAAAATTCCAACATTTCCAACACTTCGAACTGATGGAACGAATCTATATTCAACACCTTTTTTTAAACCCTGAAAGTATGAGCTCCTCACGGCAAATAACTATGCAAAAAGATTGATGTATTTACAGCTTGAATGAAATTTGAGAGTAGATGAAACTACGCTTTCTGTTTTTGAAAGTTCACTGTATAACAATACAAAAAAGCAAGGAGTTATTATAAATAATCTTGACGCCTTTGGTTTTGTAACTGATGTGAAGAAGAAGGAAGTTATAAAAATTATTATCTGTGACTTTGATTGTATTGAAAATTATCAAGAGGATTCTTCTGCGCTCGATGAATACTCTTGAAAATACAGAGATATTATCAATACAAATCTCTATTATTTTCGTCAAAGTTTACAAGAAATGAAAAAGTATTTTAATATTGACATAGAATGAGAAAGTTTGTAAAGTAGTTATTTCTCTGAACGAGAAAAAGGCCTTCCGAGAACTACAAATACGGTTCGTACAAATAGAGCTATATCAAGAGTAAAAGAATAATTTTCTATATAATATATATCATAGGCAACTTCTTCTTGAAACGAGTTTTTGTCTCGTCCATAGACCTGCGCCATACCAGTGATACCTGGCTTAACTGTGAGAACCTGCTTATCGCTTTCGTTATAGAGGGCAACTTCTCTTGGTTGGTGCGGTCGAGGACCAATCAGAGACATATCTCATCGAAGTACATTTATAAGCTGTGGAAGTTCATCGAGAGAAAATTTCTCAATCCAACGACCAAATTTCATCTTCCGTGGATCATTTTTGATCTTATAGAGAGGTCATTTTCGGGTATTTTGTTTTTGTTTGAGCTCTTCCTCATAGGCTATAGCAGTATCTTCTGAGTGTTGTTCTCCGTACGCTTCTTTGGTACAATCTTTCCAATACATGTACCGAAATTTGTAGAGTGTAAATGTTTTTCCATTTTTTCATACCCTTTTATTTTTGTAAATAGCCGGACCACTTACATCTTCTATTTTGATTCCTATATAGATAAAAAGCAATACTGGTGAGAGTATAATTAAGGCAAGACTTGAAATAATAATATCGAAAATTCGCTTGAAAAAACTCTCCCAAAACCCAATCGAGATTGCCGAGAGTTCTATCATCGGTGTTGTACCAATGAAGCGTTCTCGACGAGAAAAGTGTGCCATGTGAGGTAGTATCTGTGGATACATACAAGAAACACCATAAATTTTTGCTTGTTCAAAAACAAAATTCCCATTTGCATACGGATTATCAAGTGCAAGTATGACAGCATTTGCTTTTCGCTGTTTGAGATATTGGAGGATTTTTTCTTCCTGAGAAACTTCTAAAAAATCACATATATGTGATTCCAGTCCGATACTTTGTTTGGCATCTTCTTTTTCTCATGTATAGACGATAAGAAATCTTTGGTGCAGTTTTTGTTTATTTTTTTCGTATATAAGTCGCAGGAGAGATCGAAAGGTTAGTGATGAGAGCATCGAAAAAATAAATGCATAGAGCACAATAAGACGAGGAATTTCTTTTGAAAAAATTGGACCCGTTGCAAAGTAAATAAGTCCAACAAAAGCAATGAGCCAAATAAATCCTGCTATCAAAACTCGACGGATTTCTTCTACAAGAGGAATATCATCGAGGTTTCTTCAATAGAGTCATCTCTGTCCAAACGTAACAAGCCAGAGAAGTATGCCAGCAGCGACATAGGGAAAAAATTGTTCCCAAGAGATAAAAGGGATTCGCAGTTGTATAAAAGGGATACCATCAGTAATAGTTCGTAGAAAATACGCCAAAGAAAAAGCACCCATAAGAAGCATACTCTCAAGAATTGGTTTTGCAATAATGAAGATGTAAGATGAGGTTCGCATATTTAGCTCGAATTATACGTCTTTTTGTAATTTTTGCAAATTCTTCCACTTGCTTTTTTTTCATTATTTTTTATACTTGTACTCGAAATTATTATTTTTTTGTATGGATATTTATTCTATTCTTTTTGGCATTTGAGCCTTGTACCTTCTTGTGTACTTACTTTCGTTTTTCTTTTTTCGATCTCGTCTCCGTATACCAGAACAAAAGATTATTGATGTTTTTTTGGCAAAAGTTGCAAAAATCCCCGCTCTTATTGAGGTCATGCGAGGGGAAGTTGCTGATGAAAAGGCTTTTGATACAATCACAAAACTGCATTCTCGATCGATGATTTATGAGTATGATTCTATCTATTCTTTGCTCGAAAATAACAAAAAAATTCACGATGAGTTTGGATTTTTGATGAAACTGTCGGTCCAAATTCCAAGCCTTCAAAAAAATGAACTTTTTGTCTATATTCGAGATTTTATTATCAAATATGAGCGGAATATGAAAAAAGATTTTTCTGCTTATAATGCAGCAGTTCAAAGTTGGAATATGTTTGTAAAAATCAAAAATTTTACTCTTATCGGTCTTCTTTTGCCAGGAGGTAAAAAGGAACTAATTTAAACTCTACCTCCTTCGTCTTGCTTTTTTGCGAGCAAATTTTTCTTTGATTCGTCTTGCTTCGCTGGCTCCGATCTTCTCTTCGAGCAAGAGATCCATCTGTCCATCGACATCAAAAAGGCTCATATCAAGCTCTATACCTTTGTCTTTTTTGAACTGATAATCCTCATAGTTTCCGTATGAAATCGCAAGCTCACCATCCTGAATAATCCAGAGTTTTTTTGCGAGTTTATTGACAAAATACCGATCGTGAGAGATAAAAATAATTGCTCAGGGATATGATGAGAGTGAGGATTCGAGGGATTCTCGTGTGCCAGCATCAAGATGATTTGTCGGCTCATCGAGGATGAGAATATTTGATTTTTCTTCTTTTTCTGTCTGTATTTTTCCAGTTTTTGGATTGATTTTTTGTCTGGTTGCCAGAGCGTTTTGAGAAAGCAGAGCAAAGAGGAGTCGCGATCGCTCACCACCAGAGAGAGAAGAGACTTTTTTGCTCGTATCAGCAAATTCAAATCAGTACTGCTCTATGATACTTCCTATCCTTTGGGGAGGATAGGAAATGCCATGAATTTCAAAGTTTTGAGCAATTGTTTTGCTTGTATCGAGTGATTCATGCATCTGGGAAAAATAGAGAACCTTGCTATTTTCGTGCATGTGGACGATTCACTCCAGGGGCTTGATTTTTTTGAGTATAGTCTTGAGAAGGGTCGATTTTCCCACACCATTTTCTCCTACAATCCCAATTCGATCTCATCGTGCGACTTGGGCTTCTCGGATATAAAAAAGTGGTTCATATCTTCCAATAAACGCTGATTCAATATTTATAATACTCTCTGGAGTATTTTTTTCATATGGAAAATTGAAATAGATTGGTTTTTTGTAATTTGGTTTTTGTATGATTTCTACTTTTTCGAGAGCTCGTTCCCGGCTCTTGGCAAAAGAGGCTCGTGATCCAGCACGAAACCGATTGATAAGCTTTTTTTCACTTTCTAAAAATACCTGTTGTTCTTCGTATTTTTTTTCGTTAATTTTTTGCATTTTTCTCTTCTCTTGGACTGATGTACTATACCCTCATGAGTATCTTTTGATCCCATTTTTCCCAAGTATATCCATGACACTTGTACAGGTCTCATCGAGAAATTCTCGATCATGTGATACGATGAGGTAGCCTCATTTCCAGGTTTCTATGAGGTATTTCTCAAGCCACTCGACACTGGCAAGATCTATGAAATTTGTCGGCTCATCAAGGAAGAGAAAATTTGGCTTTGAGAGGAGAACTTTTGCCAGGGCAACCTTTGTCCGCTCACCTCATGATACGCTATCGAGTGTAGAATCAAGAAGATGAAAAATCCCAATTCCTCTTGCGACTTTTTCGACTTCATTTTCATAAGTATAGCCACCGAGGATTTGATACTTTTCTTGTAAATTACTATAGAGGGTATAATCTCATCATAGCTCCATTTCTTGCTCTGCTTTCTTGAGGGAAGCCTCTATTTCTCGTATTTCCTCAAATGCATTTTTGAGTTCTTCTCGTATACAGAGGGTAGTATCAGAAAAATGAATTTGTTCGAGATAGCCAAGACTCATATTCCCTATATTCTCTATGGTTCCAGCATACTCTTGTATTGCTCAAACGAGTATTTTTATAAAAGTGCTTTTTCCAGCACCATTATCACCAGTGAGGGCAATTCTATCAGTTTCATTTATGATTTCATTGATATTTGCGAGGATGACGGTATCATTTTTTTCGTATACATCTATATGTATATTGAGGTGTTTCATTTTAGAGTGTTTTTAAGTATCAGAAAGTATCATCTGGGTTTCCGACTTCATGTATATGAATTCCTTGTATATTTTTGACAGGCTCATCGTTTCCTCCTTCAAAAGAATCTCAAAAATAATGCACATCACTTGGGTTTTGTACTTGAAAATACCCGATAATATGGCGCATTCCATATTCCTTATTGATCACAGCAATATCAATACTTGTTTTTCCTCCTGGAAGAATTTCAAAAAAATCTGGAAATATTTTTTTCAGACTGAGAGTTATTTCTCGTCTTTTTGTTGCATTGGGATCAAGAGAATTTCTCTTCTGAGTAGAGGAATTTCTTGGGATGCATGGGAGAGCTGCAAAAAAATCTCAGCGTATTTCTATCGATGCTTCCGGAAATACCTCGCGAGTGATGCGAAGGGCTTCTTTGTATGTGCTGTCAAGATCAGTTTCGATTTTGTCTCTATTACCGAGAGCATTGCTGTCAGTTGACATTTTTTTGTATGTATTATTTTTGAATACGTAGATTTGGGCTCCATTTGAGCAGGCAAATGAGAGATTCTGGAGATTTATATCTGAAGAAAATTCTGTCAGAGGATACACAATATGCTCGAGGCAAGTTTGCAGATCACGAGCTGTCAACAGAGTAGTCTTGTGTTTTTCGATAAAAGAAGCAAATACAGGAATGTGTTTTTTTTCGATGGCTTTATTTGGTGGAGTAATTGTACCATCTTTATCAAAAACGTAGCGCGTTTCCATGGAAAAAAGTTATTAAATAGACTGCGTTTTCTTTTGGAGAGAGAAAATCAGAAGCAATATTCCAGCAATAATCATCGGAATGGTATATATCATACCAAGTGTAATCCAGTTGGTATCGAATAAATAGCCAATATGAATATCTGGCAGTCGAAATTGTTCTGCTATAAGCCTTGCCAGTCCATAGCCTATGAGAAAAATACTACTCAAAAATCAAGTTCAGACTTTTTGTGGTATGAGTTTGAAGAGTGTAAATAATACTCCAAAGAGTATAATTCATTCGAGTAGCATTTCAAAAAGTGGACTTGGAAAGTGTGGAACTCCGTTTTGCATCATAGGTAGTGGTCATCGGTAGATAGCGTATCATGGGAGCTCTCCATTGATCCAGTTTCCAATACGACCCAGTCAAAGAGCAATAGGTACAATCACGGCAATGATGTCCATAATATCCCAATACTTATATGAGTATTTTTTACAAAATATATATACTCCTATGAGTACACCGAGAAATCATCAATGAAAGCTCATTCCTCAATTCCAAATACTGATAATTTCAAGAGGATTCTGAATATAAAAATCAAGATTATAAAGAAGTATATACCCAATTCTTCCTCACAAAATTACTGACAAAAAAACAAAGAAAAGAAGAGAATCAAGGTGTTTTTTATCCTTCCATTGGATGTTTGCTCTTAAAAACAAGAAGCCAATCAAAAATCACAACGCATACATGAGTCCATACCAGGTTGGAGCCAGCGTGAAATTACCGATTTGAAGGGTGAATATATGCATATTTTCAAATATATTTTAGGGAAAAATTATTTATATTTCAATTTTCCCTTGATTGTAATGTTTTTTTCAAAAAGTCAATAATATTTTATTACGAAATATTTTATTTTTTTGTCTATTTCTTTTGTTGAAAAAGAATTGTTTTTTTTGGTTTTCATACTATTATACATCTGTAATTTTTATTTTTCTATATGAAATCACTTCCACTTCTCAAGAATCCCCAAATATATCAGACAATTTTTCTGATGATTATCCTCAATATAGGAATACTCGTCTATGATATATACTTTGACTATACGAAGTTATTTTTGACATTTGGAAGTGCGGCACTGTTTGATACGCTCTTGTATCGATACATAGTAGGGAAGTGGCGATTTCCATTTACTGGGATCAATGTATGATTTGGTATTGCCTTTTTCTTGCGAACTAAACTTCTTTGGCTGTATCCGTTTGCGGTTTTTCTCGCTCTGGCTTCTAAATATTTTTTTCGGATTCGAGGAAAGCACTTTTTTAATCCTTCCAATTTCTGAGTGTTTGTTGTTTTGGTACTCTTTCCTTTTGTAGCTTGGACTGATCCCCTCCAATGGTGAAGTGTTTATACTAATATAGAGACCTCTTCATTTTGGATTTTTTGTATTATACTTGCATTTTGAGGGTATATCATATCACTGGTTCATAAATCTCTAAAAATTGATATACTCTATATAGTACTTGCATTTTTGATCACTCATTTTGGTATTTATTTTACCCTCACACAAGAAACTTCATTTCTCTCTCTTCTCTCTGGGAATACGACTTCATTTTTGACCTTCTATACGCCATCTTTTTGGATTTTTGTCTTCTATATGATTACCGATCCTGGTACCATACTGCGAAATCGTATTTCTATGATATTTTTCTGAGCATTGGTTGCCGTTGGATTCTACCTTCTTCAGTATTATATCAATGAAAATTACAGCCTCCTTGCCTCGCTTTTCCTTGCTTCTATATTTATACCAGTCATTCGTTTCTATGATACAAAAAAACTATACTATAAAATAACTATATGAAATGTCATTGCGATTTTTATGTTTTTATTTGTTTTTGTACAATTTCTGTATACAATAGGGAGTAATGGGAAACCAGATCTTGTTTTTGACAACCGTTGTGCTCAGATTGTCTGTGGAAGCAATGGTTCTCTTATTTCAAGGTAATTTTTATTTTTTTATTTTTCATTATTATGCGCATCTTTCTTGCTCTTGTAGCCCTTGCACTTATTGTCTTTTGAGTTATGTTAATGACTCAACAGGGTATTTTGGCTCAGAACATTACTTTTGATAGTTCCGAATGAACGAGTCAGTGGACTAATAATCAAAATGCTCAAGTGGATATAAATGGTGATACAAATTCGGTAGATGTACAAAGTCAGTATCAGGTTATTAATAGACACTCTCATTAATTTTTTTTATTTTTTTATTTTTTTAAGAACTATGCGACTCAATTATATATTTTCTGGGATACTTGCTGTAGTCTTTTTCTGATCTTCTTGTTTTTCAGCTTTTGCTGGGACAGTAGAAGAAGAGCAGTGTATGAAAATCCTTGCACAAACAGTGAAGACTGATGACCTTACATCGGTCAGTTTACCGAATGATGTAAAACCGACTACTTCTGATACACTCGATCTTTCTGACTATTGAAAATTTAAGGAATTTCGACTTGGAGGTAGATTTTTTAAAGCTCAAAGAAATAATATCGGTACAATCCTAGCCGATTCAAACTATATAAAATCACAGGTTGTTACATTTTGACCAAAAGAGACTGATTTTGATTTTCCACTTCCATGAGAGTGAGATCAGATAAAACCATTTTATAACAAGCTTGTGTACACTCATCATATCGAAAAATATGGGGATTTTGTAAGTTGTGGATATCTTAATCTTCAACCAGCTATTACTGATCAATATACAGGACTTTCAAATCAATTTTATAAAACAAATGGTGTCAAGGAGGGATCATCATGATTTGAAATTGTTGACTGACAAAAAAAAGTAACGGTTGATGGAAAGGAATACACTTATTTAATTGGGAAATCAAGAGTACCATGACTCGATCAAAATAACGAACCACTTTTTTATATGAATATCGTTACTGTTGCCTATGATAATGGATCAGAGGTATTTAATGAGTATCAAACCTTTCCTCTTCAGGTAAAAGCAATGACAGATCTTAATGATACGGCAGGAAATAACTATAATGTAGCAGATCTGCAACAAAAATTTCTTGAGCTTGTTGACCAAAATACTTGTCTCCAGATTCCTCATGGAACAGAAGACAAGCTTCCAGCTGGTTGTAATGGAAGTTTTAGTGCAAATGGACCATCAGCGAGCGCATATATTCCAAAATCAAAAAATTTCTTTTCATGGCTAATTCCTTCGGCCAATGCAGCCCTTTCTGCTGATGAAGTTGATTCCAATGCAAAATTACCAACATCTGGAAGTTTGGTCGCAGGGGAAATTCCATTTTCTCTTATCAAGAAACTCGATCAGGTTCCAGATAAAGTTTTTCAAGCCTATGTTCGAACAGCTGTTATTCCAAATATAGAGCAGGTACTTGCTGCTGAAAAAGAGGATAGACCTGGTGATTTCAAAGAAGTTTTTATGGCTTGTGGAATCGATTATAAGGAGCGAGTGAGTATCGTCATAGACTACCTCGAAAAACTCGACCCAAAAACTTGGGATGTCAACAATATCACTTGGAAAAATCCACGATTTGGTGATTGTATCGTCCCATATCCAGATAAAACACATCTTGATAAAATTATTCCAGATTCATTTGAATCAAACAAAACAGCTGCTGGTCTTCGAACTGGAAAAATAAAAGTACAAACTCCAGAAGATCCAAACTACACACCAGAGCAAAAGAAAGAAATAGAGAATCGACAAAAACTCAGTAAGGCTTATAATGATAAGATTCTTGAATATTCTCAGCAACTTCAAAATGGAAAAATTACTCAGGAGGAGTATGATTCGTTTGTTAATGAATTGATGCTTAGAAGAGATGCTATGGTAGAAGCACTTTCATCCGATGGAGAAAATATGACAAAAGAAAAGATGAAATCAGAGAAATACAGTTTTTCTCAAGATGGAATTTATCTCTCTTGGCATATATTTGTAGGAGCCATTATGGTTCTTGTTGGTTTTCTTATGCTTCTATTTATTGTTAGAGTTCCTAAAAAAAACTAATTTTATTTACATAATAGTTTTCATTATGAAAAAATTTATATATTTCTCTTTGTGCTTGCCAGCATTGTATGCTCTTGTAATATGCTCTTCTGTGAGTGCACAGAGTCCAGGGCAATCAAAAATTTGGTATCTACTGAAAAGTGATAATACTTCTACTCTTGATTGTAATATCAACAGTGCAAAGATAACAATAACACCAAAAGTACAGGGAAGTAAATCAGAGATAGAAGAAGTTAGGTTGTGAGGTACGGAAATTAAGCCTAATCCATTTAATCCAAATGATCCAGATATAAATACGGATATCCAAATCAATGCTGATTATAAGATATTTTTTGAGAAGTTTTGAACAAACCTGCAAATGCTAAAGAAAACAGGACGATGGGGAACCTGCATCAAGAGTAAGGTTCAAAAAAAAGTGTATGAGTCAACAGCAATTAAGACTATAAACATAAATAAGTCTTGTGTAAATGTAAACGGTTCTGTTACGTGTAGTGTGACTGTAAGCATTAATGGACAAACTATATATCCTTCTCAACGACCACACCCTTTTTGTAGGGGAGAATTCAACCTTTATAAAGAAGGAGAGTCAATGCCAATTAATCTATGTAAACACCTTAAGACAACAAATATTCAAAATATAGAAAACGATTCCAATAATACGTGACCATTTAAAGCAGAAGATGTATTTGAAGATGATCTCCTTTATCTTGTAGAAGTAGGAGAAGGGAAGTATCTCTATGATGATCAAGCACCAAAATGTGGTGATAAAACAAAGAATCAAGTTGTTTATAATACTTGATTAGTTGTTACACCATCATCGGTTCCAAATAGAACATATCCTTCTCCTGTAGGGGCATGATGGACAAGTAATGACTATCAAGGTGGTTGGACTTTTCGAGATCTCTACTATAGAGCTGCCTGTGATGATACATTTGCTCCTTTTGGAGAACTCTCAGGTTGTATGAATGGATATTCTGAATGGCATAAAGCCGATAGTATAAATTCATCACCTACGGCACAGGTTCGGTTTGTTGATAGGGTCTGAAATTCAGATAATGATAGCTGTAAGTTTAAGCCAATGCTTATTGATAAAAAACCACCAAATGTTGATAAGCCTACGTATAATACTTGATGAACTGACCAATCTATTCCATGAGGTTCAGCAGGAAATACAACTGAACCAACAGCTACACAGTGAGCAACCAATACAACAACCAGTACGATATATATGTATGCTGATCCTATCACTTTCAAAGGGACGGTTATAGAGGAAAAAGACGAATCATGAATTGAAACAATTTCTTTGACAGCTCACAAAGCAAAATGAGATCCTACTCAATGAAAATGTGATTTTGATGTCAATATGTGAAGCATATCAACAGGAACAAATCCAAGTCGGGGAAGTTGGTGACGTGAGTGAAAAGGAAGTGAGTCAACAAGAGATACAGCAGATTTTAACTTTACGACTGCTGTCACTCAGACAGAGTGATGTTATCAGCTCAAAATTGAGGCGAAGGACTATGCTGGTAATAAACTGATTCGTATTTTTAATATTGCTGTCGTTCCAAATCTTAGACTTAGAACAAAACTACAAAAAACAAGTACATGAGTGTATGCTAATAACCTTGATTCTTATAACTATGCCCCATGTTTTGAAGATAGCTGGGGAAATAAGATTCATGATAAAGAGTTTAGAAATCTAAGCTATAATGGAACCGGTATTACTCTTCCAGAGGGAGGTTCTGCTCTTACTTTTCCAAAAAAATCTTTTACAACTGATGCGCAATGATGTGGAGCATTCTCAGTGCAATCGTATATGCCATGAGCCCTCTATCATGATTTTACTATGAAGTATAAAGAATGGGACACAAAATACGTTTCAAATGGTGATGAAAAAAACGCAAATATTCCAACTGCTCCCAGTGGTCCAGATGAATTTTTGAAGCTCTATACTTCTACAATGGAATTTGCCTCAGGATGAATACTCAACAATGATCCTGTCACGGCTCGGCTTGTGATTGGTGCTGAAAATGAAGTTCTTCTCGAAGAAAAGGAAGAACCTGCTAAATTTGATGAAATAGTTAAGTCAACAGTAGAAATTGATAATACGAACATAGAGGCGCCAGATTGAGCATCGTATGTTTTCTTTTGATCAGGGACTGACTCAACAACAAAGCCAAAAGTTTGTGATTTTGGAGTGGCTATTTACAAAAATATATGTTTCTATGCTCAGGCACTTCGATGATTGACAGCAAAGGAAGAGCTTAATATTCTGGCTCGACCAATAATATCGTATAGTTTTGTAGATTGAACTTTTGCAACATATCAACTCTCTCCAACACCAACAGGACTCTCTGATGAGCCAGTTACACTCTCTGGAGGAACACTCAATGGTATCTACATCGGATGACAACAACGATCGAATGGAAAAGATGGAATCGTCTCGAATATGGAAAATATCGGTGGACTCAAAGGTTTTGAATTTACCAATGCAATTCGCAAGCAGGTGGCTCTTGTGACAAGAAATCGTGCACCAAATGATTGAAACATGATAGGATGAATACTCTATGTCACTGGTGACAAGAATCTTTCCGATCTTCTTAAAATGAATGGATGGAAAACTGTCATTATAGAAGATGGAGATCTCACTCTAGATGAAAACTATGAAGAGAGAACTAATCCTCGAGGAATAATTGTGGTGACGAAGAAAGATCAAAAGAAAGGAAATATCTATATCAAGCCAGATGTTACAAAGATAGCGGCCATGATATTTGCTGATGGATCAATAGAGAGTGTTGATGATACTTGAGCTCCTTTCCTCAAGTCTGATATGATTCGTACCAAAGCTCTCACAAAACAGCTTATGATCTATGGTACTATCCTCTCTCGAAATACAATTGGTGGAGCTATCCTTGGAGAACTTGGCGAGAAATATGTTCTTCCTGGATCAGAAGATACAGATGATCTTGATGCTGCAGTACGATACGATCTCTCTTTCCTTCGAATGTATAATTATGGATCTGATGGTTCAACATCTTGGTCTGCTGATAATGCAGATAAAGAATGGCATCAGGGACACAGTGAATCGACGGTTGTCATTCCAAATCCAGAATTTATCTCAAATCCACCACCAGTCTTTAATTTCAAAGAATAAAGATTTTGGTACAAATAAAAATACTCTCTTGAAAAGAGAGTATTTTTATTTAGATTTTAGAAGGTAGAAATTAGAATCCAGAAGGTAGAAATTAGAGGGCAGGGATTTTTTTGTCAGTCCCCTTTGTAAAGGGGGAAGGCGAGTGAGGCGAGCTGGGGGATTTTTTTGGAGCCCCCTTTGTAAAGGGGGATGTCCGTAAGGGCAGGGGGATTTGGTTCCTGTCATCGCGAGCGCAGTGAAACGGAGCGCGGCGATCTCTTCTTTCCTTTCATCTCAGAGATTGCCACGGATTTTTTCAAAATCCTCGCAATGACTGAATCTTCTGTCATCCCGCACTTGATGCGGGATCCATGTTCCTATGGTTTCTGTGGTTCCTGCGGTTTCTGTCATCCTGAACTTGATTCAGGATCTTCCTTTTCTGTCATCCTGAATGTCCTGTATTTTCTCTTATTCCTTCTTTTACTTGATTTTTTAGGTATCGACTCTTTGAGAAATCCTCTCTTAAAAGATTTTTTCCCGCAAGGCTTTGTATTCCTTTGTATTCAGTCGAGCTTCGTACATATGAGGGAGGAGATTCCAATGATGTTGAAACTCAGGATTACTTGAAAACTCGAGAAATGTATCGAAGTTAACTTCGAATGTCTCTATTTTTTCTCCAGGATCGGGTGTGATTTCTTGTGTTTTTTGACAATTCCTCGCGATGAAATAGTAAACATACATCATCACATGAGATGTGCCATCAAATCGAAACCAGAGCTCCCAGTCATCTGATGTATATCAGGTTTCTTCCCGGAGCTCTCTTTTTGCACACTCAAGTGGATCCTCGTTTGGGATATCAAACCCTCATCATGGTAAAGAAACAAAAAGCTCTCGTCCTGGTTGAGTTTGTTTCGTAAGGAGGATATTTCCATTTTCTAAGACTGGGACGACAAAGGCTCCATCAGTGTATCGATTGCATTCAAATCGAGCAGTTGATCTGTCATACATTTCTTGATCCCATTGATAGATCGTATTTCGTATTCATTCAAATACACATTGGGCATTTTCTGGGATGTGATGATGAGATTGAGTGTTAGTCATGTATATCAATTCTTTCATAGAGTGGCGGGTACTTTTCTCAAAACTCAAAATACTCTGGTATGTACTCTATTTGTGTACTTATAGGAGTATGAGTATCAAGAGGAGTTCATATTCTTTCGAGAAGAGATTCCATCTTTTGTGTAAAAAATGGCAAGAGCATGAGGGCAATTTTTCTAAGATGGAATAATACAGTGTAGAGTACCTGTTCAAATTCTTCTTTTTGTGTCTCAATATCTATTTTCCAAGGAGCCGTTTCATCAAGGTATTTATTGAGTTCATCAGTATATCCGAAGACTGTATCGAGTGCATTTTTGATTTTGTAGTCTTGCATACTGGTTTGATATATTTCAAAGTTTCCTTTTCAAATGTTGGTATTGACTTCTTGTTTTTTGTGTATTTTTCCTCCTATTTTGAGTGAAAGGGCATTACAACGAGAAAGGAGGTTCCCAAGATTATTTGCGAGTTTTGCATTATAGGTCAGGAGAGCTTGTTTTCTATCAAAGTCTCCATCTTCTCCGACAGGAAAAGCAGTCAAAAGATAGAGAAGAAGAGCATCTCTACTATACTCCTGACAGTACTCTACTGGATCAATGACATTTCCAATTGATTTGGATATTTTTTGTCCATCGAGAGTGAAGTGTCCTGTTGTCAGGATTTTTCTCGGAAGCTCATATCCTGCAGACCAGAGCATAGCAGGCCAAAAAATACCATGAAATCGGATAATATCTTTTCAAATCACGTGAATATCAGCTGGCCACCACTTTGATTCATCATCTTGGCAGGCAGTCAAATAGCTAAAAAGAGCGTCATACCATACATACGTCACATGATCACTGTCAAAAGGCAGAGGGATCCCAACTGTGTTTCATTCACGAGAAACAGAAAAATCTTCAAGTCCACCTTTTACGAATTCAATAATTTCGTTGTATCGATTTTTTGGTTGTATCCATTCGGGATTTTCTTCATAAAACTTGAGTAGCCTATCTTCATATTTTGAGAGCTTGAAGAAGTAATTTTCTTCTTCGATTTGAGAGACGGGTTTTCCTGGGTGATCTGGACATTCTCAGTTATCCAGGTCAGATTCTTTCTTGAATGCTTCGCATCAAACACAGTAGAGTCCACTGTATTTTCATTTATAGATGTCCCCATTTTCATAGGATTTCTGAAGAATTTCTTGGACATATTTTTTGTGTTGGTCTCCAGTGGTACGGATAAAGTTCGTGTATTTGATATCGATTCCATCCCATACATCTTTGTGTTTTTCTGCCATCATTTGAGCGTAATCGGTCGTTGACATACCAAGTTTTGCGGCTGAGTCGACTACTTTTTGAGAGTTTTCATCCACTCCAGTTGTAAACTTAGAGTCAATGCCGTTGTATTGGTAGTATCGAAAGAAAATATCTGCGATAAAAGAGCTATAAGCATGTCCAACATGAGGAACTCCATTAGAGTAATAAATTGGTGTGGTGATATAAAAAGATGTTTTGAGTGGCATAAAACAAAAAGATAAAAAATAAAATTATTCCTCTTCATCGTTGAGGCTTCATAAAATCGGACGAAATCGAACATATTCAAAAACTTGAAGTCCAAGGTATCGACCTACCAGAATATTGAGTAAAATAATTCAGAAAATGATATCTGGATAAGAAATCAAGAAGTATTGAAGTACTTGGTAACTGAGAAGAAAATAGGCAATTCCAGAAATAAGAATAAATTGGAATATCATAAAAAACCATCCGCGTGTTAGCACTTTTCCACCATCCTGAAATACTTTTTCAGCGATAAAAAGTGTAGCAAAGAGAGGTATTATGATAAGTATATTACCAAAAGCATCGTAGGTAAATATTTTTGTTTCAAAGAAATTATCGAGTCCTAAGGCCAGAAAAATCAGAAGTATATATATACTTATCAAGAGAGCTCGTTTTGCGTTAAAGAGAAGATGTATCCATCTTGAAATAAAGAGGACAAAAAATGAAGCAATAAAAGCAATTATAAAAAAGAGGACTGCAAGCTTAGAGCTAATATGTGTGAGGATGAGAGCAAAGAGAATTGGATAATAAATCCCAAATACATAGAGTCCAATAACTTGTTTGAAAATATTGAATACAAGAGCAATACAGGTAAGTACTAACAGTATTCAAAGAAATTGGTATGATATTCCACCATAGGCGAGAAACTCAAGGAAACTACTCAAGGTAAAAAATCATCCTTTTTTTTCGTATGAAAGCATCTTTCCATTTGAAAATTCGAGATTTTTTCGAAATGACCATTGGTTGATGAGACTTGAAAATTGATCGTCATTGATGAGAGATACTTGTTTTGTTCCGATTTTTGCCAGAGAAAGGGCTAAAACTTTGGAAAGAAACGAGTGAGAATATTTTGAAAGGATGTAAATCCTTTTATGAGAAAAGTCTACTTTTTTTATTTTTTGAAGGGCTTCTATTTGTGAAAATATATTGAGAATATCTCCATATCAAAATATGATAATATCACTTTCTTCCATATTTTTCCAGTACTTTTGAAGGTCTTCTATGTTGATTTTTTCCGTGATAGGGAAGTATTGAAACAAAATATTATTTGTCTTGAATTGATCTTCAAAATTACTTCCATATCCTTCGTCATTTTTGTGAGCATCAAAATAGATAATAACTTTGTTATATATTTGTATTTGCATTGAGATTGATCATGTACACTGAGTATTATCAGAAATATCAGCTATAAGTGTATATTCGCCAGCCTTTGAAAAGGGCCATACATATTTTTTTACATTTGATTTTGATTCGATGGTTTCTTTTCATTGGAGAAGACGAAAAGAAATACCAGAAGAAGTTGAAACTTTTTCTGCATCAATAATCTTATACTCATAGGGAGTATTTACCTTTCATTTTTGAGGTCAATCTATGGAATAGATTTCATCGCATTTTTGCGACAGAAGTGGCTGTAGATTATTTCAAGTTCAGGTACTATCCGCAGTATTTCCAGTGCCAGTTTGAGCAAAAGAAATAATAGGGAAGATAAGGGTAAGAAAAGAAAGAATATATTTCATAAAGAGTATAAAATTAAAGAGTATCGAGGATTTCAAGATCACTTATCTTGATTTTTCCTTTGAAAAGTTTGCTCGTATCACCACCATCGTCTATCCATTTTTTTGTGCGTATATACCCATCAACATAAATCTTATCTTTCCAATACGTTGTTCATGGTGTTTTTGCACTTCCATCACAAATCCCTCGCTTGAGCCGAAGAGTATGGGTAAAAATTTCTGCAAAATTCTTATGCGGGAAGATAGATTTTATGAGTCCAGCACTCTCTACAAATGAAAGTGTATCTATTTGTGTCAAAATAAAATAATTAAGATACATAGTATTTTTTTGGTATTTTTCTGGAAGAGAGAGAAGAGAATTATAAATAGCAAATCCCTCTTCATCACTTATGTAGTATCCAGTTCACTTTTTGAGGAGATCAAGACCTTCTTTTTCACCTGCAAGGTATCGACGGAGGTGTGTCCCAATTTCGTGGTCGAGAATAGCCTGCATCTCTTTTTCTCGAATACTAGCCATATGTGAAATATTGATTATAGGCTGTTCTTTTTTGTATGAAATTGCTATTCTTGAGAGCGTATGAGTAGAGATTTTTATTGGTATTTCTTGTATGGTATATTTTTTAAAATAATTATGTATATGCTGCATTATTTCGTCTATTGTCAAGATTTTCCCAAGCATTGCTTTTCTTTCTTTTGGTCCGCTTTTTTTGTGTGAAAATGTAATTTTTTTGGAAAGTGCTAGATTTTCTTCATCAAATGCCCCAAATAAATATCTATTGGCTTGTTGCATTTTTGGATAGTCTTGCATTTGGTAGGCTTCTATAAAAAAAAGCCTTTCTTCAATTTCTCTTAGTTTTTCTTCATACAAAGGAAAAAGTGGTTCTGATTGTATATTTCTTTCTTGAAGTTGCTCATGAACTTTTTTTATACCTTCTTTAAAAATTTCTATTTGTTTCGGGGTGTAGCGTTTATATTCAAAATTTGGATTGTAATAAAAAGGATCAGCTAAGAAATTATCCTGTTCTTGAAAATAATTTATGGGACGAAGGACTCGTGAAATAGAAATTTTTTTCCCAAGATTACTTATATTTTTATCGAGGTTGAGAAGTGGATCTGACCATTTTGCCGGTTTTGGGGTGATATATGAGACTCTTCTTGGATCAATAAGGCAATTTTTAAGACTGTCTTGACCGAGTATAATAGTTTGCTTTTCATTTTTAAGAGTTGACTGTGATTTGATTCTAAGTTGTCATCATTTTGGAAGTTTGACCAAAAATTCATCTCAAAATCGCTTTCGAAGATCCTCAGAAATCTGAGTTTGAAGTTTATTGATATTCACTCGCAGATCGACTTCTTGACCATTGAGAGAAATTTTTTGGGAGAGAGCGAGGATGTGTTTGCCGCCCAAAGAGCTCATAGTTTCCCTGTGGAAGAGAGATTTGGCAAGTTCAACTCACTTCTCTGGTGAGGTAACTTTTAGTTTTTCGATTTGAGCCAGTCGAGCAGCCAGTGGCACAAGATTAATATTTTGAATTTCAAGTCCGCCACGAGCATTGATTTCGAGAAGTTTTGGACCGTCTTTTGTTATTACCCAATCAAGTGCGAGGTATCCGAGATTGGTATGGTACTGAATTTGAGATGAAAAAAGGAGAATATTATCCCAATAGGGAAGACTTGAACCCTGCAAGAATTCGTACTCTTTTGGAAAAAATCCAGTATAACTTTTATTATTTTGGAAAAAACTAATGATATTTCCAGTAGCAATATCAATTCCAAGTCCAATTCATCACAGTGCGAGGTTGGCTTTTCCATCAGAGCTCACGGTCGGCATACGAACCATCGCTGTCAGAGGAACATAATTACAGATAATAAGCCGTATATCTGCCAGCCCATGCCGACAGTATTTTTCAAATTCTTTTCCTGGTCGTAGCATTTCTTCTATGATGATAGTATCTCTTCCATGGAGAGAAAATGCTCCTTGGAGTATATCGAGCATATGAAGTTCAAGATCTTCCACAGACCATTCATGTCCACCAGAAATATATTCTCATTTTTTTGTTTTTTTCACAACGAGAATTCACTTTCCTTTACTTCCCATATTTGGCTTGATAACAAAAGAATCTTCATCAATAGAGTCAAGAGAGAATTTTTTGAGTTCTTGATGTGTTTTTATGATAGCATAGTTTTTTGCAAAAGGAATACCACGAGGTGACAAAAACTCTTTTGTTTTGAGTTTGTTATCAGCAAGTTTTGTATACTTTCATTTGTTTTTTGTGCGTATGTACTTGAGATTTCGGGCATTCTTACCAAGAACACCATGAGAAAACCATTTCATATAAAAATAAACAATAGAATATGAGTGTAAATGGTAGTCTCTTTTTGTGTTTTGTCAATTTTATTTTCAATAAAGAAGAAGTTATTGATAGAAATTCAGAGTACCAAAAAATTTAGAAATGAAGAAAATATTAAAAAATTTAGAAATGAAGAAAATATTAAAAAATTTAGAAATGAAGAAAATATTAAGATCAAAAGTGTAAATGTATACTTTTATATACGGTTTTTCTAAAAAATCTTAAAAAAAATGTTGACTTTTTCAAAACTTTTCATACTATGCACATCACTTCTTATATTCCTCGGTAGCTCAGCGGTAGAGCAATTGGCTGTTAACCAATAGGTCACTGGTTCGAATCCAGTCCGGGGAGCCATTAAAAAAACAAAAATTTCTTCTTTCTTTGAGGAGATTTTTTTTGAATGAGAAGTCCTTTTTCTGGATTCGAATCCGAGCGGTTTATGAGAAATGCCTTGAATGGCATTTCGAAAGTGAGGAGAGGCGGGTCGCGGTCGGAGGAGCGACTGAATCCAGTCCGGGGAGCCATTTTCCATATATCAAATCATTAAATATTATATAAAAATCGCACAATAAGTTTGATTTATTGTGCGATTTTTATATAATATTGTGCAATATTTAATAATTTTATATTATGAAAATACAATCTCCACCAACTTACAATCCGGTTGATAGATGGAAAATACTTGAAAAAGTATTAAAAAGTATAGAAGACAATCCAAAATTTAAAGAATTTCTTTACATACAAAGTGAAGGAAAGTATGTTCACTGGGACAAATTTCGCCGTATTCCTCTTCCATTTGATGATATTAGTCATCAAGAAGCTTGGATATTCATAGACTATCTTCGTTGACTTTCTAAGCAAGTTATATTACTCGGAGAACATACCTTTTCATTCAATCTTCCAAAAATTCTCCTCAAAAAACTCCATATTCTTGATCTTCATTTTTGATGAACACTAAAGTCAACTTTTAAAAATAGTGATATAAATACAAATTTCTATCTTCATTCTTCTCTTATAGAGGAAGCTATACGTTCATCACAAGTAGAATGAGCATCTACAACTCGAAAAGTAGCCAAAGAAATGATAGAGACATGACGAAAACCATTGACGATTGATGAAAGAATGATCTTGAACAATTATAAAGCAATGGAGTACATCATACGTCATGAAAATGAAGTTCTCTCAGAAGATCATATACTTACACTTCATGGAATTCTTACAGATGGAACGCTTGAAGATGAAAATGAAGTTTGAGCCTACCGTCATAGTGATGATGTTTTAGTTGTGGATACTGTCACCAATGAGACGTTACATACACCGTATGAAGCAAAAAAAATCCCAAAAATTATGGAGGACTTTATAAGTTTTTTCAATGTGAGGCATTATGAATGAGAAACTTTTATACATCCAATTTTAGTGGGAATCATGATACATTTTTTCATCGGATGGATACATCCTTTTGTAGACGGAAATGGACGAACTGCACGATGACTTTTTTATTGGTATCTTGTGAAAAATAACTATTGGATGGTTGAACATATTTCTATATCTCGATCCATTAAGCGTAGTACTACTGACTATAAAAATGCCTATTTGTACAGTGAAACTGATAAAAATAATATTACTTATTTCTTAAATTACAATCTTGATTGCTTGATTCAAGGGCTTGATGATTTCAAGGTGTATATATCTAGAAAACAAGAAAAAGAAAAATTTCTCAAGACTCTTCAACATAAAAAAAATATAACTGTACGTCAAAGTGAGATATTTATGTTTTTAAAAAAGAAGACAGGAATCATTTTTACAGTTCGTCAAATAGCTGAGATATTTTCAATATCAAAAAATATGGCTCGCATTGACTTAGAGGTGCTTGTACAAAACTGAAGTATCCTCAAAAAACATATCAACAAAAAGAGCTTTTGATATATCTCTAACTAAATAGAATTCCTATTCAAGGGGGGACTTTCCATTGTCCTTCCGAAATGAAACTCTATAATTCTCTATCTAAATAACACTCTACTTTACTATATAATTTGCACTTTTTAGGGTGTGTGAATAGTTTTTAGTATATTTAAATAGTTAAAAATTTTATCTATCTAAAAGCTTCTCATCAAACTCCTCACTCATCCCCCCTTCGAGTATGCAGTCTTTGAATGGGAAGAAGAGGACTACATTATTCTTGCGATTCAAGAAAGTTTTTTGATCTGTGTCAAACAAGCCGATCTTGTTTGGATAGTGAGTAATCCGTCATTTTTTAAAATTATTTTCCATAGAAAAAGGCACTTAGAAGATAAAGTGCCAGGATTCGTATATGTTGAAATTGCTTGACAGAAATCAAAAAGAGTGGTTCTATTTTCACAATATATCGAGTTTCTGCCAAGATCCTCAATCCTCTCAATTGATATTTCAAAGAGTGGTGCGGTCATAAAACCACTCCATTTAAGAACTATCAATTAAGAGTAAATTAAGGATAAAGGATTAGGAATCTTGGCTCTTATATTCTATATATTTTTTTAGTTTGTCTATATTTTTTAAGATTTTCTAAACTTTTTGACAACAAATATTTTCAATATTATTCTCATCTTAGAAGCAATACATCTAAATTCTTATTGTTTTTCTTATAATAGGAAGGTATAATGATACAAGATTAGAGAAAATCTGTTTAATAAGGCAGGTTTTCTTTTTATTTTGTAAAATATAAACTAGATCTTTATAGAAAATTTATAACTCCTTTTGAGAATCATAAATATAAATCTAAAAAGCCTGGAGACGAATGAAGAAAGTTTATATATAGCGCTTATATATAACACCATTTCGATAGATTTTCTTATAGTTCCGCAATTCGCCACCCAGATTCATCCTGGAGTTGAATCAAAACTTTACCGTCATAACCAAAAAATGGTCTTATTTTTATATCCTTCCACTTTTGAGGATAGAGAGTTCATCTTTTATTGAGTATAAGCCCAGCATCTGTTTTTTGAATACAAAGAAAATACTCTGGACGAGTTGTGTCGAAGAAAAACTGTAATTGTTTTGTATCAGATTTTTGATAGGGAAGATATTGAGCGTCTATAATTTGTTTTGTGTTTCTATAAATTCCCCACTTTTTGTCTTTGAATCCCATGAAAATAACACCATTTTTATCGGCCTCAAATTTCGGTGGAAGGATCGATTCAAATCCGCAATTTTCTCATTGATATCGAGTGATTACACAAATATCTTTTGTCCCTGGTCGTCTTGCAAAAAATACATATCCGTTATCATCTTTTTGTAAAAAAACTCATAAAATTTCCTCGTAACTTTTTTTGAGTTTTTCATTATTAAAAAAAAGAGAGTATGTACTGTCAGTGTTTTTGAGAGCATACCAAATATTTGTCCCATTACTCTCAAAGCTTTCGTGTATAAATCCAGTCTCTGTGAAAATTTTGGTTGTATTATTATAGAGATTATAGGTGTTTGCTTTCTTCTTTTGAGCAAGAAAAATAATACCTGCATCACCGACAGCATATTTTTTTATATGAGAGAAGTTTTCATTTATTTTTGTATTATTTTTGTAGAGAATTTCACCAGAGTTTGTATGGACTAGCCAGTATATATCCTCTCCATTTTGCTTGATATCTCGTATATTTGAATAGCTTGAATCAAGAGTGTATTCTGCCCCTGAATGCATGAAAATAAACGTCTTGTGGGAATCTGTTACAATGAGAGCATTCTCTGTCTTTCATTGGATCGTACCGACAAAAGTATCTTCATCTTTTATAACTTTGTTTCCTTGAAGGATGTACTGTTTATTTTGAGTTGAAAATATATTTCTTGGAAGTTCTGTAAGTTGTATTTTTTGTGGATATTGCGTATATCCAGTAGCTGTTTTTGCTATGAATTCAAGCAAATCATCCTGACGAGTGAAAGTAAAATTGTATATTTTTTCAAAGGCTGGAGAAAGAGTAATGCCACTATGAGTTTCGATATTATCAGAACCAAAAACTCATTCTATAATATGCGTCTTTTTGTACGCATTTATTTGTGAGACATAAACGATAAGTCCAAATATAGTGGTCAATACAAATATTCATATGATTCCTATAATAGTATCAAACATACGATATGTATGTGGTCATCATATCCGTTTTTTGTTTGTATAAATTGTATAGAGAAGAGCAACACAGCCAATAAGAATAAAAAACCATCACCAAGAAAGCATACTCATGTACTCACCATTATGAGACTGAACAAAGCCACCAAGTGTCAAAAGCAAAAAGAGAATTATATGTCATAAGAGTACAAAACTCAAAATGTTTGTGATTTTTCGAAAGTGAAGACTGGCAACAAAAAAAGTGATGATATTAAGCAACAAAAAGCTATAAGCAATTCAATATACATTTGTCATTGCATAGGGGAACATATGGGATGAGCCCTGTACTCATGGAGCGAGCATAGCTGTAAAAAAGCTAATGACCGCTAACATAGTTGTATGTGTACATGAAAATATCATAAGAAAATTCTTAAGTATAGGAATATAATACCTATTTTCTTTTGAATGTAAATACTTTTTGGTATAAAAAAGTTAACGGTGGGTACTCATTTTTTTTTGTCGGTATAAAAAAAGAAAGCATTAAATCTCTTTTTTTCCTCCCATAAACGGCACGAGTACGTCTGGGATTTTCACATCTCCATCAGCGGTTTGGTAGTTTTCGATAATAGCAATAAGACATCGACCAAGAGCGGTTACAGTACCATTGAGCGTATGAGCAAAGACTGTTTCTCCATTTTGATTTTTACACTTGATACCAAGTCGACGACTTTGAAATTCTCATACATTCGAGCAGCTTGTCACTTCTCGAAACGCCTCTTGACCTGGCATCCAAGCCTCTAAATCATATTTTTTCATAGCAGGGTTCCCAAGATCACCACTGGCAATATTGATTTTTTGATATGGAATTTGTAAATCTTGCCATATTTCTTCTTCCACTGATACCATAAAATCGTGCATTTTTTTCGATTCTTCGGGTTGTGAAAAGACGACCATCTCGACTTTATCAAATTGATGTCATCGCAAAATTCCTCGCGTATCTTTTCCAGCACTTCCAGCCTCTCGTCGAAAGCATGGACTGTAGGCAACATACATTTTTGGTTTTTCAAGATCAAGAGTTTCACCAGAGTGATAGCTTGTTACTGGTACTTCGCTGGTTCCGACAAGATAGAGATTGTCTTCTCATGGATTGACAGCGTAGATACCATCTTCATCAGCTGGAAAAAATCCAGTTCCAAACATAGCTTTTTCTCGTACGAGTACTGGTGGAAGAATAGGGGTAAATCCTTTTGAGACGAGTTTTGCCAGAGCAAAATTGATAATAGCAAACTGCAAGAGTGCAAGATCTCATTTGAGATACCAGAATCGACTTCCAGAGATTTGAGATCATTTTTCTATGTCAATCCATCATTTTTTTTCTCCGATTTCATAGTGTGTTTTTGGTTTGAAGTCAAAGCTTGTTTTTTCGAGAAAAGTATCTTCTACCACGCCATCATTTTCTGTTGGACCAATGGTCGTCGTATCATCGAGAAGATTTGGAAATTTATAGTATTCATGTCTCCACTCTTCTTCTATTGCGTCTTGTTTTTCTTCGAGGTCTTTGAGTGAATTTGAGACTGTTTTCATTTCTCCAAGTTTTGCTTCTTTTTCTTCCCCAGATAATGAAGGTATTTCTTTACTCACTTTATTTTTAAGCGCTCGAAGTTCATCAGTTTCTATGATAAGCTGTGTTCGTTTTGCATCAATATCGAGAAAAGCATCGACATCAAGCGTCATATTTCGCTTTTGGATAATGTCTTTTACAAGTTGAGGCTGTGTTCGAATGATTTTTATATCAAGCATAGTGTTGTAAAATAATAAAAAATAAAATATATAAATACCTACTTTTCCCGAGGGGATACTCCTTTTTTGAAATAAAAAAAGGAAACCACAAAAAAACTGTATAGGTTCACTATACAGTATATAAGAATCGATATTTTTTTCAAACTTTTTTTATTCTTCGTCTGGCAGATTAAATCGTCTCCATAGATCCATACTAGGACCCTTTGTCGGTGAATTTCTTTTTTGTTTTTTGTTTTCTTTCCATTGATTGAATTCTTTTTCGGCTCGTTTTCTCTGCGTTCTATAGTTTTTAAAAAAATCAGGATCAAATCAATATTCCTCCAAAAAAGAGGGACGAGTATTCTCCCAGGCATTTATATGAGCTCATCACTCTTTTATATGAAGAGTTTCTTTTTTTTTCGATGCCTTGGATGTATGTGTGGAGGAGTTCATTTTATTTGATTAAAATATAAAAGCTACTACCACCATTGTAATCAAAAAACCCCTTTCTGTCAAAACTTTTGTATACAAATTTTATTTTTTTATTAATGCAATTTTTCGCATTAATAAATATTCCTGAAAAATCCCTATTAAATTCACCATAAACGTATGATATTTTGTGTAATAATAGGAAGAATATATGCTCGTATTATTATTTGCATTTTTCTATTTTGTTGATATGATAGAAATACATTTTGTATTTTTTCTATGAATATACAATCAAAAGTAAAAAACTACATTACTCGATATGCTCCGTCATACAAGAGACTTCTTACTTATCTCGAGAAAAAGAAGGTCAATCATCCAGAAAAATTTATTGTTCAGATGGGCTATGATGAGGCTATAATGCTTGATGCCTGGATGAATACATTTATAAACCAGTGAAAATCAATATCACAAATTACAGTGAAATTGATGACAAAAGAATTTACGAAAGAGAGTATTGCGCAGGGGATACAAAAATATGAAAGTACACTAAAAGACTGGGATCAATATGAAAAATATATTGTACAAAAAATAGAAACATATTTATATCGCAAAAAATCGCAAAAAGAAATATACATAACGCTATGCAGAGAGTACCCATATTTTTCTGAGCAAATGAAGGATCTTCTTGATTCGTATGATGATAGTAAATCACTTCGGTTTTATATGCAAAAATATGCAAAAAAATATGATATGAATACTTTCGAATGAAAAAATAAATACTTTCAAGCACTGATGAGGCGCTGATTTTCGTATCAAAGAATTCAAGAACAAGAAGAAAAAGATTTGTAAGTTATTTTCTTTTGTATATACTAGTTATTAGTTTTTTTTATGTCAAAAATTATGTTTGTATGCACTAGTTGTCAAGCTCGGGCTCCAAAATGGGCGGGGAAGTGTCCTCAGTGTGGGGAATGGAATACACTTGAAGAAAAAAAAGAATCCTTGCCTCATACATCAAAAATAGCAGGGAGTATCAAGGAATCCTATCAAATTGATTCAAATCAAACTGGGGATAGTATTCGTTATACCAGCAGTTCTAGTGAGCTTGATAGTGTACTGGGCGGATGACTTTCCAAGTGATCACTTGTTTTGCTTTCTGGGGAACCTGGTATTGGAAAGTCGACTCTCGCTCTCCAGATGAGTCAGTGGTATGCGAATACAGATCTCGATATTCTCTATATTTCTGGTGAGGAGCATAGAGCTCAGATATCTGGTCGCGCCCAAAGACTTGGTGTCAATCATGAAAATATTCGACTTTTGACCGAAAATAATTTTGATGATATTTTCCAGTCTATTGAGCACTCAAAGGCTGATGTGGTTATTATTGACTCACTCTCTGTCCTCTCATCATCGTCTCTTGATGGGGTTTCTGGAAGTATTTCTCAAATTCGATTGATTACAGAAAGTTGCATGGGATTAGCAAAAAAATCAAAAAAATCCATCATTCTCATCGGACATATCACAAAAGATGGAAGTATTGGTGGTCCAAAATCTCTGGAGCATCTGGTTGATGTGGTTCTTTTTCTTGAGTGAGTTCGTACCGAAAATTATCGAATACTGCGAGCCTTCAAAAATCGGTTTTGACCGACTGATGCTGTTGGAATTTTTCGTATGGAATCAAATGGACTTATTGATATGCCAAATCCATGAATGGAGTTTATTGAGCCAGAAAACTTTCAGCTTCCAGGGAGCGCGCTTACGCTCACACTCGAATGAAATCGTCCTATTCTCATTGAAATAGAGGCATTGACAACGGTAACAAAATTTGGGTATCCAAAGCGGTCGTCTCGATGAATTCTTAGCAGTAAGCTTGATTTGCTCATTGCTGTGATGTCAAAATTTACAAAATCAAAACTTGATAGCTATGATGTATATCTCAATGTGGCACGAGGACTCAAAATCACAGAGCCATGAGTGGATTTGGCTTGTATTGCGGCTTTGCAGAGTGCAAAAAAATGAGTCTCAAATGGGAAAACTCTCTACTTTTGAGAGACATCCCTTACAGGTGTGGTCAAAAATGTTTTTCTTCTCGAAAAGCGTCTCTATGAAGCAAAGAAATTAGGATTCGATCATGCATATATCCCAGACTCATACCAGGGAAAAGTCCCAAAATGAATGAAGTGTGTTCGAATAAAAAATATAGCGAGCCTATAAAATATACCCTATATAAAAAGAGAAGATAAGTGGTATTAAGAGAGGATTTTATTTTTTTATTTTACAAAAAACAGTGAGAATTGCATTATAATGGATTTTTTAAAAAAGTATAGCAAAAGTAGTGTTCTCTAATTTGATTTTTTGGCTGTTTTGTATATGATAGAGAAAAGATATTTTTGTTATTTTCTTACTATGAATTCACGCTTTTATCCTCTTCTTATCGCTATTGGTATTTGTTTTGTTGTGTTTCCGACTTTTGCCCACAGCCAAAATGCTAATTTTTTAAGCACGCTGAATCCTTTTTGGAAAGTGCCAGAAATTCATTCTTGAGATTTTGTTTTTACAATAAAAATCCCGATTCACAATAGCGGATCAGTGAGTGTCATCCCGTCTGGAAAAATTGTCTTGATTGATGAGAATGGGAAAGCACTTGAGAAAATTGGAATTGATGGTGCAAGAAATGATCTTGGTACATTGCTGCAGACAGAGGTTGTAGACTATATTCGCCTCAATCCAGAGGGACGAAAAATTCCAGCAGGTCAAACAGTTTCTTTCTCTTCAGAGTGGAAATGATTTGCTGATCGCTTCGTCAAGGATGGTATCCCAAGTATTGAATTTTCTTCGCCATTATGACACGGAGATTCGATTCCTTCGTTTGCACTATGGGAAAAACTCTCGGTTATTGAGAGTACTCGTCATTTTACAGCCCAAGTGAAGATAGAATTTAGAGATCTTATCGGTGGGGAGACAAAAATACAAGAATTTTCACTGCCCCTTGAAGTTCCGTATGTACATATCAAAAAAGAATTTAATTGGGGACTTATGCTTATAGTGGTCGTGTGAATCTGACTTGTATTATTTTTGGTAATACCTCGAAGAAGAGAGATTATCAAGGAAAAAAACCAAAAAGCAATTCAACTGCTTGAAACAGAAACAAAAAAAGCACTCAAAAAAATCAAGAAAAAATCACAGTCTTGAGGTTCAGGCAAGGTAAAAAAACGAGTCAAAAAGATTAAAGAAAACAAATAGTGTCCCCAATAAAAAAATCCTCATTTACGAGGATTTTTTTGATTTTCTTTTTATCTAGAGAAGCGCATCAATAACCTGTCTTCGCAGTGAATTGAGGATAGATTTCTTCGTTTGCAGAGCGTCGATTTCTGTATAAGGGAGCGTCTCATCTTGAAAGACGCGAGTATAGGTATCGATGATTTTTTTCTGTATATTTTCGATAAATACTTTTTTGTCATTTCGAGTCATTTTTTTCCCGTCAGAAGCGTAGACAAGAGAATTAATAAAGTGAAGTGCGAGAAGAGTACCGTCAAGTTTTGTTTTTTTGAACTTGTGTCCAAGGATTTCTTTTTGCTCTTGAGTGGATCGAATTTGCAAACGTCGAAGCGATTCTTCTGGAGAAATCGTAAAATACACCGTATGAGCCATGTCAAATAGTTCTTTATAAATCGTATTTCTCCACCAGAGAAGTCCGTGTCGAATTTGAGTATCGGTCATACCTATCATAAGTCCTCGTACGAGAAGGGTTTGGATTCATCGATCCATGAGTACAATTTTCCCCTGTTTGAGAGCAGGGATAATTTCTCTTTCTATTCGATAGAGAAGATCGGCTGCCTGCATAAACAGTGAAGTTTCTGGAAGAATTCGAGCCTGAAACTTGGTAAGGCTTTCATTTTGATGCATAAAACTTGAGAGCACTGGAGCTGATTTCCAGCTTGATACTTTCACAAGTTTTCCTTCTTTTTCGAGGGATTTTTTGAGGGCTTGGATTTGTGTTGATTTTCCTGAGCCATCCGATCATTCGAAGATGATAAGAGTACCAGGAAGAGCATGACAGTTAGATATATTTGGTCGCATAAAATAAGGTGAGTATTGAAGTAAATTATTTGTTGTAGTGAGGTCCCATGAGTCGAATTTCATATTTTTTCTCAAAATACTCGGCAATTTTTTCTATAAATATCGGAGTGGTTTTGTAAACAGGTTCAGCTCCATCGATGACATACATACCATTTTCTTCGGCAAGTATATCGTATCATTCTATGATTTTTGTTTGAAATCATTTAAAACTTTCGATAATATTGTCTGAGTATCGAGCATCCATTCAAGCTTCATAGTGCTTGAGAGGATTTCGTCCGATGGCTCGCTGACAAGCAATATCAACAGGGATACGGAAATAGAATGCCATATCTGGAACTGGGAAATAGAGATCATAAAACGGTTTGAGGTGTGCCATTTTGAGTCCTCGGGCATATCCACGAGCTAGAGCGGTATACATGTACCGATCGCAGAGCACGACCATACCAGCTTTGAGTGCTCCTCTCATCTCGTTGATATAGCGCTCTATAAAGTCAGAGGCATAGATCATATCAAATACTGCGGCAGGCATGTATGGATCAAATTTTTTGAATCGTTTTTGCATTGGATGAATCTTTTCAGAAGAGTTCCATTCACTGTGAACACAAAAAAATCCGTTCGATTCGAGAAGATTTTTTGCTATGAGGAGCTGTGTTGATTTTCCCGATCCATCCGATCACTCGACGATAATAAGTGTTCCAGGTCGTTCTTCTGTTGAAAAGAAATTTCTTTGTTTCTCTGTTTTTTTTGTGGTTCGAGGAGCCCGCTTTTTCGTGAGAGCACTTTTGGCTCGTGTTGTTTTTTTTGGTGTCTTTTTTCACTCAGTACTACTTTTTGGCATAGACGTTAAAAGAGAAATATTAAAAGATAAAATAATTTTTGTATACATCTCCATGTACCGAGCTAGTATACCATTTTTTCTTATTTTCGTCAAATATATTCTCTCTTTTTTTGTAGAAGTTTTTTGTAAATATGCTGTGGTATATTTTTAATAGAGTTCGTTTTTTATTTTTATTTTTTCTATTTCGCTTATATATGGTGTTTTTGATTTTTATACTCTATAGAGTATTTCAGAGAAAAAAAGCATCAAGGATATTTCGTGGAGATTCATTGGTTCCAAAAAGTGCCCGAATCATTTCTTGTCAAAATTTTTGTTTTTCGGGATGATACTTGCTATATACGCGTTGGAGTATCTCTATGGCCTCTTGCTTTGTGTACTTTGCGCCATACAGGTGAAAGAGCCATTTTGAGGGGCTTTCTGGAGAAAAATCATCGAGAAGTGCTTTTGTGGTATCATCGAGACAGGAGTGTTTTTCAGCAGTTCAAAAATGAAGACTGCGAGATCGTATCGTCTCTAGGAGGCTTGTCACATTCTCGATTTCCAGGAGTATGACAGCGTATTTTGGAGTATCTTCTAGAAGTTTGAGCATAGCATTCATCGCTTCGATATTGGCTGTATCGAAGTGTCGTAAGACAAAAATATGCTTCCCACTATAGGGTTTGAGTTCAGTGTCGCAAATACACTTACGAACTGTTTCTATGTTGAAGTGTTTTTTTCACTCTGGAATATCATAAAAAAACACACTATGGAGAGCGAGATCCGTAGTTTCTTCGAGATTTTTGATATCGAGATCAAACAGAGAGTTGAGAGTGAGGACGAGAGAAGTCTCATCCATACTTGCACTGATAGTCGGAGCATCTGATTTGATATTTTGGATATAGGCATCGAGAGAAATATTTGACATAAGACTTGAAAAAAATTATACTTTCTGTATACTCATTTTTGAATTTTTCTCAACTTTTTTTATAAAAATGTATTCTTTTTTTCAGAAAATTTTTGCTGTTTTGACTCGTCCAAGAGTACTTGCCATCATCGTGCTTCTTGTTCTTGTTGTCATTCCATGAGCACTGTATTATATTTTTATGGTACGAAATACCAGCTCACTTGTCGTTGAAATATCGCCAGACAATTCATATGAAGCGGTTATCTCTCTTGATTCCAAGCTTACGAATTCCTGGCTTCCACTCCTTGATAGGGTGCTATCATACGAAAAAAAGTGCACAAAGACCTGTACATTTGATCCAATACCGCCAGCCGAATATCAATTGAGAATTACACGCAGTGGATCAAATGATTTTTCGAAAAAAATTGTGGCTCTCTCCTGAGAACAGAAAATACAAAAATATCAATTGACTCCAAAAATTGACCTTGTGTCGGTTTCTTGGGATCAAAATACACTTTCTTCTGATGAGAAAAGTCTTTTGACGGATGATGTACGAGAGATACTCTGAAGTGATGCAACTGTGATAGATAGAGACAAGGCAGGACAAATTTTTGTGTTTATAAATACACCAAGTTGAAGTGATGTTGGCACCTTTCGTGATGCGACTTTTCGTAGAATTCATCATTTTCCATTTGCAATTCGCAGTGCCCACTATGATCCAAAAAATCAAACTTTTATCATTACTTCAAAGCAGTCAGATACCTATGTGAGCACGAACCAATTTGACAATAATATCAAATATACAGGGGCAAATACTGTGGTCGGTGCTCGTATCAATAATGCACAGTGGAGTGTTCTTACTCATTCCTGAGTAGAAAAAAAACAGGGGAGTATTTGGAAAGAAAATATCCGATTTACTGATGCTATCGATCTTGGGAGTACGTACCGTTTGGGTTATATTTCAAAAAACGATACAAATAAATTACGCCTTTCTAATTATCCAACTGACACTTCGAAACTATTGCTTCTTGATCGATCAAGTGCTCGTGTGATCCCAGTCAATAGTATGGACAGAGATATTGAGGGAATATTCTTGTCTGATAATAGTGTATATGCTTATGATTCTGATGATATTGTCTATAAAATCCGAATTCCGTTTTCTTATTAATTTCTTATATGCTTTTTGATACACACAGTCATTGCTACTGGGATACACTTGCTCCGCAGATTTCAAAAATCAGAGATGAAATGAAAAAATACTCTGTGGTGTATAGTACACAAATATGATGTGATCTTGAAACTTCGAAAAAAGCAATTGAACTCGCACATCGCTATCCAGAAACATTTTTTGCCACAGTAGGATTTCATCCGACAGACTGTCAGGATTTGGACTTTGATGCAAGTGAAGATCTGCGATGAGAATTTATACATATAATCGAAAAAAATTCCCAGAGAATTGTCGCAATAGGGGAGTGTGGATTTGATTTTTTTCATATGTCAAAAGATGATCAGATTCGAGAAACTCAACTTGAAAATCAAAAAAAATGGTGGAAATGGCAAATCGAACTGGGAAAAAAATACAACCTTCCACTCATAATCCACACACGCGATGCTCGTGATCAGACGATTAAATTTATTATCGAAAATGATTTAAAAAAATATATTTTACACTGTTTTTCTGAGGATATCGATATGGTTGAGGAGCTCTCAAAACAGAGTGATGATTTTATGGTTTCCTTTTCGGGAATTGTTACGTACAAAAATGCACAAAAAGTACAAGAGACGGCTGCGAAAATTCCACTTGAAAAGATTTTGATCGAGACAGATTCACCTTTCCTCGCACCACAAGTTGTCCGTGGACAAGAGAATAATCCTGCCAATGTCCGCTTTGTCTTCGACAAAATCTGCGAACTTCGAGATGAAGATAGTCAGAGTATTGAGGATACAATTTTTGAGAATTCGTGTCGGGTGTATGGGATTTAAAAAACTTCTAAAATACTCTTGACTTTTTTGTAAAAGTAATGTATAATAAACCCATTATTTATTTTTTTCTATGAAAAAATTTATTGCTTCTTTTTTGCTTATATCCTTTTGGGTGTATTCTTTTTGTGGTTCATATACATTTGCATTGACTCTAGAAAATTATTCAGATTCCTGAAAAAAATCTACAATCGTATCGCATTTGCCCTCTTCTTTTGAAAAACAAATGATTCAAGACTTTTCGGAATTTATTAAGAGTACAACTATCAGTGATAATCAACAATTTTTAATATTGAAAAAATTGGATCTGCTTCAGCAAAAACATACTGATTTTGAAAAAGCGAAAATTCTGATTGCAATACAAGAAATAATAGATAGAAATTATTTGAATGATACAAAAAAACAACGAGCGGCTGATTTTATTGAGATGATACTTGTTGAAAAGACGGATACGAGTCGTGAAATGGTTATTGAAAAACTGATACGCAGTCTAATTCCACAAGAGAGTATACATTACCAAGAAATAAATATTTTACTTGATGATATGTTAAGTCATAAAAATTATGATTATAATAAAGAACTTGCAAAAAAGGTTTTTGAGCTTATTATTGATGATAATTCAGTTGAGCTCAAACATAAACAGTATATAAAAAACCAGTTATTAGAATTTTTAACTTTAGAAAATAAAAAAAACTCACAAGAAACACCTGAGATGAAGGTGAGTACCGGGAAAACTTTATTTGGGACAGAAAAAGCACAGAGTTTTGATACAAATTCAAAAGCAGTGTCTGGAAAATCTTTGTTTTGAGCTGAAAAGGCAGAGTCATTACATAGTAGTAATTTTCTCGAAAAAGAAGAAAAACGGGCAAAAGTTGTCAAAGTGCTTTCATATGTTACTGTAGTTTTCGTGGCTAAAGGGGTTATAAATTTAGCACAGGGAAAGATTGTAAATATCGGGAAAACTGCGGTAGAGATTGTTGGAATATGGTCCATTTATGCGGCAGTAATACTTATAAATGAGTTAATGTATTAAAGGACTTCTTTCCCCGAATGGATTCTTGGCCTGCAGGAATGACAACTTTCTTTTGAAGCCCCCTTTGTAAAGGGGGGAAGGCGAGTGAAACGAGCCGGGGGATTTTTCGTTCCCGCGGTTTCTGTCATCCCTGGCTTGACCAGGGATCCAGGTTCCTGCGGTTCCCGTCATCGCGAGCGCAGTGAAACGGAGCGCGGCGATCTCTTTTCCCTGTCATCTGAGAACTTGTTTCAGGATCTTCTTTTTCTGTATTTCCCATAGTTCCTTTTTCTCTCCGAATGGATTCCTGCCTGCGCAGGAATGACAGGTTTGATTTTGCTCCTGTGGTTTCCGTGTTTCGTCTGGTTCCTTTTTTCTGTCATCCCGCACTTGATACGGGATCCAGTTTCCTGTGGTTCCCGTGGCTTCTGTCGTCCCCAAATCAAACCCCCAGGTAGGCTTTGAATTTATTTCAAAATCTCAAATGAAAACATTTGCAAAATATAGAAATATATGCTACACTATATCTAGTCTCTGTTTTTTCATACAAAAAAATACTATGAATACAAAAACAAATATACAATTGCAGGCAAAGAAAGTACTGGCAGGAATGCAAGTATTCTTTCTTTTTTTCTGATTGTTTCCACTGTTTCATGTTTCTTCTGTTTTCGCTTTTGATCTCAGTGATGCAAGTGTGCAAGAAAATTCAAGTGTAGGGACTGTTATTGGAGTTTTTCCTGACTGACCAGAATATACGCTCGTCTCTGGA
>PDRA01000040.1 GCA_002747975.1 Candidatus Altimarinota bacterium | reverse complement strand
CACTGTCCTCTCTCGACTCCTCTATGGAGACAAGTATGAAAATCTAAAAGGACACTTCTATACAAAACATATCCAAGCTCTCAAAGACAATGCTATACTTACCAACACAACACCAAAGATGAAAGAGAAAAGAGGATGGATCATGCTTATGCTCATGAGAAGTCAGAAGAAATAGAAATACAGAACTTCTTTCTATACTCTTAATTGAACTGCATCAAAAAAAATCCCTAGAAGAGAGCTGGGGATTTTTGATTTGTTTTTTTGGAATCATCATATTGACACTCGATCAAACAAAGAAAATCTCAGAAACAAATTTTATATTGACTTTACCAAATATATAATTATAATAAACAAGTGAAATCAAAAAATACAAGCAATATAACAAAAAGTCTTTCACCTCACACAAAAATGCTTCTTGAAAGAAATGGTTGGTATTCTTATTTCGAGAATGCAGATGAGTGTGAGGCGTGTTTTATAGAGCTTGAACAAGAAGCCTACACGTGAATTCGTGATTTTTTCTTGCATGATTCTACACTAGAAGTCCCGCAAAAAGTACGTATTCTCCAAATATTAGTGCCTCACTGACTGGATTTACTTTCTGGATTTGACCCAAGTCAAGCAGAGGAATTAGAAGCGTTTCACTTCACGCCACAAACCTGCCAAATTATCCTCTTCGAGCTCTGACTCCTCGATGAATCCCAACAACAAGAGATCACTACCATTCTCGAATGAAATGAGCACTTGATCGCTGGTTGTATCAAAGAAAAGACAAAAGGACACAAACAAACAATCGCGCAAATCTATCAAAAAATCATCCAATCCTTGCATCCTAACTCAATCAAAGAAAATGCGCAAGAAACTGTAAGACAGTGAATTCACTTCTCTCGGCGAGAATATAGGGAAACGATAGAAATGCTCAAAATCTATATTCTCCATATCCAAAATGAAGATTCAAGAGATCCCGAAAAGCTCAAACAAGCACATCGACAGGCAAGAGATATCATGCGAATGCTGATACTGGTTCCAATCTTTGCTCCTCCTTTTGGAGCCGCTCTCGTCTACGCGCTCAATAAAATTGCAAAGAAAATGAATATTACTCTGATGCCAAGTGAAAGTTTTGAAGCAGATGAGGAAAAACCAAAAAACCCAAAAAAACAATAATTCTTAATTTTTTACGTTTATGAAACAATCAACGAACGACGCGCTTCCAGATCTCACTCCGGCTGAAATTTGAAGAGCTCTCCTTATAGCCCTCTATGAAAGCAATACGCTCATCGAGCAAAACACACAGAAAATAGCCAATATTCTCGCAAGAGAAGGTAATATTGCAATATTACTGGAAACAAAGGAAATTCAAATACAGTCAAATATGGTGTATGGAGAAACACAAGGACTCTTTCGAGAATGGTGTATATATTTATATGCCCAATGCATACAAGAAGATACGGGAGTTTGAGAAGCAGCCAACATGCAAGAACTCTATGAGCTCTTACATACAGAATATGAGAATTTTTCCACTCATAAACCAGATATAGAGTATTTTAGGCAATATTTCAATTTTATTATCTATGTATGAGATGCTGTCAAAGCCTTTGAAGCGTTTCACAGAGAGGGGAAATGACTATCAAAAAAAGACTATGAGACGGTTCAAAAGATGAAAGCCCTCGAAACCAAAATGAAACAAGAAACAAAACAACAATAATTCTTAATTTTTTACACTATGCCATCTATGCAGCTTGATCGTTTTGAACGATGAATGGGTATATCTTTGGCTCTTCTCAAAAGTGATGATGAGATCACAAAAAGACAACAGGAGGTAGCGAGCATTCTCAACAGAGAAGGAAATATTGAAATTCTTTATAAGAATGAACAGGCAACTATCAAAATACACTCAAATAAGTTCCATTGACAAACACAATAACTTCTTCAAGAGTGGCGTATACATGAATATGCTATAAAACTACAGAGTGATTCCCATATCAAAAAATCAAACAATGTACAAGAATTGTACGAGAGTGTTGTAAATAAATATAGTCGACTCAAAGAATCTACTGTAAAAGAAAGAGAATATTTAGAATGTGTAAAGAGATATTTGCTATATTTAATCCAGGAATTATTGCCTGAGCTTATAGGGTGACTTGAGGCTTTTCACGAACAAGGAAACTGATTATCAAAAAAAGATTATGTCATTGTACAACAGCTCAAAGCATTTGTAAATGATGCACAAAGAGAAATGAGACAACCAAAACTCACACCAGCATCAATACCACCATCAAATGACTCTACATTTTTAGCATAATAGAATTTCTTTTTGCTTTTTGAAAAAAAATATATATACTGTAGGCTCACTTTTTGAAAAACACATGCCAAATACGGCGAGTTGCAATCTATGTTTTTCAAGAAGTCCATCTTTTCTTACAAGAAATAGAAAAGTATCTTTGATTGTTTTGCTTGTATTCTTACCAGTAAATATTGTTTAGAATTTTTTCTGATATCTTTTAAAAGAGAAAAGAATATATTTTTTATTTAAATTTTATGAATTTTTCAGACTTTGCCCTGCGCAAAGAAATTATTATGGCGCTCCAATCGATGAAGTACGAGATGCCAACCGAAGTACAGGCGGCTGTGATACCAGAAGCTCTTGCTGGTAAACACCTACGAGTCCAGTCCCTCACAGGATCAGGAAAAACTGGAGCCTTTGTTATCCCTGCGCTCAATAGCATCAATACTCGAATGAGAAAACCACAAGTTCTCATCCTCGCTCCCACACGAGAACTTGTCATGCAGACTCGGGAAGAAGTATACTCAATTTCAAAAAATATGAGAATGGGATCGGTGGCTATTTTTGGTGGATCACCAATGCGACGACAGATCAAATTTCTCGAATCAGGACCACAGGTTGTTATTGCTACTCCAGGACGACTTATGGATATGATGGAGCGAAAACTTATCGACCTTTCGGATATTTCGCTTTTTGTTATTGATGAAGTCGATCAGATGATGGATATGGGATTTGCCCCATCAGTCAAAGAAATCTGGCAGTCACTCCCAAATCTCAAGCAGGTAATGACATTTTCTGCAACCTACACCGACCAGATTATACGGCTTCTTGAATCAAATCTCAATGGCGAATATATACCACTTATTCTCTCAAAAACACCAACTGTAGATTCTATCAATCACTCATTTATGAAGATATCTGATCATGATAGATACCCGATGCTCAAGAAAATTCTTACAGAAAATCCAAACGACAAAGTGATGATTTTTACGGCTCGGAAATCTGAAACAGAAGAGCTCGAGCGATACTTGTATCGAGATTGATTTAAGGCTGCCTATATCCACGGAGATATGTACCAACGAGATCGAATCAAGGCACTCAAACGATTTAAAGAAGGACAAATTCGAATTTTTATCGGAACTGATGTTGCCAGCCGAGGACTCAATCTCAATAATATTGACCTCGTAATCAATTATCATGTCCCACATGATCCAGAATCATATATCCACAGAATTGGTCGAACCGGACGAGCATGAGCCAGCGGAAAAGCTATTATGCTCGTAAGTTCCATAGGAGAAAAAGATCTTTTTCGTATCGAACGAATGCACAAAATAGAAATCGATCAAGTTGATTTTGATGGAAATCTTACAGAAAGAACGATCAAAAAAATACCAAGATGACGCAGTGGAGGATGAGGATACAGAGGAAAATGAGGATACAGAGGAAAGGGAGGAAAAAGAAATTTCTCAAAAAACAGGGGATACCGAGGAAAGAGTTCATCAAGATCATCATCACGATGAGGCTACCGATGATGACGAAAAAAAACCTCATAATTTTGTAAGGATATTTTCTTTACAAAAAAAGAAAAATATGATACTCTTATAGAGTCGCTCTTTTTTTATTTCTCATTATGACTCCTACAGAATCTCACGAATTACCAACCTGAAATCTCCCTCAAGAGAAACCACTGCGCACATCGAATGTTATAAACAATATACACACTCTTACGGATCTCATATTGACAGGTCTTGATATGAGGGATTTTTGAAATGTAAAAGTCAATATCGCAATTGAATTGGAGCAGATATTCCTTTCATTTATACAAGGAAATAATTCTCCTATTTTTCGCAAATTTTTGCAAAAAGATGGCAGTATTGACAGAGCAAAACTCAAAAACAAGATTGATACCTACGCTTCAAGACATAAAGATGCTCTTATTTCGTATGCCGATGATCTCATGAGTCAAGATACTATCCTCCAAAATTCTCAAGATGCTTCTGATATCGAAAGGCAGAAAAAAACTATTATCCGAAATATTCTCAAAAAATATATCAAAATCATATTTACATTTGGAGAAAAAATCTCTTCGTATCAACTGGGAATGCTCTTGAAAATCGATGACAAAACCCTCTCTTGAATCCATACATCTTACACAGAAAAACTCTTGAGTCTCAGTGAGGCAGAAAAGAAAGAAATGTGAAAAGGCACAGTTGCACCGCGAATGCTCGAAAATACACACAAAACCCTCTTCAAATATGACAAATATTTTACTCTCTTTGATGATATAATTTCAAGTGAACAATGAGAAGAAGAAAAAAGAAACAAAATACAAAGTAGTATAGAAAACCTTTCAAATACACAGATTAACAATCTGGTACAAACAGCAATCCAATACGATTTCAAAATATTTTCACTTATTTTGGAGAGTGAAGGAGATTTTTTTTCAAACGGACACATTTCAGATTCTATTGGTTTTCTGGTAGAAGAAATCAAGAAAACTCGATCTATTATACGGGTATTTGAAAATACGGGTTTTGATTTTAGCGATATCAAAGAAAATATTTTTAAGGCAGGAAATGCAACACTATTGCGATCTTTTGTATGAAAAATTCCTAATCTTCTCAAGGACACACAAAATAAGCATTTTGCTGGCATAAAAAAAGATGAGCTTTTTTGGAACTTTTTAGAATCTCTCAATAATTCTCAAAAAGAACAAAACAAATTCTGGGAAACAATAGATACTCTCAAAAAAACTTATATACAACAACAAATTCCCAAACCAATTGATGATGTTGATCTCTCAGGTTATAATGCTCAAAGCATTGATATCGACAATTGGATAGAAACTCCGGAAGACCAAAAATACGAATACCTCTTTACAAATATTTTTGCAAACGCTCCTCGAAGCCAAGCAGAAAATATTTTCACTCTCAATGAGGCAGCCCTTGAATGGAATAAAATCGAGGAATATTCGCAGATGTTTATCCGTGCACGCTACAAGAGCCAAAAAAGAGCCGGCGAAACCGAGAAGCAACGAGTCAAACGGAAGAAAGGAGAAGAAAGGGTGATAAAAAAACAAATTGCTATTTTCGAAAATCAAATGAAAGAAATCAAAAATCTCTCGATAATACAAGAAACAGACCTTGATTCTCTTATTCGAAATACGCCAAATCATATGAATGTACTCGTAGAATGGTGGCGGTTTGTATTGAAAGTTAGAAAACTCAAAAATGAATGAAAGACCGTATCTGTCGAGGAAATCAAAAAACTTCCACACAATAGTATATCCTATGGAACGATGGAAAAAATTATCAAACGACTTCCTAAGTGATATGAAGAAAAAGTCAGTATACGAACCAATCGAATTCCAAATGCATCCGTTCGAAACGTCAGAAAAGTCGCCGAAGAAAAATACAATGCCCTCACTCGCGAAGATATTCATATTGACAGAGCGGACTTCAAACGAAAGGATCAGTCATGAGAATCTATCTCCTTTGCAATCAAGGATATAACAGATATTTATATGCCTGAAAATATATATTCTCTGCGCCCAAAAGGAATAAAAAAGTGAGAAGAAGGGTATGATATTGCTCTTCGAAAACTCCAAGTACAAGCTATTGGAGATTGGATCAGTGCAGGTATACAGACATGCAATCGACTTCTGGGACAAAAGGGACTCACAAATACAGAACATAAAAAGTATTTTGCTATGCTTCAGAGCATAGGAGTTGTAGATTCAAATACAAGAAGAGTACAAAAAAAAGATCAACAAAAAATACAACTCTTTATCGAAGAACTCAAATATATAAAGGCAAAATGCCGGGATCTTGAAGCAATGTTTACCGCAAATGATGGTGATTTCGAATACATCAGATCACTTCTGCTCTCATGAAAGAAAAATGGGCAACAGGTCAAACTGCGACCCCAAAAGCAATTTGCTCGAGCATTTGAGAAATTTATCAAAAATCACAGTGCTAACGGAAATAGAATTATTGATCTTGGTGGTGGACTTTCTGTACAAAACTCAATCCGAGGATGTATCCAAACAGTAGTTGGTGAAATTGAAAAAATGATGAATGAAAAACGCGTCACGCACATCTCTATTATCGATAAAACAGGAGAACCACTCTCTTTTGCAAAACTATCGACTGGATATAGAGATATCAAATTTTTGATCACACTTGACAGTGGAAATACCATAGAATACCAAATTCATTTCGAGTCTATGCTCAATATGAAGACGGAAGGTCCAACCCAAAAAGAGCTCACAAACGCCGTCGAAGAGGTCAAGTGAGAATGAATGCTCCTCAGTTTCGAGGAAATGAATAAAGTAGTTCAATTTTGCAGAAAGACCGACAAGCAGCTTCCTCACCACAGTATTCTCAATATGCTCCTCAGTGAATGAAAGGTCCTCCATATACCTAATATCCTCGAATACGGAGTACTGAACCCAAAAAAATGAGGAAGGATCAAAGAGCTCTCTCTCGATAGTCTCTATGGAATTGCAAGAAGTATAGGAGATATCATGATTGTCGAAAAAGTGAATCGACTCCACAAAGCCCTTGCTGATATTTGATTTGGTCCTATGGTGGCTGACTATGTTTTCAAAAAACCAAAACAATAATTATTTGATTTCAATGGATTTTTTGATATAATTTTGACATTCTTTTCTCTTTCTATGAATCCAACTTCACTTATTATTGGCCTACTCCTCGGATTTTTTCTTTGATTTTTTTTAATGCGAATATTTGTATTAAAAGAAAAGTGAAGAGTTCAAAAAAAAGCTGTACAGGGCTCTCGAAATGCTATTATGTGAGAAGTGTATGAAAAAATACTTCCATCAATGCCAAGTTTTCCATATAATCCAAAGGATATGGTGTTTATTGGAAAGGGAAGTGATTATATTATTTTTGATTGACTTTCTTGCGGAAATTTGCAAGAAGTGATTTTCCTCGAACTCAAAAGCGGTAAAAGTCGCCTCAATAAAAATGAACGTATGATACAAAACACAATTGATCGATGACGAGTGCGGTACAGTGAATATAGAATTGACAGCACAAAAAAATAAGAAAATCTTTTGCTTTTTGCACAAAATTAAGCTATAATAGAACTATAATTTTTTTAAAACTATGCTTTTACTTTCGACATCATCACTGACAGGCTACTGACTCCACAAAATATTTCTCCTGGCTGAAAAAGCAGGATACGATGGAATTGATCTGACGGTGGATTTTGCTCTCCATGATACCTACAATGCCGAGTATATAGACAGTCTCATACAAATTACCAATATCCCCATCGTATCGGTGTCTGCTCCCCAAAAGCACCTCACCAAAAAACAACTCGAAATCACAATGAATCTAGCAAATGAGCTTGAAGTGAGAATGGTCAATGTTCATCCGCCACATCGACTCGAAAAAGAAAAAGACTGGTTTGGAAGCTACCTCAAAACACTGCAAAACAAGTACCATAATATGAATGTCAACATTATCAACGCTCCTCCAAAAACATGGCTCTTTTTTATCGCTGAATACGGTGATGCCAGACCAGAAACCATCAAAAAAATGACCGAACACACCGCGCTTTCAATTGAGAACATAGACACATCAAGCGGGGTAGGACTTATGAAGACATTAGTACTTCTGGGAAGTACACTTGATTTTGTCTATCTCTCTGACAATGAAGAAGAAACAGGAAAAACTGGACTCTTTCCAGGCGAGGGAACTATGCCACTTGAATCTCTTCTTATCAAACTGGGAGAAAAAGAACATCCATTCCAATGAGTCTTCTCACTTCAAGTAAAGCCAGAATTCCTCTGAGCATGAAATGATGAAAAAGTCGTCAAGCGACTACAAGAAGCTCAAAAGTACCTCTACAAATATTTCAAACCAAAAGTATAAAAAAATCCTCGTACGAGGATTTTTTTTGATGTATACAGATTTTATTTTTTAAATATCCGAGCTGCTTGAAGTTTTGCTTCAATAGAGTCTTCTATTTTGAGTTTATCTTTGAGGAAAATATTTCACTTCTGAGAGAGAATAGAGAGTACCAGTTTATCATCGTACTCGAGCCTATTTGTGAAATCTTCGAGAGACATAATAGCGTACTTAATCTTCTTTCCAAAAAATGTTTTTTCAAGAAAATTATTAAATTCAATTTTATCAAGTTCACCAATAATAAAGATATCAACAATATTATTGGTTGTTTCATTTCTAAAATCAAGAATCGCGTCAGAAAGAGTAACAAGCTCAAGTGTTCTCCTTCATTTAAAGAAATCTTTCATCGGTTTCATCACATCATAATTTTTGAGAAAGATCTCCATAAGTTGATCGTAAATAACACAATGAGTATTAAGGTTATAGTATTTTTTCTTATTTTTATCGTACGATTTGAGGATTCAAAGATTTTCTAAATTGATAAGTTCTCTTCGTACTGCATTGATCTGTTCATCGAGATCTCGACAAAGTTCTCGAATAAAAAAACCCTCTTTTTGAGTATTGAGTGTTGCTTCTATTACAAACTTCTCGAGAATTTTGACACGAGACTTGGAACCAAAGAGACGAGATAAATCCACAAGAGAAAAAGTAAGAAAATAAACAGAGTGGGAGGATTATATAGTTTTTTACAAAAATTGCAAGAAAAAAATTAAAAAATGTATACAATTATTTCCATATTTATTTATTACATATTTTTGCATCAAATAAAAAGAGAGAAAAAGAGAAAAAAAATTCGCTTTTTTTGAAAAAATCTATACACTACCTTTCTATGATACGACTCAATCCTCAACAGCAAGAAGCTGTCCATACCATTGATTGACCACTCCTCATCAACGCAGGAGCTGGTTCTGGAAAAACACACACCCTCACAGAACGTGTGGGCTATATGATACAAGAACAGGGTATCGAACCTCGATCCATTCTCTGTGTTACTTTTACCAATAAAGCTGCCAAAGAAATGCGAGAGAGAATGGCCCGAAGATTGAATGTAAAAGATGAAGATGTAAATCCATTTAGAAATTATGAACTTCCTTTGGTGGGAACCTTCCATTCCATCGCTTCGTTTTTTTTGCGAATGTTTGCAGATAGAGTTTGATATGGAAAAGATTTCGTCATCTATGATAGTGATGATTGTCTACGACTGGTAAAAAGAATAATGAAGGATCAGAATATCAATGATAAAGAGAATAATCCAAGAGCGATTCTTTCTCAAATCTCAAAAGCAAAAGGGGACTGATATTCTCCAAGCGAATTTTTGCAAAAAGTAGACTCTTATTTTCTCTCAATTGTCGCTGATGTATACAAATCCTATGCGGGAATTATGAAACAAGAAAATGCTGTGGATTTCGATGACCTCCTGCTTCTCTTTCGAAAATCACTTGATATTGGCGAGGTTCTCGAATATTTCCATGACAGGTTCAAGTATTTTCTCGTTGATGAGTATCAAGATACCAATATGCTTCAATATGAAATTGTAAAAATCCTTGCATCAAAAACTCGAAATCTCTGTGTTGTTTGAGATGATTGGCAGGGGATTTACAGCTGGCGGTGAGCAAATATAGAAAATATTATGAGCTTTCAAAAAGACTATCCAGAAGCAAAAGTCATCAATCTTGAAGAAAATTATCGATCAACAAAAAATATTATCGAAGCGGCTAACTGTGTGATCAAAAATAACGCAAATCAAATGCAAAAAACACTCTTCTCATCGAGGGGTAATGGCCAGAAAATAACCCTCCTCGAAGGAATAGATGACAAAAACGAGGCTGAGCTTATTGCCACAGCAATTCGAGATGACAAAGAAGCTGAAGACTACCGACAGTTTGCTATCCTCTATCGAACCAATGGTCAGTCTCGACTGCTCGAAGAAGCCCTCATTCACAAAAATATCCCCTATAAAGTCTACGGTGGAGTAAAGTTTTATGAACGAAAAGAAATCAAAGATATTCTGGCATATATGCGGCTTATCTACAACCCGATGGACCGTATGAGTCTGCGAAGAATTGTCAATGTACCAGCAAGAAAAGTAGGAGCAAAATCGCTCGAAAATCTCGAAAATGTCCTCGACAGAGAACATATGAGTATTGCTGATCTGGCTGAAAATGATATGATTCTTGATTCATTTTCTGGAATCTGAGCCAAATGAATACAAAATTTCTGCACCATCTATTGACAATTACGAAAAATCGCAAAAGAGAGCTCTGTCCAAACACTGATGGAAGCAGTCATAAAAAAAACAGGATATGAAGCCTATCTCAAAGAGTGACTTTCGGAGGAGGAGTACGAAGGAAAGCTCGATAATCTAGCTGAATTCTTGAATATGGCATCACGCTATGATGGCATGCTCTATCCAGAAAATCTCGCAATGTTTCTCGAAGATATTGCCCTTATCACAGACCAAGACAGGGATCAAGACAATGCAAATGATGCTGGGCATGTGTCGCTTATGACTGTTCACTTGGCAAAAGGACTCGAATTTCCACAGGTATTTATCGCTGGAGCGGAAGAGGGAATTTTTCCACATTCAAGATCTCTTCTCGAGAGCATGGCCCTCGAAGAAGAAAGGCGGCTCATGTATGTAGCTATCACCCGTGCAAAAGAAAAACTCTTTATCACACGAGCTCGTGAGCGCTATACTTTTGGTGATTACAGTGCAAATTCAAAAAGTCGATTTATCAAGGAAATTCCTGAGAAGTATCTCGATACCTCAAAACAAGAAACACGAGAAAGAAGTATATTTGGCACAAACAGAGGAGGATTTTGAAGTTTTCAAAATGTACAGCATTCTTTTGCAAGTCCAATCAAAAAGAAAGTCCAGTCAAAACCAAAGAACACACCAAGCGATTTTGATGTCGGGATGCAAATCAAGCATCCACAATATGGAATTGGAACCATTGTCGCAAAAAATGAGAGTATTTGAGAAATTGCGTTTGCAGGACTGTGAATCAAGAAAATGAATCTTGAAATCGCACCAATACAAAAGGTTTAGCTTCTTATGCGAATATTCGTAAATAGAATTTCAAAGAAAAAAATCGAATTCAAAAAAATAAAAAAGGAAATGAGTTCCAAAATTTTATAATATTTTTACTTGTTACTATAGTATTCTTGATTTATTGGTGCAAAATAAGCATTTTCACAAGAAAGATAATTATATTCAAGACTACCAAAATATATGCCATTACTACTATTAAGACAGAATGGTCATGTTTTTCATGCTTTTTCAAAACAGACATACCTTCATTGTAAATCTTTTCAAAGTATCACAAAAGAATGTTCTGGACATATAGTTTTTTCAAGGAGAGATTCTATATATTTTATTCTTTCTTGTCAATCTTTTCATGAAGAACATGCTTCAATTTCATTTCTATAATTATCTTCAATATAGGACAAACAGTTACGAAGAATTTCTTTTTGTTGTTTTTCTTTTATATCTTCTTGATATAATTCATCACCGCTCTTAGATTTACTTTTTCTAGGTTTCTTTTTATCTGAAAATTTTTGTTTCATATCAATCCCAACTCTACATAAGAAGGGGAATCAAAATTCTTTTTCGGCTTCTTTTATATCCATTTCTCGAAATCAATACTTCAATTTATCTGTACAATTTTCTTCCCATGCATCAGTATCTGGACTTGTATATAAATAGTCATCTCCCCTTCAAAGGGTTCACATCTTATTGTTGTATCCACCGAGATAATCGCAAGTAGTATGGCAATTAGAGCGGTCATTAAACTCTCGCGATTTATTTCCTAAATACAAAAGCATGGCGATTTTTTGGGCAAATTTGCCTTGAATTTGTAAGATATGTTCATGTCCTCAAAGTCCATTATGATAAATATCTAGTAATGGCTTTTTGTCAAATCTATTATATACAGCAATGTAACCATTGGTTTCTATTCAAAATTTCATAAATTATTCTTATTAGTATAAATCTCATTTGAGAGATAAGATTATCATATATAATAATCTCAATATGTCAATATTACTTATTGGGGATCAATGTCTTTATCTTCATTTTTAGCAATCGGCATTTTCATACTTATCGTGTTTTCTGTATTTTTCTTATAGAGAAAAATTTGATTTTTAAGAGGGATTTTATATAATCAACGGGCTTATTTTCTATTCTTTTTCTATGAAACAAACAAAAATTATCACAACAATAGGTCCAGCGAGTGAAGATAAAGAAATTTTAAAAAAACTTTATGATGCATGAGCAAATATAGCAAGGATAAATTGTTCTCATTTTGAAGAAGAAGAGTTTTTAAGAAAGGTAAATAACATAAAGGAACTCAATAAAACTTGAGAGACTAATTTTTCTATACTTCTTGATACAAAAGGTCCAGAAATAAGGACTACTATGATGGATACTCCACTTGAAATAAAAGCTTCTGATAAGGTTATTGTAACAATTCCAGAGTTTGCAGATAG
>PDRA01000022.1 GCA_002747975.1 Candidatus Altimarinota bacterium | reverse complement strand
AATAATGTTCTGACATCAATAATTCATATTGTGTGTGTATTAGTGGTATCTCTATTATATATGAAAGAATGAAAAAGCAAGTTTTTCTTTGAAAAAATAAGTTTCCGTCCCACAACATAGGTACCACTTTTTACAAAATTGGCTTTGCATTAAAAAAAAGAACAGGAGTATAATACGTTCTTAGATGACAGGGGGCGGCGGGAACCACGGGAACGTGGATCCCTGGCCAAGCCAGGGATGACAGAAAAGGAGATCCTGAAATAAATTCAGGATGACAAAAGTAAAAAATCCCCCTGTCCTTCGGACATTCCCCTTTACAAAGGGGGTTATAAAAAATCTCTACCCTCTAAGTTCTAAACTCTAAAATCTACCTTCTAACAACTAAATTCTAAATTCTAATTTCTAAAATCTACCTTCTAAATTCTACCTTCTAAACTCTAAATTCTACCTTCTAATCCCTACCACACTTTTGGATGCCTTTTTTGGATTTTTTCTTTGAGAGCCTTTTCGAGAACATTTCCCACTTCAAAAACCTTTTCTTCTCCAAGATTTGGACCGAGGATTTGCGCTCCGACTGGAAGCTCTTGGCTCTCATCATCTGATGGCGCAGAAAAACCAACTGGTATGACCAATCCTGGTATTCCAGCCAGCGATGCTGGGACAGTCAGAGCGTCCTCAATATACAGTGCCATTGGGTCATCAGACTTCTCACCGATTTTCCAGGCAACATTTGGTACCGTCGGCGTAAGGATGACATCCACTGTTTCAAAAGCTTCTCGAAAATCCTCTCGGATGAGTTCTCGTACGGCGCTCGCTTTTTTGTAGTAAGCATCATAAAATCCTGATGAGAGGACATACGAACCAACCAGTGATCGACGCTGAACCTCATCTCCGATAAATTCTCATCTATTTTCACTGATATCATGTGGACAGTCAGCCTTTTCTCCAAATCGGATTCCATCATAGCGTGCCATATTGGATGCTACTTCTGCTGGACAGATGATATAATAAGCAGAAATACCCAGTGACGTGTGCGGCAATGAAATGTCAACAATTTCTGCCCCAAGTGATCTGGCAAGCTCTATAGTGTTTTCGATTTCTTTTTTGACTCCAGCATCAATTCCCTCTGCGAAATACTCTTTTGGAACTCCTATTTTGATTCCTTTGAGATCTTGTTTTTTCCAAATACTTTCATCAATTTTGGTAGACGCTTCGAGAGAAGTAGCATCTTTTGGATCATGTCCAGCTGTTGTTTCGTAGAGCCAAGCAGCATCTTCGACATTTTTTGTAAAATATCCAGGACAGTCAAGACTCGATGCCATAGCAATGACGCCACTTCGACTATTTCGTCCGTATGACGGCTTGAATCCGACAATTCCACAGAGACTGGCTGGCTGACGAATGGATCCACCAGTATCAGTTCCAAGGGCTGCTGGAATAAGCCCAGCAGCGACTGCAGCCGCTGATCCACTCGACGATCCACCGGGTACTCGAGTCGTGTCCCACGGATTTCTTGTATCAGCAAAAGCACTATTTTCTCCACTTCATCCCATAGCAAATTCATCCATATTTGTTTTTCAAATACTTTGAAAACCCGCTTGCTTCATACGCTCGGTCACTGTCGATTCATACGGCGGTACAAAATTTTCGAGCATTTTTGACGCTGCTGTCGTGCGAACTCCTACTTCACAAAAAATATCTTTGACCGCAAGGGGAAGTCCAGTTGCTTCTGGATCTGTTTCAACAAGATTAAAGGCTTTCAACTCTCCATCATATTCTCCAATTCTCTCTAAGAAGTATTTTCGGATTTCTGCATGCGTCGTCTTTCCTTCTTTGACAAGGGTATCGAGTTCTTTAAGGGTATAATTTTTGAAGTCCATTATTGTAAAATAAAGAAAATAATGTGAGGATTATATAAAAATCCACTAAAAATTCAACTTTTTCTAAAAAATTTTACAAAACCGTTTTTATGATTTTTTCTGCAACATTGACGCCAGTTGTTTCAAAAATTCCAGAAATACCTGGTGTCGCATTAAGTTCTAAAATAATGCCTTTTGTCTGTGAAAGCGGGCAAGAAATATCATCTGTCATAACATCAACTCCACAAATTTTCATATTGAGTTTTTGAGCAATTTCTACTACCATTTTCCTTATTTCTTCGTTTACTTTATTTGTCACATTCTGTACATACCCACCAGTTCCAACATTTCCATTGCTCCTTACAAAGATTTTTTTATCCTCTTCTAGGATGCTTTCAAGTGTGTATCCTTGTTTTTGAATCGTATTTTTGAGTTCATCATCAATTTTTATCTTTGACAAAACATTCGTGTAGCCTTCTCATCGGAGTGGATTATTTTTATTTTCTTTTTCTATAAGTGAAAGAATTGTAGTTTTTCCGTCACCGACGACACTTGGTGGTACTCGCTTGTAAGCAATAGCAACTTCTCATCAAACCACTAGAACCCGATGATCTTCACCACTCGCTTGTGTCTGGATAAGAATTTTTGAATACTTTTGAAAGGATTCTTCAATGGCTTTTTTCAGTTCTTTTTTATCAGAAATATTCATTTTTACACCATTTCCGTGTCCATCATCGACCGGCTTGACAACAAGTGGAAAGGTAAAATCACTGAAATCCTCAGTGCCAAAATCAAAGTTTTCTCTTGAAATTTCCCGAGTTTTTGCGACTGGAAAGTTATATCTTTCGAGAAAAAGATGTGACAAAAATTTATCATTACAAATTTTGAGAGCCAGTGAACTATTTCCGCCAAAATCAGTCGACTTAAAAAATACTTCCTTTGTATCAGATTTTACAACAAAAAAATTATCTTTCTCAGAAAGAATTTCGACTTGATAACCTTGTTTTTTAGCTTCCTTAACAAGAGCTTCTGATGATCCAGTCCAGTAAGTCATGAGTTCCATAGTGTATAAAAATTAAATTATTAAAATAATATTTTCTCACTCATTATAAGGAAAAATGGTTTTTATCAAATAGTTTTTATTTTTTCAAAGAATATGTATGCAGAATGTGAAAAGCACTCGATTTTTCAAGAATTGGAATAATAGACTCTTTTTGCTTCGTTAAAATCGCATTTTGTTCGACATATTCTTTATTTACACAGCCAGAGTAGATTATATCAAGTCCATTTTGTCAAAACTTTTCAAAAATCTCAATGACACGAGCAACTCCTTGCTTATAAACTAAGTCTTTCGGATTCATATAATTTTCTATATCATAAAATCAACGGAAACTTCGAAAAATAAACGAACCTTTATAATTTTGTATGTATGGTCAAATTGCCGTTTTCTTCGTGGCCAGAGCCAATAACTTTTTAAAATGAGAAAATGTATCTGCATATCTTCGAACTCAAAAGACATATTTATAAAAAGCATATTCGAGCAATATCGCCATTCCCTCTGTGATCTCCTCAGAATGAGACATTCGCATTCCTGCCGAAAAGATTTCTTCATTTCCAGTGTAGGTAAACTGACGAGTATGCCCATCGATTTCGTGAATAATAAGTGCCAACAGTCTGACAGTATCGACTTTATGCGATGGATGAATAAAAATTTTTCCTCAGTGTTCTGTAAAATCTCAGTGAACAACTGACATCACAGAATCCGAAATTTCTACTTCCCAATATTTTTCAAGTCATAAAAATGCTAATGATTTTTCAAAGTAGAATTTCATTTCTGTGGCATTAAATATTTTTTCTTCTACGGGAATCTTTTGTGTCGGGATAGCCTCAAAAAAGTTTTCAATCTGATTATAATTTTTTAAAACCTTTTCACAATATTCGAGGTCAATTCAAAAATAATCAGTAATAATCGCAAATTTCTTTGCTTCATCTCAATTATCGAAATTTTCTATTAACCAAATAATATCTTTAAATTGTGAAAAACGCTTTTTGTATTCTTCTTTAAGCCAACCTGTTTCGAGAGAATTTAGTTTCTTTGTTTCAAATCACTCTATTTCCTGATATAAAAAGTCAACTTTTGGTTGGAGTTTTTCAATCAGAGGATATCGAATATTTTTCTTCCAATCATTACCTCGTAACAAATCCTCTTTTGTTGGTACATTATCTGGATAGGTCAAGAAAATCGGATCTCAAAAAAACGGATGTGTATGAATAAATTCTAAATATCAATTCATAGCTTTTCACAAAAAAATCTTGCCAAATCTGGGAAAAACACTTGTAAAAATAAATCTTTTACATTTACTCAAAATGATACTCATGGAGAACAATTTACTTCTATAATATAATACTTTTCCTCATCAAAAGAATATCAAAAATCAAGCGAAAAAATCGAATCTTCAGAAAAAATATCAACATTTTCCTTGAGAACATCCTCAAGTATTACCCAAACATCCTTTGGAATATCCTCTTTTTTTATAGCATATTCTGTTCCACCTGCTCAAACATTGCTTTTTAAACTTCATTTTTGAGGAACACGAAGTGTTGAATGTGAATATTTTCAGCCAATATATACCATTCTCAAATCATGAATACCATCAGTAATTCCAGGAATCCCTCCAGAAAAATCTTTCATTTCTTGAACAATATAGAGTTGTTTTAGTCCTTCAAATCTTGCTTCATTTACTAAAAGTTCTGACTTTTTTGGAAATTCAATTCCCTTTCATGAATTTGATCGAATTGGCTTCAAGACAACTTTTTCTCAAAAGATATCTTGAATTTTTTGGTCTTCAAAAAAACTTTCAAGAAGTACGGTTTTTGGTTGATATTTTTCAAAAAACAAACTCATTTCATATTTATCACTACTAAGTTGTACAAGATTAAGGTTTGGAAATATATCATAACCGCTTTTTTCGAGTAAATTATAGGTATACATACACCCTGGACTTGTCCGATTCCAAAGGACATCTGGCTTATATTCTTCTCTAAAAATCTCAAATTCTCATTTTTCATTAAAATCTACATAATCAAGAAATACTCCTTTTTTTGAATCAAAAGAAGACATCCGTACACGACGAAGTTCAATTCCACTTTCTCGAAACACTTCTGTAAGTTTTTTACGAGAGAGTTTTAAATTTTCAGAAATCTCTAAATTCTCTGTATAATTTGCGATAATTGCAACTTTTTTCATAAAATTTTGAATATTAAAAATAGCTCCATTAGTCTATCGCATTATATCAAAAAAGCAAATAAAATTTTATTTTTACTATTGTACAATAATATTTTATATTGTATTAAATATTTTTTATTTTCCTTTGATTTTTCCGTTATTTTTGATATACTAATGGTATCTTTATTCTCTAAAGTCTATAAAAAATGGAAATTCCAACTCGTGTACGTGGGACACAAGATATATTTGGTGAAGATCAGCGATACTTTACATTCCTCAAAAAAGTAGCTCGCCACGAGTTTCGAACCAATGGATTTACTCGTATTATCACGCCTGTTCTCGAATCAAAAGAGCTCATCGTGCGATCAAGTGGAGCCTCAAGTGATATCGTATCCAAAGAAATGTATGAAGTCATCGACAAAAAATGACGAGAACTTGTGATGCGACCAGAAGGAACAGCCGGAGTGATGCGAGCCTATTTAAATGGCATGCTCGATGAAACTCAACCTGCCTACCTCTACTATATCGAGAGCTTCTTTCGATATGACCGACCACAAAAAGGACGATTTCGGCAGTTCCACCAAATAGGAAGTGAAATCATCGGTGAAGAAGATCCAATCCTCGATGCAAAAAGTATCCAAATTATGAAAAATATTATGGATAATATCGGACTGGCTGGAAAATACACCATCAAGCTCAATAGTCTGGGAACTCCAAAAGAGCGAGAAAAATACCTCATCGAACTCGAAAGTTTTTTTGAAAACAAAAAACATATGCTCGATGAAACCGATCTTGCTCGCCTCGAATCCAATCCTCTGCGGATTCTCGATTCCAAAAATCCAGAGGTCAAAGAGCTTCTCAAAGTCGCACCAAAAATGACCGATTTCCTCCAAAAAAAATCAAAAAAATTCTATGAAGATGTGAAAATGTATCTCGATATTATGGGAGTAGAGTATGAAGAAGATCATACACTCGTGCGAGGACTCGACTACTATTGTCACAGCGTTTGGGAATTTGTCGATAATAGCCAGCGGACACAGGATGCCTTTGGTGGTGGTGGTCGATACAATGGACTCTCACAGGCTATTGGATACAAAAAAGAAATTCCTGGAGTTGGATTTGCTCTTGGAGTCGAACGACTCATCAGTGCAATGCAAGAAAATAATATTAAAATCAAAAACAAAGATGCTCTCCATCTCTATATTGTCCAACTCGGTGATGAGGCAAAAAAACTCGCGCTTCCACTCAATCTCGAAGCTCGAAAACAAGGACTCAATAGTCTGCTTTCACTGGGAACACCGTCTATGGGTGTCCAGCTCAAAAAAGCCAATAAACTTGGAGCAAGATTTGTCATTATCATCGGAATTATGGAGGCTCGAAAAGGAGTCTGCCAACTCAAAGATATGGATGAAGGAACCCAAATTGAAATGAATCTCGATGAAGTAATTCCACATATTTTGTCTCATATTGACAAAGATATGCTTTCTTTTTACCATCCATCAAAAGACTGGATCATAGAAGAAAATAATGATAAATAAAAAAAACTCTACCAAAAAACCTTATATTTTCTTGGTGCGGTACAATTGTGAAAATTTTTCACTTTGTAAAAAAAAAGTAAATTTCAAAAAGGTACGTCAAAATCAATCATTAATAGTTAACAATTTGCAAGTATTATGCACATTATTATCGATATTCGAACTGACGATAGAAATCAATGCGCCCTCATACGCTATGCAGAAAGTTGGGCTCATTATTGGATACAGACACACCCAAAAGATACCTGCAGTTTTCTTGTACTAAAATGACAGGTCGCTCCCAAAAAATTCCCATATATTATTGGAGCAAAAAAACCATCTCTCATACAAAAAGCTCGGTCTTTTCTCCAAAAGTACGAGAATACTCGATGTGTCAGCTTTTCGAAATTTGAACCCTACTACCAAAGACTTCAAACAATAAGTCATATTTTTAATATGGGTGACTGTCTCTATGCCAGCAAACGAAAAAAAGAGCAATATGAACAAACCCTTAAGAAAAAAATTTCATGATCAAAGTCTGTAATTGTTCCAAATTTTTTTACAGGAAATGAATTAACTGAATTAATGCCAGAAGCAGAAGATTCACTTGAAATTATTCCCTATTTTCCAGTACAGTATATTCCACCAGAGACAGCACTTTTTGGAAGAGTCAATATCAAAACGCCCTATTTTCTCTACGATGGATCCTACGAAAATGAAAATAATATCGAAGCGCTTATCAGGTGATTTGCAGCATATGTTCATACCTATCACAGTGATTACTATCTTGTACTTCATGGATACAGCAGTCCTCAGATACGCATACTCAGCGATGTGATACAATCTTCGAAAATTGGTCACAGAATCATCGTAACAGGACTTCTTGATATTCGTGAGCAGGAAGCCCTCTACAAAAATGCTTCTGGTTGGATAGATGTCAGTCACTATATCACAAGTGATACCAAACTAGCACTTGCCCTCTCACACCGTATCCCGCTTCTTCTCTCAGATATCAAGGCTTTTGAATACTACACAAACGCTGTCAAAATTCACCCAAACAATCTCATACGACTCCCAGAGTACTTCATACAACTGGCTGGGGTCCCGAATCCAGCATCAGTTCCGTCATTTTTTTCAGATATCACGCATACCATGAAGACATATCATACACTGTTGACAAAAAAATAGTCACGCAAAAACTCTAAGAGAAGAGTGGAAATTATTTGCAAAAAAATCTTTTCTGAGTATACTGTCCCCAACTTTTTTTATACAACATTATGTTTAAAATATACGGTGTCGGTGATGAGCAAGACTCTCACGAAATAGAGGAAGCTCCTCAAAAAATCGACAAAGAAAGCAAGGCAATCAATGTAGAAATGCGAGAACAAACCGATACTGAAACAGATATTGGACAAATTGCTGTTGATATTCTCGATTGTAAAGAGAGTATCACTATTATCGCTCCAATTGCTGGTGTTGATCCATCAGATATCGATATTTGACTGTCTCGAAATATTTTGACCATTTCTGGAAATCGAAAACAAAACCCACTCTACAAAGAAGCCAAAAGAATGCTGATCGAAGAGTGTTTTTATGGAGCATTTTCTCGATCTATTATCCTCCCAGAAAATCTCGCTTTTGATAAGATTACAGCAAATGTTGAGTTCAATGTTATCATCATAACTATACCAAAACTCACACTGATCTCAAAAAATATTCAAATTAAAAAAATATAATATATCTTCCTATGTTCGGTAAAAAAAAGAAAAAAGAAACGGCTGCAAAAAAAGGCATCAAAAATATGGATGCTGTTGTTACTGGTGCTATTCTCGGATGAGTTGTTGCCTCTATTTATGGAGTCAAAAAAATCAAAGAAGCCAAAAAGCAAGGTGAAAATAAAACCCTTCAAGAAGAAGACCAAAATCAAGAAAGAGACAAAAAACCTTGATTCTTTGCTCGTTTATTTTCTAGAAAAAAATAGTATGCTGCGATTTCTTGTTCTCATCCTTGTTTTCTTGGTCACGATTCCCTCAGTTTTTGCTGGAGTGGCTTGTCCAAAGATTGATACATCCAGCCTTTTTGATCAGCAAGAAATTATCGGTAAAATCAATGCTTGTATTGAAGCCAGAAAAAATGGAACAGAAAATACAATCGAAGACTACTCCTGTCCAAGTGGAGATCAATCGAGCCAATACCAAGTTCCTTTCAATAAAGAAACTCTCGCCTATATTATTGCTGGAGAATTGATGATGGACAAAGTCGATGAAGAGGTAGAAAAGTATATGAAAGAACTCTCGAAATCCAGAGACAAAGATATCATCGCTTGGACCGAAAACTATGGAAAATGCCTCAATGGTCGAAGTGCAAAAGATATTGCTATCAAAGACGTCTACTCACAAATATGTACTCCACTTTTTATTGCAAGATTCCTCAACAAAGACCAGCCACAACCGATTATTCATAATATGTCAACTTTTCCACAGTATAACTGTAATGACAAGGCAACAAAAAAAATACAAGCCTGGGAAAATATGGCAAGTACTCTCATGCACGATGGGATCAACAAGAGCTACCAAAATGACCGCGATCGATACGTTGATAGTTTGCTTGAGAAATACAGTACTGTCATCGATAAATTTCACGAATACCAAAAAATTGTCACTCGTTCTCTCTCAAAAATGACGCACTATATCCAAAACGCTGTACACTAAATTCTCTGCGATGCTAGAAAATATCAAAGCAAAAAAACAATTGGGGCAAAATTTCCTCACAGATGAGGCTATACTCGAAAAAATAGCTGGAAGTATCGAAAAAACAGATAAAAATATTCTTGAAATCTGACCAGGATATGGAGCCCTGACATGATGGATTCTACGAGATAAAATCAAAAATCTCGACCTTGTTGAGTTTGACGCTGATATGATTCCTCGGTTAGAGGCTGCGTTTTGAAATAAAAAAAATCTTCATATCCACCACCAAGACATTCTCAAATATCATCAAAAAAATCTTCCATTTTCTATTATTGCCAATATTCCCTACTATATTACCGCTCCTATTCTCCTGCAATTTCTCTACCCAGAGAATTCAGATCAGATTCCAGAAGAGATGGTGATTTTGATGCAAAAAGAAGTAGCAGAAAAAATACAACCAAAACAAGCTCGAAAAAAAACCAAGCATTCTCTTTTTTGACTGATTCTCCACGAAGCTTGTCAGTCAATAGAATACCTTTTTGATGTTCCAAAAACTGCTTTTGATCCTATACCAAAAGTCGATTCTGCCGTCCTACGATTTGTCACCAAAAAAAATCGAGAGAGAGCCTATGAAGACAAAAAGATTGAAATCTGGAAAAAAGCCTTTGCTCTTCCGAGAAAAACCCTACTTTCAAATCTCAAAAACCACTATGAAAAAGAAATGGTCGCCGATATTCTCCTCTCGCTTGGACACAAAAAAAATATCCGAGCAGAAGAACTCTCAGGGCGAGAATGGGATACCTTTGTTTCTTTTTTTTAAAAAAAAAATTATTTCTCTTTTTTCATTTTCTCAAACTGACGTATACTCTCTACTTCTTTGGAAAGGAAAAAACCTATCATCGTACGAATTACAATCATCACTCCAAGTTTAACCATTTCTTCTTGCGTTGGATCAGAAATGGTCATGATAATATCAGCGATGATAAGAAAATCAAGGGCAAAGAGTATATAGATTCCAATTTCATAGCGAATATCTTGCATTTTTTCTGTGAGATTTTTTTTCGAGAAACTCTCAAATTCGATAAATACATATTTATAGAGCGTTTTTATACTCCCATAGATAAGGATAAGTACGCCAAAAATTTCGATATATCCTGAAATTGAAAAGAAAATTGGATGAATTATATTCATAGAATAAGAGTTATTTCTCCTATTGTAGCACACTTTTTGTAAAAATGCAAATTATGAGCCAATTTTCCACGTTGCCTTCCAAAGCGCTGAATTTTTGTTGGAATCTTTTGGTACATAGATCACAAAATTTTTGCCAAAGGCTCGAATTTCTCCATCTACAATCCAGTGAACGACAGAATCTTTTTTGTAGAAAAAGAGGAGCGCATCTCGAGTTTTAATAAAAATAGTTCACTGCGATTCTACGATTTTTATGTCTTTCCAATTCAAATCTGGAAGCTCAACCGTATTGGGAAGAGACTCGTGTTTTGGATCAAATACAATAGCAACTGTCTTGTCTCATTTTTTTCATAAAAATACAAAGAAATCCTGAATCTTTTGAGAGAAAAAGAGAGCCTCTACATCAAATGAAATTGGATCCAATCAACTGCTGTTACTCATTGGAAACAGACTTGATCCACTTCCTACATACCAATCTTCATCAATATGCACAAAAGTCTTTGCCTGCACGAGTGATCCAGAGAGTACAAAATGCTGCGCAAGATTATCTGTATTTTCATACAAAATAAGTGTATTCTTTTGTTTGATAAAATTTCTTCCTCTCTCGAGAACACCAGTAAACATTTTTGCATCTTGAGAGATAAGAGTATTATGATTTTTACAAGAAAAGAATCCATACTGATAATGAGGCTGCGAGCATTTTCTGAGAAAATTCTGGACTTTTGGATTATTCTGAATCGAAAAAGCCTCAAGAAAATCATTATACGCAATAATAGATTTTCCATTTGTAAGGTAGCGATCCCCTACTGGGTACCAAGTTTTTTGGATGGAAATATTTTTTTTGGAATCAAATGACTCTCAAAAAAGCATCGCCTGTGATCATGAGAGAGAGAGCCAGTGAGTATCAGAGATTTGATAGAGCGTATGAGACGCTCTTAGTGTAGTTTGCTCATATTTTGGCAGAGAAACCAGAGAGATCTTGTCCATATAGTAGGGAATATCATGGTCGATGGTTATGTTTCTTGAGCCACCAATATATCCATTTTTTTGATAGGAAAGCGTATGCTTGCCATAATCTACGATTTTTCGTTCTCCAGATCGCAGATCCTCTGTATCAAAAACAATACCCGTATCACTGGGTTTTGTAATTATATGCACTACTCAAAATTGCTTGATAATCGGCTCTGATTCATGCGTATTTTTCCCGTATTCTTCTCATCCAGACTTCCATATTGTCTCCATTCATACATTGAAGGCAAAATAGTATCCCTTGAAAAAGAAAAATAAGAGTACAGCAAAAATAAGAACGACTGTCCAAAAAATACGAGCTATCAAACGGCGTTTATGTACTTCTTCAAAGTAAGAATCAAGCATAAGAAATTATTTACGAGACATTTTTTTGGTCGTATCAAATGAATCAATACGCTTCCCAATAAAAAGACGGAACTGACTTTCAATAGCAGGAATAGAATAGAGTGTGAGCATAAGAACAGGAAGAAAAATCCATTGAAAAATACTCATAATATAGTCCTTCCAAGAAAAATCGACATATTTTGAGAGAATGTGCACAGAGATAACTGAAGGAAAAATAATCGTCAAAAAGAGAAATGTAAAAATAATAGAAGTCGCAATAGGAACGGTAAAAGAAGCAAGCGAATTCTCGATTGAGGCAAACAAACCAGGAATATATCCTATATACAACAAAATCATCGGTCCACCCGCCCAGAAGAGATGATTCTGGATCAAATAAAATGTCTTTCGAATCTTATCTTTTCGAGGAATTTTTTTGTTTTCAATAAATTTTGGAACCACATATTCTATATCAGAACACCCCCAACTCCATCGTCGAAGTTGTTTGTATTGAGCTCGAAACGTCTGAAATAAACTCGACTCTTCTACTACATCCATCTCACAGATAGCTGGCGTATAGACGATTCGAAAAAAACCATCCCAACCAAAATATGCTCGCCAATACTGCATACCATCTTCTACAATAGAGGTTTTTGACCAATAATTTGCTTTTTGCAAACACAGAAGACTCTGACCGTACACGGCAAAATTACGATAAAATTCTGGATTTTGTGATTCAAACAACTGCCAAATCGTTGTACCTGCTGCAACAATTCGAGCAAAAAACTTTCCCTTTCTCCAATTATTGGAATACAGTGGTGTATACTGATAGATCGCTTGATGTGGATGATCCGTCGTCAAAAATGTAAGCGATACAATGGAAAAAAAGTTTTTTTCTACTTTTGTATCCGTATCTATCGTTGAAACAAAAGTATGCTCTGGATCGAGTTTGCTTTGTTTTTCGTATTCTTGAATCGCATAAGTAATATTGGCTCATTTCACCTTTCATTCACCAGCAAGTCACTCTGGATGGACAATATTTACAATATTTACCCTTCGGTGTTTGTATTTTTCTATAATATTTTTGGCATGCTTTTGAGCTTCTGGTGCACGAGCTTCTGTTGCTAGAATAATCGTAATAGTATCTTTATGGACATACGTCGTATCAAGAAGAGAGCGAATATTTTCGTCTATCACATCAAATGGCTCAGTATAGACTGGTACAATCACGATATGAGTCAGATTTTTTGCATTTTGTTTGAGGATATCATTGTTTTCAAAATCTACTTTTTCTGCTTTGAGAAGCTGAAGATAGCTCTTGAGAACAAAAAAATACGATTCAAATACCTTGACAGTCCAATATGAAATGTAGAGCGCGATAAAAAAAAGCCCGACATCATAGTGAATCTGAATGATGACAATAGGGAAAAGAAGCGTGAAGATCAAAACGAGAAAAGGAATTTTTGGAAGCCAATATCCCAGTTTTTTGTATGAAGGTTGATTCATAATTGCAAAATACCTGCGACAATATATTGAAAAAAACAAAAAAATCAATATATTATTTACTCGAATGAACATTTCCCTCTTTCATACATATGGTTTGAGTCTTTGTGAAAAAGAAAAAAACGATTTTTCTCGATTTTTGGAGCTTTTTATACAGTATAATTCTCATACCAATCTCTCTGCCATACGCAGAGCCGACGATATTATCGAAAAACACTTTATCGACAGTCTTTTTGGTCGAGATTTTTTGAAAGAAAAAAACCTCAAAACAATCATAGATATCGGTTCCGGATGAGGTTTTCCTGGGATTCCACTCAAGATAGCATATCCAGAGTGTGATATGACGCTTCTCGATAGTGTCAATAAAAAAACAAAGGCTCAAAAACATTTTTGTGATGCCCTTTGACTTGAAAATATAAGGAGTATATGGGCTCGCGCCGAAAATATCAACACACTTCCAGAGTACAAATGAAAATATGATGTGGCCCTTTCACGTGCGACCGCCTATATTGATACAATTATCAAATGGGCAGTGCCTTTTGTGAAAAAAAACGGTTTCATTCTCCTCTATAAAATCCCCTCTCCAGATGAACAAAAAGAAATCCCAAAACTGCTCAAAAAATATCATCTCTCTCAAAAAAAATCCATTAAATATACACTTGCAGGGCAAGAGAGAGCTATTTTTATATTTCAAAAAAAGAAATAACCCTTCCTAAAAGAGGGCGAAATCTTTTTTTTGAAAAAAATAAAGTACACAAATTGTACTCATTTTTGGATCGAGAGCATTTGCCTTTTTGTATTTTTTTTATATACTCTTTTCATATGTCTCTCTATACAAAATATCGCCCCAAAGATTGGGATGAACTTATCGGTCAGGATGCTATTTGTACCATTCTCAAAACCTCTCTACAAACAGGACGAGTCGGACATGCATATATGTTTACTGGTTCGCGCGGAACAGGAAAAACTTCCAGTGCTCGAATCCTTGCAAAAGGAATCAATTGTAGCGATCTCAACAATGGAAATCCCTGTCATACCTGCAAGAACTGTAAGGACTTTGATGCAGGATCTTTTATTGATGTTGTAGAGCTCGATGCCGCCAGTCATACACAGGTCGACAAAATGCGGAGCCTCATCGAAACAGCTTCATTTGCACCCAATCAATGAAAATACAAGATATTTATTATCGATGAGGTACACATGCTCTCGGATGGAGCCTTTAATGCCCTTCTCAAAACACTCGAAGAACCACCAGCCCACGTCAAATTCATCCTGGCAACAACAGAAATCCAAAAAGTCCCAGAGACCATTCGATCACGAACCCTACGATTTGATTTTGGGCGAGTGCCTACCGAAGTTCTCTTTGCTCATCTACAAAATATCACCAAACAAGAGGGTATCGACGCCGAGGAAAAGGCTCTCAAAGTAATTGCTCAATCGGCTCGCTGATGAGTGCGAGATGCTCTGACTCTTCTCGAACAAAACACTATTGACAACAAACTCTCTACCGGACAAGTGATGGCAACACTATCTTTGATTGACGAAAGTCTTATTACCAATATTGTCTCATGTCTCTATGAGTACAACACGCAAGAAATCAAAGAAATAATACAAAAACTCAAAAATGAACATATAGAAGTACAGGGATTTTTTGATAGTATTCTCTATTTTTTGCGAGACAGACTCATCGAAACAATTGGAAGCGAGAAATTTGAGAGGTACAACGAAATTTTCCAAGAAAATTATCGTGATATCAAATTTATTCCAGATGGGCTGCTGCTCATAGAGATCACACTTCTTCGAGCCTGCACACCAAAACAGCAAAGCATACCACAAAAACAGGCTCCGGAAAAAACACAAAACGAAACACAAAATCCTCAACAAAAACAAGACCCTAAGCCAAACAGCGCACCGACAAAAATACAAAAAACACCAGTTCCTCCTCCCAAAGAAAACCCACCTCAAGCAACAAAAACACCCCAACCAAAAGATGAAACTCCTCCAAAAAAAGATGAAACTCCTTCAAAAAAAGAAGAGACTCCAAAAACTCCACCCGTCGAAAACTTCTCATACAGACGACTTCTCGATGCTCTTGGAGATCACAGTGGGATCCGATTTGCCCTCAAGAGTGCAAGCTTTTCATGTGAAGGAACCTGTCTCACACTTTCTTTTACGAGTAAGTGGAATCATGATAAGGTTGCTGACCCAGAAGCAATTATACTCATTCAAGAACGACTCAATTCTCTCTTTGGTGGACAGTGGACCCTTGTCTGCAATATTAATAAAAATCCTGATACCTCTTATGTAGAAGAAGTATTTGTTTAACTTTTTAAAAACAACTTTTATGATAAAATCACTTTTACCAATTATATTTTCTCTTGAATTTTTCAAAAAGCTCTTTGCGCTTGTTATTTTTTTCTGAATTTTATTTGCACTCAAAAGCTTTATTCCGCTTTTTTTGATTACTTTTATTTTTGCCTATCTTTTTCTTGAGGTTGCAAAGTTTGCACATACAAAAATTCATAATGCTTCTCTCAAAAAAAATCATGGGTTTCTCGTATTTTTACGAAAACACCTCTCAATCAATATCATCGTCAGTATCGTATATATAATTTTTTTGATTGTGCTTATTTTTCTCTTTAGTACGCTCATACCTCGTATCGGACTTGAAATAGAAAAGCTGGTCCAAAATGCACCTCAAACCATAGAAAACCTCAATGCGCTCGTCAAAGAAATGGAAACTTCTCTTGGATTTAAACTTGGAATCCAAAATCAAGTCAATGAATTTTTGAGTAATTTTGATTTCAAAGAGCTTGGAAATAATGTGCTCGGATACATCAAAGATGCGGGTGGATTTTTGATAAAATTTATTATTGGACTTGTCCTCTCATATATTTTTATCATTGATCGAAAGAGTATTTATAAATTCCTTGACAAAATGAAAACAGGAAATTTTGCCTTTTTTTATAATGAATACAAATACCTTGGATCAAAAATTGCGACTGGATTTGGACGCGTCTTCAAGGCTCAATCACTTATTGCCATTATCAATAGCATTTTGACAAGTATCTGACTTGTAATCCTCAGTTTTCTCATGGGACATGGACACGAATTTCCCTATATTTTTACACTTTCAATTGTTGTTTTTATCTTTGGATTTATCCCTGTTTTTGGAACTTTTCTCTCTGGACTTCCGATCATTATCATCGCATATGGATTTGGTGGTATTCCAATGGTTTTTGGGATTATCATCATGATAGCCGTCATTCATGCAATCGAAGCCTATATTCTCAATCCAAAGATTTTCTCATCATATACACATTTCCCGGTGTTTATCACATTTGTAATTCTCCTGATTAGTGAGCATGCCTTTGGGCTTATTGGTCTTTTGATTGGTATCCCGATTTTCTCTATTTTTCTCTCTATGTTCGAGGATCTCGATACTCATATCACAAAAATAAAAAAAGAGATAAAAGAAATTCCAAACTGTAAATCATAACAATGCAAACTGAAATTTCACAAAAAATCGACTCTTTTGCAAAAGAAAATATTTGAAACTCTCCGATTATTACGGTCTTTTGACCAACTGCATGTGGAAAAACTGGTCTGGCAATAGAGATTGCAAAACAGATAGACAGTGAAGTTATCTCTGTTGATGCTCGTCAGATTTATAGAGAAATGGATATTGGAACCGCCAAAGCAAGTCAAGAAGAAATGGATGGAATTGTGCATCACATGATCGATATTATCAACCCAGATGAGGATTTCTCAGTCGTGGATTTTCGAAACCAAGCCAGTCAAATCCTCGAAAATATCTGGAAAAAATGAAAAATTCCTATTCTCTGTGGTGGAACTGGACTCTATTTGGATTCGCTTCTTTTCAAGCGAAATTATAGCCGTGCCAAAAAGAACACAAAAAGACGCCAAGAACTCGAGGCAATTCGACAAAACAAAGGTGATATTGCTCTTTGGCATATTCTCGAAACATATGACAAAAAATACGCCGATAGTCTCCATCCAAATGACAAAGTGCATATCATACGCGCCATAGAAATCTACGAAGAAACTGGGAAATCAAAGCAACAAATCGATGATGGAAATGTTCTTATTCATCCCACGCTCTTTCTGTCACCCTATGATGGAAACCGAGAGAAACTCTATGAAAAAATCAATCTCAGAGTTGAGATAATGAGAGAAAATGGACTGATCGAAGAAGTTCAGAAATTGCTCAAAAAATATCCAAAAAACGCTCCTGGACTTGCTACCATCGGCTACAAGGAAGTAATAGAATTTTTAGATGGAGAGATCTTGGAGTCAGAAATGATACAAAAAATCCAGCAAAATTCTCGGCGCTATGCCAAAAGACAAATTTGCTGGAACAAAAAATATATGGCGTTTTTGTAGATAGTATCAAAAGAAATTATTGCACACCCTGAAGGCTCTCTACAATTCTTTTTATAAGTTGTTTTTCTTGAAAAAGAAGATGACTCTGCGACGCTTCATACGCTTTTGTCCAGAGAGTGATGACAGGAAATTCTCGAGAAAACTGATTTTTCACAAAAAACTGTCTTCGCTCAAGCATTGTTTCTGCTCACATTTCCTTGAACCGACTGGTTCACATGATAGCAATCATACCATTTCAAGTGATAAATTGATGACAGTCTGTGAGTACCATTTGAGCACAAAAAACATCCACACGACCATCAAACATTCTTATATTATCTACTATTTTTCTTGCGCTATCACCTGGATAGGCTCCTCGTGGTTGTGGTGGATACTGACTCACCGCAGCAAAAAACCTTCCATATCCTACTGTGGCAATTTTTCCCTCTTGTGTTGATTCTTCTTGAAAACGATTTATTTCCATATCTTTTGGAACTTCGAACGTAATGTGAACCATCCTATCAGTGATTCTTTTTGTATTTCATGCTGACCCTTGACTTTCTTTTATTGCTTGGTATTTCTGGAGGATCGCTTCGTTATTTTCTCGCAGACTCTTCCAGAGCATTTTTGTAAATTCTCATCGAGAGACCTTATTTTTTGGACCAAACGTTCCATTTCTGTATCCACTGACAATACCAGCATGCTTGGCAAAGAAAATATAAGGGGTAAGCTCTGTAATGTTCTCTATATCAGGAAATTTCGCTGGAATTTTTTCTATATCAGATGAAGTAAGCTCAATTCCAAGCTGTCGAAGAAGAATATAGACAGCAAAATCTCGTGTAATTTTTTGATCATTTGAGAATGCAATACTTGGAACTCTGTAATTGTTGTTATAATAACTGACAAATGGAGTAAACCAATTTGAGCCCATATCCCTATCGATATTATCTCTTTGTGGACCTGTATTTATTGCCATCTTCAGAGACTCTACAAAAGAGACGGGATTATCTGGACGAAAAGTCCCATCACCATATCCAGAGATAATACTCTCTGAGAAGGCATTGGTAATATACTGCCGGAAATCTGAATTCTTGATATCGCTAAAAGCTGATACCGATGAGATACTGAGCAAACTCAGTACACATATGATGAAGAGTTTTTTCATAAAATATGAAATTAAAAAAATAAATCCTGTCTTCGAAAGACAAGATCTATTATATTTGATTTTTTCTTTTTTTCAAATATTTTTCTCTTATGAGAGATAGAAGATTATTTGGCAATATGAGCATTTTCGACAATTCTTCGTCGAATTTCTCCTTTAAGCGCCTCGCTATTTGGTGATTGAGTAATGAGAGTAAGGAACTCATCCTTGAGAAAGACTTGAAGCTCAGCGTCTTCTACGACTTCAACAGTCGCAGATCGAGGCTCATCAGTAATAAGTGCCATCGCTCCAAAAAACTCTCCTTTTTCGAGAATATCAACTTCTTTTCCATCAATAGAAACTCGCAGTTTTCCACTATTGATATAGTATGCACAACCATTAGAGACATCGCCCTGCTTGAGGATAACCTCTCCAGCTTTTGGGTACTGGACTTGACTCATCAAAAGAAAATAGGCAACCACTTCTTTTGAGAATCATTCAAATATATAGAGATCTTCGATTTTTTGAGACATAATAAAAAATTAGGATATACAATAAGTATAGCATATTTTTTGAAAAAAAGCAAATTATTTCCAATCAAATACAAGCTCTTTTTTCTTTGCAGAAATTGAGACCTGTTTTTTTGATGGATGCACTATCATGCTATCAGCAATTGCATCCTCGATAGAGTCTTGAATATATCGGCGAACTGGGCGCGCTCCGTATTCTGGATTGTAGGTTTCAGATACAATCATATTCACAGCTTTTACATCGTACTCAAATGTAATTCCTATTTTTTTGAGTCGATCTGCCAAGCGGTCAAGATGAAATACAGCGACTTTTCGAATGACCGACTTATCAAGAGGATTAAATACAATGGTTTTATCAATACGGTTGAGGAATTCTGGAGAAAAATAGTCTGTCAATTCACTGGTGATTTTTTCTTTCGCTGAAGCGAAATCTTCGAGCACTTCTTGCTCTTCATTATCAGAAATATCAAAACCAATACGACTTGCCGTGGTATTGAACTCATCAGACCCAATATTTGAAGTCATAATAATAATAGTATTCTTGAAATTGACCTGTCTTCCCTTCCCATCTGAGATGACACCATCTTCGAGAATTTGTAAAAGCAAATTATACACATCAAAATTCCCTTTTTCTATTTCATCAAAAAGAATGATAGAATACGGCTTTCTGCGGACTTTTTCGGTGAGCATACCACCCTCTTCATAGCCAACATATCCAGCAGTTGTTCCGATGAGTTTTGAGGCGCTCGATTTATCCTGAAACTCGCTCATATCTATCTTGATAAGCGCTTTTGGATCAGCATAAAACTCTTTTGCAAGGACTTTGACTAGTTCAGTTTTTCCCACTCCGGTTGGACCGAGAAAAAGAAATGATCCAATAGGACGATTGGTATCAGAAATACCGACATGCGATCGCTTGATAGAACTCACAATAGAAGCAATCGCTTCATTTTGTCAAAAAATACTTTTTTTGAGCGCCTTTTCAAGTCATTTGAGTTTCCCGGTATCTTCTTTGGCAAGATTTTTGAGTGGAATACCCGTTGATTGATGTATAACTCGATGAATATCGAGATCTGTAATTTTCATTCTGTCCTTACGAGGAATTCTTTTTTTTCTCTTTTTTTGCTCCATGTCCTTGCTGATTTTATCGATTTGCTTTCTTTTGACAAGAGCCTTCTGATACTGCTGAGCAATAAGCATATCTTCCATTTCTTTTTGGATTTTTTGCTGTTTTTCTTTGAGTCATTCTATTTCAGAAGAGTCAAAATGATAGGTCATACTTTTGGTACTACATGCCTCATCGAGGAGATCTATTGCCTTATCTGGCAGAAATCGATCCGTAATATAGCGAACTGAGAGATCCACTGCATCCTCTATCGCTTCATCGGTGATGATAAGATTGTGAAACTCTTCAAATGATTTTTTGAGTCCCTTGATAATTTCTTTTGCCGTTTCTGGAGTTGGCTCTTCAACGTCAATTTTTTGAAATCTTCGCTCAAGTGCTGAATCTTTTTCGATATATTTTTGATATTCATCAAGTGTAGTGGCACCAATAAGACAAATTTTTCCTCGTGCCATAGCTGGCTTGAGTATATTCGCCGCATCAAGCCCACCTTCACCAGACCCAGTCCCTATGATTGTATGGATTTCATCGATAAAAAGAATAACTTCATTTTCCAGTTTTGAGGCTTCATCGATCACCATTTTGATCCGTTGCTCAAATTCTCCGCGATATTTTGTCCCAGCAATCATGCCCGAAAGATCAAGGGCAATAACTCTTTTATTTTGCATAGCAAACGGGACATCACCACTGGCAATTCGCTTGGCAAGCCCTTCGACAACAGCAGTTTTTCCCACTCATGGATCTCCCACGAGACAGGGATTATTTTTGGTTTTTCGATTGAGAATAGAGATAAGTCTATCAATTTCTGTATCTCTTCCTATAATGGGTTCATTGGTTTTTTCACGAGACTCGGCAACAAGATCGACTCCAAAAAAATCAAGTCATGGTGTATTTGATTCTTTTTTGTCCTGTGGTTTATTTGCAGAAAACGGAGTTTGTGGCATGGCTCCATTTCCTCCAAATGCATCTTCGAGCATATCCATAATTTCTTCCATCGGTCAAAACATTGGTTGTTTTTCGGTATTTTTTTCACCACCAGCGATAAGTGTATTGATATCGATGAGTTGTTTCTCAAAATCTTTTGGAATAATTCCGATAAAATCGAGCATTTCAGAGAACCATCGTTCACTTGGCGACTGAAAAAAGGCCAGCAAAAAATCCTCAATTCCTGCCTGAGACTTCTGAAAACCTGAAGCCACTCGCATAGAGATGACGATGAGTTCTTTGAGTCTACTCGAAATCCCTGCATAATCTCACTTTCGTTTTGCTAGATCCAAGGCAAATGGCGGACGTGAAAATACATCCTGAATCACAGAAATATTGATCCCAAACTCTTCAAAGAGATCGGCGATATTTCATGACGCTTTCGCTGTAATTTGGACAATCATATCCTCTGGAAGGATTTCTTTGTCTCACATTTTTTTTGCAAGATTTTCGGCATCAAGCATTATTTGTTTGTATTCTCCGGTAAATTGGTTAAGCATAAAATTTTTTAAAAAATAACTCCTCTTATTATACCCAAAAATATGATTTTTTGCAAAAAAATGTACACTTTTCACATTGGCAAAATCAAAAAAAGTTGAATAATTAACTCATTTATTTTTAAACTGCATCCATTTCTCAAGAGAGAGATATTTCCTTGATTTTATTTATTTTTTTGATACAATGAAAAAAATAAATTTCTCACCATGGAAAAAATACTTCTTATCGAAGATGATATGTGAATTGCACATCCACTGTCTTTGTATATAGAAAATGCTGATTACCGTGTTATTCATTGCAATCATTGAGATCGTGCTATAGCATTGTTTCAAGCAGAAAAACCAGATCTCATCATTCTTGATATCAATCTTCCCGGAAAGAATGGTTTTGAACTCTGTAGAGAGATTCGATCTCTGGCAGAGACACCTATTATTGTGCTGTCAGCACGAAATAGCGAAGAAGATAAGCTGACTCTTTTCAAGGATGGTGCCGATGACTATATCCCAAAACCATTCTCATCTCCAGAACTCATTGCTCGAATTTCTGCTGTGATCAAACGATCAAAAAAGACTTCAAAACCAAAAAACGAACAAATAATAAACAATTTTGGTACGATTTCTATTAATCATGATACTTTTCAGGTCTTTGTTCATTGAGAAGAAGTATCTTTAACGAAGACAGAATTTTCTATCCTTGACTATCTCATCCAAAATTCTCAAAAAACTATCACACGAAAGTCTATCATGAAGGATGTTATGTGATATGACAACTATATCTATGACAGAACGATTGATACTCATATCAAAAATATCAGGAAAAAACTTGAAGACAATATTATTATCAATACAGTTCGATGAATTGGATATACTGTAAAAATTCCAACTAATTCTTAAACCCCTTTTCTTCTCATGCTACAAATTCAATGACCTCAAAAAACGACTGGAACTGTTTCTATTTCTGGATCAAAAAATGCTGCTCTTCCACTGATTGCTTGTGGACTCTTTTTTGAAACATTCACACTCCATAATGTTCCTCGAATTGGTGATGTATTTACTTTTTTGAGCATTATTGAATCACTTGGTGTTGATGTAAAACTCAAGGAAAATACCCTCACACTGGACACAAAAAATATGAGCCTCGAAAATCTCAATCGAGAACTCGTTAGCAAAATTCGTGTTGGAATATTTCTCTTCCCTGCTCTCCTCCAGCGTTTTTGAGAGCTCAAGATTCCCTATCCAGGTGGATGTAATATTGGAAAAAGACCGATTACCGAGCATCTCAAAGCATTTGAATCCTTTTGATATATGGGAAGTGGGACGGGTGAAGAAATTACTTTTTCTGGAAAAGCCGATAAAAGTGAAGTCAATATTCTTGCGAATTTTGCAGTTACTGCTACAGAAAATGCACTGATGATGGCAGCATTTCAAGATTGCAAAACAACCATTTCTCTGGCAGCCATTGAACCACATGTCATCAATCTTGTCGATTTTTTGAAATCAATTGGTGTACAAATAGAAATTACATACGATCATACTATTATCGTACATTGAATCTCAAAAATACCAAAACAGGCAACTGGACAAGTCATTCATGATTATATAGAAAGTGGGACATTTATTATTTTATGAGCGCTCACTGCAAAAGAAAGTATCACAATCAAAAATGCACGAATCCAAGATTTGACTTTTTTCCTCGAGAAATGTCGACAGGTATGAGTCAAGATGGATATTGATACCAAAAACGATAGTGTAAAGGTGTATAATTCAACTGGAAATATACAAGCTACAAAATTACAGACAAATATTTTCCCATGATTTCCAACTGACCTACAGTCTCCTTTTAGCCTTCTTCTCACACAGGCAGAGTGAGTTTCACAGGTTCATGAAATTCTCTTTGAATCAAGACTCAACTGGCTTATAGAAGTCGAAAAAATGAAAGGTCATATTGCTATTCTTAACCCGCATGAGGCTCTTATTTTTGGTAAAACTCCCCTTCGATGAGCCACCGTATCGAGCTGGGATCTGCGGGCAGGTGTAACTATGATACTGGCTGGAATGTTGGCTACTGGAAAGACAAAAATCACAAATGTAGAATATATCGAACGATGATATGAAGATATTGTCGGGAAAATTCAAAGGCTCTGATGAAAAATCGAGCAGATTTAATTCAATAACTGTACGTTTTATGCTTCCATGAGATCGATTTCCAAGTGGGAACGGACCAAAAAAACCACTGACGAAAAAACAACTTCGAGAATTACAAAAAGCCTATGCGCATGCTGAAGAAGTTGCCGAAGAAGTCGCAGAACTCGAAGCAGATGAAAAACCAGATCAAGAAAAAGAAGCTGAAGAAGTCCTCAAAACTCAATTTTTATAAACTATGTCCGTATTCTCCGAAAAATATAATCGCCTCAATGCAGAACAAAAACTCTCCGTCGATACGCTCTATGGACCTGTTTTAGTTATTGCCTGACCTGGAAGCGGAAAAACCGAGCTTCTTGCTGTACGAATTGCTCATATTCTCAAAAAAACAGACGCCAATCCAAACAATATTCTCTGCCTGACCTTTACCGATAATGCTGCCAGTAATATGCGGGAACGACTTGCTCATATTATTGGACCAGAAGCATACAGAGTCGCTATTTTTACATTTCACACTTTTGGACAAGAAATCCTCAATCGATTTCGTCACAAAATACGAGAAAGTGAAGAGCTCACAACTGTCGATGATATTGAATCAGCAAAAATACTTCACACTATTAATAACACACTTTCTTGGGACAATCACTGGAAATGAGAATACAAAATCAATACGATACGAGAAACTATTCTCCGACTCAAAGAAGCTTCTCTTTCTCCACATGATCTCAAGTCAGTTATTTCATTAAACGAGCAAATATTAAATATTATTTGACCGAAAATGGAAAATTATTGCCAAATGATATTCTCTCTTGGTAACAAAAAAACAGAAAAAATCAAAAAAATAGCACTCTTTGAGGAAATGACACAAATGATTGAGTCAGAAATCCAAGAATGACAAAAATATCATTTGATAGAGAATCTTGGATCTACGATCTATAGAGGATGTCGAGAAACTCTGGATTCAATCGAATGAGAATCTGATGCAAAACCACTGACAAAATGGAAAAATACTTGGCTCACAAAAACCCATAATGGCTGGAGGCTCAAAGAAAATGAAAAGCACAAAAAAATAATACAATTTCTCGAGATCTATGAGCAGTATCAAAAACATCTCAAAGAAAATTGTATGATAGATTTTTCTGATATGATACTTCGAGCTCTTGATCTTATCAAGGAGGACCAAGATGTGCAGGCCAGTCTTGCTGAACAGTATCAGTGGATACTAGTCGATGAATATCAAGACACAAATGATGCTCAATTTTCGCTCATTTCTCACATACTCGAACCAGCTGGCGAAAGCCCAAATATTTTTGCAGTTGGAGATGATGACCAATCGATTTATAAGTTTCAAGGTGCCAATATACGAAATATAGAGCTCTTTCTCCAGCGCTACACCGACACACAAACCATACTTCTCAAAGAAAACTATCGATCACATAAAGAGATTATCGATTTTTCTTGTACCCTCACTCAAGAACTCAGTACCAATATCACTCATTTGCTCCCCAATATCAAAAAAGAGTTTCATGCATTTCAATGAAAATGAGCAGTTATTGAATATAATTTGTACGAAAATGAAATCGATGAAATCATATCAGTTGCTGATGATATAGAAAAAAAGATACAAACTGGTGCCAATCCAAAAGATATCGCCGTCATAGCAAAAAAGAATAGTACACTTGAAAATATCGCAAAAGTCCTTACCAAAAAAAATATCCCTGTATCTGTTTCACAAACAGAAAATATATTTGAGAATCCCGCTGTTATGGTTTTAGTTGATATGCTCGAGTATATTTATGGACTTCAAAAAGGCAATCCAAATGATGAAATTCTCGTACGCATTTTATCACACCCAATGTGGAAAATTCACAGACTCACGCTCTGGGAAATTTCAAGAAAAATCTACAGAGCCAAAAAACAAGAAAATAAGAATTGGATAGAATCTCTCAAAATTCATACGGACAGTTATGTATCAAAAATTGCTCATTTTTTTATAGAGATGACCTTTGTCTCATCATATACAAGACTCGAAAAGGTTATTGATTTCTTGACCGGTGTCAACCAAGTACAAATATCAGATGAATACAGAGATGAAGAGATACAACGCCAGCAATCCTCATTGTTTCTTGAAGAAATTGATGAAAATTTTACTTCGCCTTTTTATGAGTATTTCTTTTCACAAGACAACCTCACGCAAAAATCTGGACAGTATATCACCTATCTCTTATCTCTGCGAAAGTGTATACAGTCAATCAAATCTATCATCAAAAAGTGAGATTTTCTGAAGATAGGAGACTTCGTGGAATATATGCAAATTATACGAAAGTACAATCTCAAGATTCCTCTCTCAACGCTCATAGAAAATCAAAACGCTGTCGAATGCATCACCGCACACAAGGCAAAATGACTTGAGTACGATCATGTCTATAGTATAGCAATGACCCAAACAGAGTACACTCGTGGGAGAAATACTGAGAATGTGATGCCAGCAAATATTTCTATTCTTCCAGAAAAAGATAATATTGATGATATCATTCGTCTTGTCTATACTATTTTTACACGAGCCAGAAAATCACTGCACCTCAGCTACGCCAGAAAAAAAATGGACGAAAAACCAAATACCCTCCTTTCAATTCTCTCTCTCATTCCAGAAGAAAAATGGACAAATATTGAATGAAAATTGTCCGAAAATGAAGTTTTTCTCGTGGAAAATCTTGAAAACAATATTTTTGATATGAACTTCAATTCACAAGAGAATATGTTTTTGCAAGACTATATCGCTTCTGGGATTTCTATTTCTGCTACAGCACTCCAAAATTTTCTCGATGTTACACGCGGTGGACCACAGCATTTCCTATCAAATAATATCTTACGGTTTCCAGAAGCAAAACACGAAAATGCTATCTACGGAACGGCCATACACAAGTGACTTGAGGATTTTTTCAAAGATTATAAATTCAAAGGAAGTTACAATAAATCAATTCTTCTTTCGAGTTTTGAGGAAAGTATCAATTCAAGTGAACTCGAACCCGAAAAGGCAAAAGAGTGGATTACTCGTGGAAAAGAAAACCTAGAATATTTCTACACAAAGGCAACGGGAAAAGAATACGGTGAAATCCATTTAGAATATAGATTTAATATTGACGCAAATGAAATATATCTTGATGGAGTCAGACTTTCTGGTGCTATTGATCGCATTGAGATACTTCCCGATGGGACGCTCGTCGTCACTGATTACAAAACTGGAAAATGATTTGAGACACTTGGACTTCAAGGAAAATACGGATATGATGCCATCAAGGCCTGGAAATACAAACTTCAACTGACTTTTTATGCTCTTCTTTTTTCACTCTCACCTCGCTGGGCAGCCTTCAAAAATACTCAATTCCAAATTATTGAAATCACCGAGTACATACAACAATCTGAAGTCGACCGAATGGTTCAACTCCTAAAAAAAGTAGCAGGAAAAATAAAAAATCTTGATTTTCCTGATGTGAGCTGATACAGTCAAGATATTAAAGGAATCCTGCAGTTTGAGGAAGATGTACTTGAAGGAAAAATTTAAATTCAATTTATTTTTCAGATATGAAAGATGTATACGATATATTTCTTAAAAATTCTTATAACAGTATCCTTGGAGTTACTGTCATTGATTCCGGGAAGCCTGGAAAAAATATATGAATTCTTGGAATTACCCATGGAAATGAGCCAGTTTGACTTCAAGTTTTTGATTTTTTGGTTCATGATTTTAAAATATCAGAAAAATTACAGAAATGAAAACTGTTCTTAATTGCCAATAATATAGAGGCGTATAAAAAATATAGAGAGTCAAAGGATCCAAATGCATACAGGTTTCTCGATAACAATCTCAATAGAATCACTCATCAAACATTTCAAAACGAAAGCTATGAACACAGAAGGTTTGCTGAACTGAAAACAATTTTTCACGAAATAGATACAGTTATTGACTTACACAGTGTCTCGAAATGAAATGATATTATTGGAATTACTGATAAAAAATATAGAGAAAATGCAAAGAAGTTTTTTAATGTCGAAACAATCCTCATTGATGATGTATCAAAAACATGAGCAATAATTTGAGAATTTTTAAGAAAGTGAAAACAGGGCTACTGACTCGAATGTGGAAATCATATAAGTCATGATGGATTTGAAAAAGGAAAAGAAAATGTTTTAAACTTCCTTTGATTTTTTTGATATATACAGCAAAAAATAAGAAAAAATCATTATGACGAAATATACGAATTCATAGAAGAAATAAGAGTAAAAACCAAGAACTTTACATTTACTAAAAAAGTAGGAGAATGATTTACAAAAATCAAGAAATGAGAAATATATGCAAGGGACTGAAAAGAAAATCTCACAAATACTTTTCACCAAGAAATATTTGTATGAATACCAACGAAAAAACCAATCATATGAGACGGTGCTTGATTCTTGTTTTTCAAAAAACAATAACAAACACCCACTTCAAATGAACGTATTTTTTATTTCTACTAAAATCGTAACCTCTATGTAACAAACTTTCTTATATACCACCAAGCAACTCCTGCAATTGCACCAAATAAATGCCCAAAAAGACTGATATTAAGTCAAGGCATAAAACCAATGGCAATATTTAAGAAAAGAAGAATACCAATTTGCCCCATGAGCGGATGATTGATGCTTCGTAAATCAATCCAAAGATACGCAAGAAGTGCCATACAAAAACCAGAAATACCAACTGTCGGCTGCCCTGGAGCAAAAACAGTCAATCCTCATACCACCACAACCGTCGAAAACAAAAAGAAAGAGATAAAATATTTACGACTCATACGCGCCTCTATTTCTGGTCCCAAAATATAGAGAAAATAGCTGTTGAGAAGGAGATGCAAAATACCACCGTGCAAGAATTGAAACAAAATCACTTGCGAAACCATTGTAAAAATAGGAAGAAAGTGCCAACCAGCCCCAACATAAGCAAAATGACTAAAAAAACCAGGGATTATAGAGCCCATAAGAGTAATAATAACAGAGAGAACTATGAGGGCATGTGAGATATATCGATTGGGATAAAAGGGAAACATAAAAAAATCTATAGCATATAAAAAACGCTATAGATTGTAATTATTTTTGTGAAAAATTCAACTCTTTTATTTTCGTAGTCCAAGTTTTTTGATAATATCGTTGTATCGATCATCATTTTTTCTTTTGAGATAATCGAGAAGTTTACGACGTTTAGCAACCATCATTACAATACCTCTTCGAGAGTGATTGTCTCCTTTGTGAGAACCAAGATGGGTTTTGAGATTTTCTATTCTACTTGTGAGAATAGCAATTTGTACTTCTGGAGAACCTGTGTCCCCTTTGTGAGTCGCATATTTTGCGATAATAGCTTTTTTATCTGCGTGTTGCATAATAAAGTATTTTGTAAAAAAATAAATGGTAAAACCGGAAAATACACCAGTAAAACGAAAGCAGTATATAGGAAAAAAATAAAAATGCAAGTTTTTTGTGGAAAGAAAAATGTTTTGACAAAAAAAGAGAAAAATATAATATTTTCTTATTAATCCTTATTTTCTCTTATATGAAATCATTTCAAGACATCTATACAGAAATCATTCGAATTGAACTTGACTATTGAAAAGAATATAATATCAAAATTGATCAAGAATTTGCTTTTTCAAAATTGATAGAAGAAGTCGGTGAATTTGCTCAAGCAAAACTTACCTACGAGCAAAAAAGTCGTCCAGAAAAGTGGCTAGACACTACAGATGCGAAGCAGAAAGTCGCTGAAGAACTTGCTGATATTGTCGGCATGGCCTTTGTAAATGCGTATACTTTGAATATAGATATCGAAAAGGCCCTCAAAACAAAATGGCTCGATCGACGATAATATATTCTCTCCTACTTACAAAACCTGTCGAAGTGAAGCAATATTAAACATATAATCCATCTTGATAGAGCCAATAATTCCAAGATATCCACTCTCTCCTCGTATATTTATTTTTTTGACGATGATGGTCGTATTTTTTAAATTGCCACCGATGTGCTCATCTCAAATAAAGGCGCATACTTTTTGTCCAATATCCAATGAAAGTATAAGATCGAGAAACTCAGGAGCATTCTCCATTATTTCGACAATAGGAAGCAAGTCAATGTTTTCATATTTTTTTGATTTTCGAATAAGGTGAGAAACTCCAGTATACTGCAAAATTCCTGTAGAAGGTATGCAGGCAAATGTGAGCTCTCGTGTGGTATTTGAGAGTCGAGAAACCAGATCATAGAGAGTGTGATCGATAATATCTCATGGAGTTTTTTCTTCATTTTTGACCTCATCTTCAAGCAGGTATGAAGTCATATCATCCATAAGGTAGTCCACAAATACTCGAATTCATCGATCTGTCGGAAGTCGACCAGCACTATTATAGGGTTGAAAAATAAGTCCCATCTGCTCAAGGGCTGCCATATCATTTCGAATAGTTGCACTTGAAATGTCGAGATCATAGGTGTTGATAAGAGACTTTGATCCCGTCACCTGTCATGTATTGAGATAATTTTCTACAATATATTTGAGAACTTGTATTTTTCGTGTGTCTGATTTTTTCATTCCATTTGAGGTTATTTTCTAGGAATTCCATAAAAAAGAGATCATTTGCGAGAAACTATTTTTATCGTTTGTTTTGGTTGAAGTGGCTCGTCATCTCATATCACAATATAGTCAACACCATCAAGTGTAATTTTGAGATCTTCACCAACTTGTTTGGTCATCTTCTCCATGCCAATATACATATCAAGTCACTGAGGAACCTCTTGTGCATCTTTTGTATCTGGCGTGAGCCATTTTGGCAAGAAGTATGAAAAGAGGGTCGCAATCACAACAAAGATAACGCCCTGTAGAATTGTAAAATCTGTAGATCCATCTATCCACACATAGAGAGTAACTCAAAAAGCTGCAAGTGAAAGAGAGAGTCCATAAAAAGAAACAGTGATAATCTCTACGATGAGAAAAATAATACCTGTTGCAAGCCAAAAAAGTGTAAGTGTAGACATAATGCAGTAAAATAGAATATATAAAAATCAAGAAACTTATAATGCAATGGACGAGACTATTTCGTGTTTCCAAACATTTTAGAAACTCCAGCCAAAATATCACTATCAAGAATATATTTTGTATTTCGTCCGAGGGCTCGCTCAACAACTTTGAGTTGCTCCTTGGTTATTGCAGCTCATTTGAAGTATGCCACAGCTGCCTCTGATTCAAGCTCGAGAGCCTTAGCATGAGCTTCTGCAAGAGCAATTTCAGCATTTGCTTCACCCTGTGCTCGTAGAATATCAGCCTCTCGCTCTCCCTCTGCCTCGAGGATTTTTGACTGTTTATCACCTTGAGATTTTGTGATCAGTGATTGTTTGTATCCTTCTGCTTCGAGGATTTGTGCTCGTTTTTCTCGTTCAGCTTTCATCTGCTTACTCATGGCATCTTGGATATCATCTGGTGGATCAAGTCGTTTAATTTCAACACGCAGAACTTTGATTCCCCATTTAGCTGTTTCTCTATCAAGAGATTCAAGAAGTCGACCATTGATTGTCTCACGATTAGAGAGAGTTTCATCGAGGCTCATGGTACCAAGAACACTACGCAGATTCGTCTGTGCGAGGTTTACTACCGCCATAAAAACATTATTGATGTCATAGATTGCTTGTACCGGATCAGTAATCTGAACATAGATAACTCCATCTACTGCCATAGATACATTATCCATGGTGATGATTTGCTGTTCTGGGACATTAACAACCTGCTCACGCATATCTACCTTATGAAGAGATTGAATTCAAGGAATCAAAAAAGTAATTCCTGGAGTGGCCGTTTTCTGATATTTTCCGAGAAATTGTATAAGTCCTACCTGCCCTTGGTTTACTTTTTTGACCGAGAGTGGTACGATAAACGCAAATATAACAAGGAGTGTAAAAATAAAAGGCATAAAAAATTGATTTAAAAAATAAAAGTACTATAATACTATGGAAAAATGCAAAAAAAGCAAATATTTTTTTAACCTCATACACAATGATTAACATCGTAGCTATCGGTGGCTGAGCTGGTACGTATAATGTCCTCTATGGAATAAAAAATAACCTCAAACTCAATATTTCAGCTATCATTTCTGTAGCTGATAATGGCGGAACCACAGGAAGTATCCGGGATAAGTATGGAATTTTACCACCTTGAGACTTCCGTCGAGCCGTCGCAGCACTTGCAAAACGGACAGATATGGTACGAAAATTGTTCGAATATAAATTTGAAAATGAAAAATGAGTCATTGGAGCCAATAAAATTGGAAATATTCTCCTCACAGCACTTGTCGATATCGAGCAAGACTATGAAAAATGACTTGATATGATGTGTGAAATGTTTGATGTGCGAGGACGAGTCATACCAGTCACTCTCGAAGATGTGCACTTATGAGTCGAATTCGAAGATGGAACAAAAATTGTAGGAGAAAAAAATATTGATATTTCTGATAAAAATCCTTGAGAGCGTACGCATAATCCAGATCAAAATATCGTCAACGCTTGGCTCGAGTGAGAAAAGTGAATGCTTAATCCACGGGCCAGAGAAGCTATTCTCAATGCTGATTATATTATCATAGGACCAGGTGATCTCTATACAAGTATCGTCCCAAATCTCCTCTCTGAAGGCATGAGAGAAGCTCTTGATGAAACAAAATGAAAACTCATCTACATCTGTAATGCGATGACAAAACGATGAGAAACCTCTAATATGGAAGTTATCGATTTTGTTGATGTGATAGAAAAATACATAGAACCTGGAAAACTCAATTATGTCATCGTCAACAACGGGCATATCGATGATGATGTTGTACAAAAATACAAAGAATCTGAAAATAAAAAACCTGTCAAAATCAAAGATCACACAATTTTCCGAGATAAGTCGTATAAAATTATCGAGCGAGATATTGTCAATGATGAAGATGTGGTACGACACAATCCAAAAAAACTCGCCAAAATTCTCGAAGATATTATTGGTGGGTGGATTAAATAGTTTTTACAAAAAAATTATTTATGTTCTCTTTGATAGTCTTTTTCTATAGACTTAAGTGTATCATAGAAAAATAGATAGAGTACTGACATAATAACAGCAAAAACTCCGAAAAGGATAAGCATTTCAAAATGATACGAATGATAATTGAAAATAATCTCTACAACAGGAGAAATAATTGCAATCTCTATGATGTACTTTATATTGATATGTTTGTATTTTGCATATTCCATCAAAATATTATAGGCTTTTACTAATACAATCGTAAAGGCGATATTATGCAGAAGTTCATATTGAACAGCAGAAACTGATTTAGGATCTGATGGTACAAATAATTTCTCTCCCATGTGAAAAAAATTATTTTGCTACAATAGAAAGCATTTTATTTGGGATATAAATTTCTTTGAATACTTCTTTTCCATCAATCCATTTTTGGATTTTTGGATCCGATCGTACGACTTCTGAAACTTCTTCTTGAGCCACTCCATTCAAGAAAGTGAAGGTACCTCGCATTTTTCCATTGACCTGAACAGCAATTGTTACTTCATCATCTACAAGCATACATTCATCATATTCTGGCCATTTTTGATCAAATATTGAACCTTTTTTGTCCGTTTTTTCCCAAAGCTCTTCAGCGATATGCGGTGCAAATGGATGGAGTAATAGTAAAAATGTATCTTTCCACTCTTTTTGAAATTCTGCGTCTTGAGGCATTCCTTCATTTGAGAGAATAATAAGAGCGGTAACAGCAGTATTAAATTTATACTCTTTAATATCTTCTTCAACTTTTTTGGTTGTTTTGTGAAGCAATTTCATCGCTTTCATATCATCTTTTGCAGGATTTTTTCCATCAATATACATGGCATGGACTTTCTCAAGGAAACGATGTACTCCCATAATGGCCTGACTATCCCATGGAGCACTATCTCGAAAATCTCCTATGCTCATCTCATAGAGCCGAAGCGTATCGGCTCCATATTCATCGATAATATCAAGTGGGTTAAGTGTATTTTTGAGTGATTTACTCATTTTCGCGATAATTTTTGAGAGCTCTTCTCCTGTTTCGATATTATAAAATTTCTCATCTTTCTCTTCTACAAGATCATTTGGAATGAGTTTCCCAGCTTTTGTTTGGTAGGCATATGAGAGAATCATACCCTGATTGATCAATTTTTGAAATGGTTCTTTTGTCGGAACAACCCCAATATCATAGAGAAATTTATGCCAAAATCGAGCATACAAAAGATGAAGCACAGCATGCTCAGTTCCACCAACGTATTCATCGACATTTTGCCAATATTCGAGAATTTTTTGATCTGCAAGGTGCTCACTATTTTTTGGATCCATATATCGCAAATAGTACCAACAACTTCCTCACCACTGTGGCATAGTATTCGTTTCACGTTTTCCAGAGAGATTTTCTGCCAATTTCACCTGTACAAAACTCTCAAGTTTTGCAAGCGGACTATTTCCGTCACCAGCTGGTTTGTAATCATCGATTTGTGGAAGCTCAAGCGGGAGATTGTAATCACAAACAATATCCCCATTGATTCAATCATAAATCCTACTGACAATTTTACCATTGATAACAAGTGATTTTTCTTTTCATTTTGAGCACAGCGTTCTTTCATCAGATTTTTCGGTTTTTTCTGATTTTAAGACATACGCCATATTTTCTTCCATTTTTTCATCAAGATTTTCCACTCTTGGGAGTTTTCGCACATCGGCAGAATCAAGATGAATAAGCGGAATTGGCTCTCCCCAGTATCGCTGACGAGAAAAAAGCCAATCTCGGAGTTTATAATTTACTTTTTTCGCTCCAAATCATTCTTTTGTAGCAAACTCTGTCAGCTTTTCTTGGGCTTCTTTTGAAGTCAATCAAGAAAAATCGGAAGAATGTACCAATTTTCCATATCCTGTAAAAGGCTTTTCGTCCAAGAAACAGTCCCAAGCATGCTTGTGTCCATCAGAAAAAAGCAACGCTTTGACTTTCTCTTTTTCTACCCATTTGAGTGAGTGCAAATCTTTTTCTGCTTCATCAATTTCTTCCTGTTTTAAAGAATTCAAAACAATATGAAAAAATGGATAATCCAATCCTTTGTGATTGATATCTTTATGGTTTCTATATCCATATCAATAATATGAAGAATTTAATACTTTTCATTCAATAGCATAATCAATAAATCATGATTCTTCTCGTATTTCTCTCTTTATTGCTTCTTCTATTGTTTCATCCTTTTCTTTTCCTCATCAAACAAATTTACATCAAATTTTCTCTTCTAAAAGTAAAAATTTATTTTCAAACTCTATGATTGCATTTACATAACTTTTCTTCAATTCCTCTTTTCATTTTCTAGGTGCATTGATTCCGGTCATAACCTTATAAGGAGCCACACTTTGTCTTATTTCCAATCCATATTTTTTTGCAAATTCAAAATCTCTCTCATCATGAGCTGGTACTGCCATTACGGCTCCGGTTCCATAATTTCCTAAAACATAATCTCAAATCCAAAGTGGAACTTTCTCATTATTAAAAGGATTGATCACATAACTTCCTGTAAAAACTCATGTTTTTTCTTTATTATCAGCGGTTCTATCTTGATCAGACTTTTGCTTGGCTTTCCCAATATACTGTTCACAAATTTCTTTTTGTTCAGGAGTGATAAAATCCCAGACATCGCTGTGATCAGGCGCAAGAACCGCATAAGTCACACCAAAAACAGTATCTATTCGAGTCGTATAGACCGAAATATGAGAAAATTCATCAAGAATTTCTGGGAGATGAGTAATATTTCATCGAGATGTGCTAAAGTGATTTTTTCAAGGCAATACTACATATTTATCAAGAAGATTATTTTCTTGAAAAAAAGTTTTTTGCTCATTTGTTTCAATAAGATCATCTTCATCTGATGTGTACAGAACCGATTTTTTGATATTCTTTCGTACTTTTTTGTAATCAATTTCCGTATCCATAAGCCCTATGAACACATCTTCTAAGTTTTTTATATTTGGAGAATTTTTGTGCGCTTTATGAGTACTCATTCACTCAAAAATTCATGCAACGGATACAAACATATCCACTTTGGTATCAAGGGTCTCTATAAATTTGAGCCCAAGATGACTTCCCATAGAGTGCCCTATGATAATAGAATTTTCATCGATGGATGATCTATATTTTTCTAATTCTCATAGACACAAATCAAGATCCCCACTCTCATATGAGATATCTGGCATGTGCACATTATAACCTGCTTGTTTGAGTGTGTGAGAGAGAGGCGTTGCCCAATGTGCTCCTCATGTATCTCAAAGTCCATGAAGAATAAGAACAGTTTTCTGACTCTCTTTCAACAAAGAAAACTCACATCCCTCACTCTTCCCTATCCAGTTTCTCTGCATTTCTTTAAGACTCTCTGACCAATCAAGACGATCGAGATCAGTAAGAAGTCTATCAGCATATTTTGTGATTGCCAAGACCCACTGGCGGATTTTTTTCTTCTCGACTTTTGCACCGCACCGCTCACAGGTAAAATCATTTAAAACCTCTTCATTAGCAAGACCTGTCTTACAACTCGGACAATAATTGATCGGCAAATCCTGCTCATAGGCAAGGCCAGCTTCAAACATTTTTAAGAAAATCCACTGCGTCCACTGATAGTAGTTTGGATCTGTTGTATCTACGGTTCTCTCCCAATCATATCAAAAACCAAGCGCCTTAAGCTGCGCGATAAAAGTCTCTATATTTTCTGCGGTCACTTTGGCTGGATGGACTCCTGTCTTGAGGGCATAATTTTCTGCTGGAAGACCAAATGCATCAAATCCCATCGGATGAAGCACGTTGTAACCTTTTGCATGATAGTATCGAGCGACAATATCTGTCCCTGTATATCCTTTTGGATGACCGATATGAAGCCCTGTCCCAGAGGGATAAGGAAACATATCAAGAATATATTTTTTTGGTTTTTCGCTCGTGCTTTCTGTTTTGAATGTTTTGTGTTCTTCCCAAAACTGTTGCCATTTTTTTTCTATGGACTTAAAATCGTATGACATAGGAGAAAGTTAGAAAAATAGTATATACCTCCTAAATATACGAAAAAAAACAAAAAAATCAAAAAAAAGCACCCAAAAATGTTTTTTGAGTACTTTTCGATAAAAAAATTATCTTTTTTATTAGGCGAGAGCATTTACAACGAGAGATACGATTGCGTATGCAAGCCACATTACAACGATACCAATAAGAACTTGGATAATGATCGTTCGACCTTTCTTGGCTCGTGCATCATCTCCACCAGCTGTAAGAATCATAAAACCTCCATAGAGAGCGTAAGCAACAGCAATAAGTGTGACAAATTGAAGAAGAGCTTTAACGACATCCATAATAGCAACATTTGCATCTTTTCAGTTTGGATCAAGTCCTGTTGCATTATCTGTACCAAAAAGTGATTTTCAGTCAGCAAATATTTTCTGCTCAACCAACATTACAGTAGCAGCCCCTGCATAGGCGAGTTTTTTAAATGTGTTCATAGTAATGAAAAAGTTAAAAAATATACGAACACTCTTATATTAGCAGATTTTGTTTTTTTTGTCAAATAAAAAACACACTTTTTTCAAAAAAAGTGTGTTTTAGAGTCAAAAAAACCTATACAGAAACTCCTTCTGGATCAATTTCTGGCTTTTTTACAGGTGCAGCGTCTTCTACTGGAGAAGCTGTCTCTGTATACATTCGAGGATCGATAATATATGGAAGAAGTGCCATATATCGCGCTCTTTTGATCGCTCTGGCAAGCTTTTTTTGATTTCGAAGCGAAGTACCAGAATACTTTCGTGGCACAATCCGATTAAATTTTGTAAGGTATTGTTTGAGAAAAGCTGTATCTTTATAATCTATATAAGTAATACCAGCTTCTTCGATAGGACACACCTTTTTTATTTTCTTTTTTGTTTGAAGCATAATGAAGAAAAAATTAAATATCTAAATCCGAGAAATCATCGAGACTTGCATCAGCTTTCGATTCTGATTCAAGTGGCTCTTCTGAGAACTCATCTCTCTTTGAGAGAAAAATAAGTTGACCGACCACAACTTCTGTTTTATAGAGTCGTGTTCCATCTTCTTTGTCAATAACTCGTGTTTTGAGTCGTCCTTCTATATAAACAAGTTTGCCCTTTCGAAGGAACTGCTCAGCTCGCTCAGCCAGTGGTCCCCAGCAGACACAGTTTGTGTACTCTGCTTCAGATTGAGACTCACCAGTCGCATTTTTATAGTATCGATTTGTCGCTACTGTAAATGTTGCTACTTTTTTATCCCCAGTTGTTGTTTTTACAAAAGGATCTTTTGTAATGTTTCCAATGAGGATAACTTTGTTTATAGTTCGCATAATTAAAAATTTTATAGAAATTATTGATTGTCTGTTCGTACAAACATGAATCGCCAAATTGACGGTTTCATATTAAAATGTCGAGTTGCATCGAAAAAGTCTCCTTCATTTCTCTCAAGAGTATAGAGGAGATAGTATCCGATTTTTGAACCTCGAATTTTGTAGGCAAGATTTTGCTCACCTGGATGATCTTTGGTTTTGATCTTTGCTCCTGAATTTTTGAGTTCAGTCTCGATTTCTTTGATGAGAGCAGCGCTGTCATCTTTTGAGAGAGCAGGATCTATGATCATCATAAGTTCGTATTGTCTCATAAGTTCCTATGGGTTAGATATCTTTTTCTGACCAGGAAAAAGAAGGAAATAAAATGCGCTTTAAAATAAAAGCTCAAGTAGTATATAAAAAAAGAAATAAAAAGCAAATTTTTTTAAAAGATATTTATAAATAGAATTTTATATTGTCAAAGGAAAAATAAAAAAACTCTTGCGAGAAAAAAATAAATGTGCTATGATGGATACATCAATCTGAAATAACACCTTATTTTTTTATGTCTAAAACTCATTCTAAAAAACTGGAAAAAATATTTTGAAAGACCAGTGATGCTCATATCAGCAAAAAACTCATCGATAAACTCCTTCAATACAATATGAAATATGAGGAAATCACCAAAGTAATCCTCTCTCACAGTGAGCGGGCTTTTCTTGATGCTAGACTCATCACACTCGAAGAGTACTACAAAGAACTCAAGAAAACCAAAAAAAGTGAAGTGGAGCAATTTCTCTCTTCCCTCCCAGAGCATGAGCTTATCAAAAAATAAATTTTTTTAAAAAACACAAGACAAAAAATCCCTCAAAAGCAAATTTTGGGGGATTTTAATAGAGTTCACTGTGGGTACCAATATCAACAAATTCGACAAATTCATAGGTTCCATTTGGATATTCTCGGAAAATTGCTCGATAGTCACCAGTTACATTAATAGAGCGATATCCATCATATCTTCCATAAAGTTTATGATTTCGAAGTCCAATTTCAAAAGGATTATTCAAGAAAATTTCTATTCTCTCAATTGCCTGTTTTTTCTGTTTTTTATGCAATTTTGAAAACGACTTTCGATATTTTTTTGTAAATGTAACTTTCATACTACATTTTATTAAGTTCCTCTAAAAATTCTTTTGGTGTAAACGGTCCATACACAGTATTTTCAGGGTCTTGCGAAAGCTCGTGCAGACGGATAGTCGGATCAGCCGAAGTTTTTCTTTTTTTAGTCAGTCGAACATCCTGAAAATCAATTCGTTTTCCAATTCGCCTGAGAGTTGCCTCTGGAACATTTTCGATAGTAATCGTTGCCATAAAATCAATATTATCAAATAAATGTAAATCTATTATATAAAAGAAATGAAAAAAATCAACAAAAATCATTTTTCAAACAAAAAAATATTCCTCTATTTTTCTCAAAAAGGAACATTTTAATACGATTTTTCTTTAAAAAAAATCAATATGTAATCAACAGAAAACTATTTTACATCAACAAATGTATACTTGACATGTTTTCGAGTCGTCTTGTCATATTTGCTGAGTTCGAGTTTTTGCCCAGCTTCAAGATTTCTCTTATTAACCGCATAAACGTAGTCTCTTCGACCTCCACCTTCTGTAGATTTTCCACATTGGTATGTACGCTTCCCTTTTGCCATAATTTTTAAAAAAATAGAAAATAATGAACCGATTATATAGATTTTTGTCAAAATGCAAATTTAAATTGCTTTTTTTTTGTTTTTGCATATAAAAGAGAACAAAATAATAACAAATTATTTTTTTCTAAAAGAACCTCTGAAATAAATTCAGAGCCTACTTGAAGGCCTCATTGGGGACAACGAAAACAAAAAAACTCCTCATTTCCCAATTCTACCTTCCAAATCTCAGCTCTGGATTCTATTTTTTACATTCTAAAATCTAATAACTCCTTATAGTATTATGTTTATTGATGAAGTCAAAGTAAAAATGCAGGCAGGCAAATGAGGCGATGGAATTGTCGCTTGGCGACGAGAAAAATATATCCCAAATGGTGGACCCTATGGCGGTGATGGTGGTGATGGAGGAAGTATTATCCTGCGATCAACAACACACGAAACAACACTGACCAATTTTCGCCATAGAAAGGTTATCAAAGCTGGAAATGGCCAGAGAGGAAAAACAAAAGAAATGCACGGAGCAAATGCTGAAGACACTATTCTCGAAGTTCCTGTCGGAACCATTGTCATCGACAGTGAAAGTGGGGAGGTTTTGTTTGATTTCGTGCGAGATGGGCAAGAATTTTTGGTGTGTGAGGGCGGACGAGGCGGATTTGGAAATGCACACTTCCCTTCAAGTACGCGCCAAGCTCCGCACTTCGCAGAACTCGGCGACCAGTGAGAGAAAAAAGAAGTAAAACTCGAGCTCAAACTCGTCGCAGATGTGGGGCTCGTCGGTTTTCCAAATGCTGGAAAATCTACCCTCATCCAAGCCCTGACCAATGTAAAACCGAAAATCGCAAACTATGCCTTCACAACCATCACACCAAATCTCGGCGTGATGGAATGGAAAAACCGATCACTCGTCATCGAAGATGTGCCAGGACTCATCGAGTGAGCCAGCGATGGAAAAGGATTGGGATTCCAATTTTTGAAGCATATCGACCGCTGTAAGACCCTGCTTCATCTTCTCGATGCCAGTCAAGGCGAAGAAAAGGTCATCACAGAATACCAAACTATACGCAAAGAAATAGAAAAATGGGATGCATTTCAGGCCGAAAATAATGAAAACAATGATCTGCGAACCAGTCTTGCTGAACGAAAAGAGATTATTATTTTCTCAAAAGCTGATCTTATTGACGCCGATCATATGCAAGAAATGCGAGAAATTTTTGAAAAAGAAACGGGTAAAAAAGTTGCGCTTCTTATCTCAGCAGGAGCCTATATGCAGATTGACGAACTCAAGGATATACTTATCAAAGAAACTCCAGAAAACCGCATCAGCGAAGATGAGAATACAAAAGAAAACGAGGACGTAAAAGTCTATGATCTCAAAAAACAAACAAATGACAAAAACTACACTATTGAAGCCCTTGAAAATGGTGATTTCCGAGTAACGGGCGTACGAATCGAAGAAATCGCAAGAATGACAGATACACGGTATCCTGACGGTGTTGGCCGAGTCTATGATGCGCTCGAAAAATTTGGAATTCTACGAAAAATCAAGCTCAAACTTCATGAAAAAATTGAAAGCGAATGATTTGGATTTTTTGAGTGAGAAGATGATGTTGCGATGCCATCAATTCTCATTGGCGAAAAGGCATTTTCGCTTGACGGAATTATGTTTACACGCAAAAACATCTAGAAAACGAAACACTCTTGCTACAATTTTGTAAAATACACTGAAAAAAATATTATTTATATACTATATTATATATTTATGACATATCTAAAAATTATTCTCATTCATATTGCCAAGTTTTTGAGTTTTTATGTTTGACTGTTTTTTCGGCTGTTTCAAGAAAAACACACTGATCCCTTCAAATTCAAAAAAATTATTATCAATCGATCAGATCGTATTGGTGATGCGATTATTAGCCGTCCACTGATTCGATGTTTCATCGAATATATGCAAAAAAAATGATGGAAGTGAGAGTTTGAAATTATTTCGTCTGGAGGAAATGATAGCATTCTACGGCCACTCGAAGCCCTTGAAAATGTCAGCGTCATAAAAAATAGTGATGCGTCCTATGATTCCTATTCGCGCAATCCTTTTACGACAATGGTAAAAACATTCAAATTTATTCAAACATTTCATCGAAACAAACGAAAGTGAAAAAAGAGAGTACTTTTTATCGATTTACTCGATAGTCTAACAGAATTTGGAGAATACAAAAACATCAAAGGAATCGAAAATGCTTTTTGGGTCAGTGCCAATCGCTGGTTTGCAAATCCATGTTTTGATATTTCCTATAAATATCGCTACACACGAAGTGGGCACCAGCTCAATCAAAATTATATTGACTCGTTTCAAAGTATTTTTGGTTGGACAGATTTTGATGAATTTGTTTACACTAAAAATGCATATTTCTATCCGTGAGAAAAAAATAATTCAAAAGAGATTCTACTCTTTCTCTCAGTCAAAAGTATGCGAGATATTGGAGCCAGTCTTTGGGAACGTATGATTCGAGACCTTATAAAATATAAGGAGCTTACGGTCACTGTGATGGATATAGAACATACCGAAATTTTCAAAGCGCTTGAGAAACGACTTTCAACCAATCTCAAAGTAAATTTTATCGTCAAAAAAATGCCTTTTGATAATTTTCAAAAGTATGCAAGCGAATTTGGCTGTGTTATAGGAATCGATGGTGGTGGAATCAATCTTATCAGAAACCTTACTAACAGCCTCACAATCTTCACAGTCGGTGATTATAGCGTATGGTCTCCATATCGACTGGATAGAAAAATCGAGAAAAAATCATGTGGAAAAAATTGGGAATTTGTACACTTCACAAACGAAAATAAACAATCATTTGCCTATATCTATAAGAAATCTTTTTGGGTACCATCGTTTCAACTCGAGCTTCCAGAGAAAACCTGGCAATCTCTCGATACCGAAAAACTCGCTCACTTTATCCATCTTCATTTTTTCAAACAATAAACAATGCAAACTCGAGAAAACATTATGCGCTCTGCAGTTCACGATTCGTATGAGAATATTGCGGAAGGAATTTTGGACTGCTATACTACCAAAAAATCGACAATTGTGCATTTTATTTACTATGCCAATAGTGACAAAATCACATCAAATTCCGAGTATGCCAAATCACTTGAAAATGCGGATTTTCTTCTGCCAGATGGAATTGCTTTTCAACTTCTTTTTGCTCGAAAAATTGTCATGAAAGGAAAAAATTTCTGGTACTTTTTGACCCATATTCGCAAAACACTTCCAACAATTCCCAGCACCAATGGGACAGATTTTGTGCCGTTTTTTCTTGATACTCTCGTAAGAAACAAAAAAGAATTTGATATTTCACTCTATGGAAGCACGCAGGAAGTGGTCAAAAAAATGGAAAACTGGATCAAAAAAACCTACAAAACATCGCCAATTCGTATAAAAAATGGATTTGAGGAGTGGGAAAAACAAGATTTTCTACCAGCAAATGAAAAAATCCACATCCTGCTTGTCGGTCGTGGAAGTCCACTTCAGGAGATCTGGATCGAAGAAAATCGAGAATATCTCACAAAAAATAATTATCTTGTTTTCAGTGTCGGTGGACTGTTTGAATTTTTGACTCATACCGAAAAACGCGCCCCAAAGTGGCTTCAAAAAATCAGATGAGAATGGCTCTGGAGAGCTCTGCGCTACCCGCGAAAAAATCTCAAAAAAACCCTCAAAAGTCTCAAAATATTCTTGGAAATTATTACCAATAAAAATGACTAAAAAAATAGCAATCATACACGACTGGTTGGTGGATTTTTGATGAGCAGAATCAGTGCTCCTCGATATTATGGAGCTCTATCCAGAAGCAGATGTTTTTACTTCTGTCAATCATATTGAGCACCCGAAATTCGAAGGAAAAAAAATACGGACAACCTGGATAGAAAAAATACCATTTTTGAGTCGTCGTCATAAACTCTCTGGTTTTTTGCGACACTTTGCCTTTCGTGGACTTGATTTACATGAGTATGATATTCTCATCTCTTCAAGTTCAGCCGAAGCAAAACATATCAAAAAACTTCCACACCAAACCCATATTTCGTATTGCCATTGTATTACTCGATACTACTGGGGGCGATTTGATGAGTATCAAAATATGATGGAGTTTGGTTGGCTCAATCCAATAGCAAAAATATTTTTAAAACTCCTTATTTCAAAATTTCGAAAGTGGGATTTTGAAGCGGCACAAAATGTCGATATTTTCATTGCAAATTCACGCTATACCCAAAAATGAATCAAAAAATTCTACAAAAAAGATTCCCTGCTTATCTCTCCATCTATTCCTCTACCAATCAAAGAGAACCCAGTTGAAACAAGAGAAAATTATTATTTTGCCATTGGAAGATGTGTTCCCTATAAACGATTTGATTTACTTGTCGATGCATTTAATACAAATGGGAAAAATATTATCATCGCTACCAATACAGACACCGAACTCTACCGAGAACTCAAGGAAAAATCAAACAAAAATATTGTTTGGAAATTTAATCCATCAAGACAGGAAATTAGCTCATATTTCTCGAATGCAAAGGGATTTCTCTTTCCGCAAGAGGAGGACTTTGGAATTGTAGCGATCGAAGCACTTGCAACCGGAACACCAATTATTGCTTACAAAAAATGAGGTTCACAGGAAATTGTACAAGAAAATGAAAACGGCATCTTTTTCGAAGAAGCCACGCAAAAAAGCATCAATAATGGAATAGAAAAGTTTGAGAAAAAAAAATGGAACTATGCAAAAATCGCTTGGTGAGCCAAAAAATACGAAAAAGAAAATTTTGTAAAAAAATTTCGAAAAGTGATAGAAAATTAAAATTTCATATATTTATCAATACACCATTTCTATAATTTCGTTAGCAATAATATCATAAGAGATAGAGTGCATGCACTTTGTCACTTCACAATTTCACTTATGAGGCAAAACACACAGTGGTGTCTCTATTTTTTTCTTTGAAAAGCCTTTTTTCGAGAGACTCTCTTCTGATATTGTTTCTTGATTTCTAAAATAAATTGGAAATTCGTTTTTTTGTCATTCTTTCTTTTTACCCTCTTGTCACTCATATCAGTGAAAACCACACGGCGCTTTTTTTTGGCATGATTTTGATAGATCTGCCTGAATAACACGATTTCAATCATATTTTACCGCTACAGCAGCAGAACTTCACAGTATGGTCAGAACCTTTTCTTTTGCTAATCCCTTGATGCTCTCGTTTTGCTCCTCCAGTCACTGTATTCCGGCGTTAATAAGGTGATGTGGTCAAGAATCAACTCCAACAAATCCATCACTTTGTATCCAAATTGCCACACTTGAGCGAAGCGGATCCAAATGCTCTTTTTGAATTTCTTGTTCATCATAAAAATTACTGGCTAATATACATCAATTGGGCTTTTTATTTTTAGGAAGTGGTTCTTGTAAAATTGGAATAATATTTGCTTGTGACAATTTTTTTATAAGCTCTGCCATTGTGTTTTGTGGAATATCTCGATTTAATGTTGTCGAATAAGCAGAGAGGACGATGATTTTTTTACCTGGATATTGCTTGCGAATTCGACCCATTACCCTTTCTCAAAAAGCTTTTTCTTCTTGAGAAAGTGAAATCTTTATATTATCTTTTGAGGCCTTAGAATTCATACCTTTTAATGATTCAAAAAGTTGAGGCTGTTCTTTTTTTAATTTTTTAGAAACATACTCAACCAAAAGCTCACTTGAATGCTTTCTTGGATTTCCATGTGGATTGACCTGTAAATAGTCACGTAAATCGATCGAAGGAGCACTCTTAAATTTTGGAGAAATCTCATCCTCAGAAGAAAAACAAAAGACACCATCCTTCAATATAACTCAATGTGTCAAAGGATTGGAAATAACTCCAATTTTTAAATCTGGATTTTCACTTTTCATCGCTGTCAGCAGGGTCCCAAGTTGAACAGCATCACCAATAGCACCGGTTGTATTGAGTAAGACTGTATTTATTTTTTTATCAAAAGACATAGTTTATTTCTTATGAGTTATAATATATCATATTTATACATAAATGTCAATATAAATTGAGGAAAATTCAATTAAAAACTCACTCCAATAAAATTTCGAAAAGTGATAGAAAACCTATAAAAGGAAAATAAACTTTATTTTTCACAAAAATTTTGTATAATTGAGGGAGTATCATATCTTTTTGCCTATGTCAATTTCACAATTTTTCTTAGAATCTGCTGAAGTCAAAAAAGACTTCATTGCAAAAAATGAACCACTTCTTCTCCAAATTATCGATATGATGGAATCCTGTCTGCAAAAAGGAAATAAGATACTTATTGCAGGAAATGGTGGGAGTGCTGCCGACTCACAACACTGGGCAGCTGAGCTCATCGGACGATACAAACTCGATAGGAAATCCCTTCCAGCCATTGCTCTGACAACTGATACTTCTATTTTGACAGCAATCGGAAATGACTATGGATATGATGAAGTATTCTCAAAACAGGTTGAAGGATTGGGACAAGAGGGTGATATTTTTGTCGGGATTTCAACGAGTGGAAACTCTGGAAACATCCTCAAAGCCATCGAAAAAGCAAAGGAAAATGGACTGACTCCAATAGGACTCACGGGTCGGGATGGAGGAAAAATGCACGAAAAGCTCGATTACAATCTCATCGTCCCATCAGATAATACACCTCGAATTCAAGAGTGTCATTTGTGTATCTATCACACTATTTGCGAAGAAATCGAGAACCGAATGTTTGGATAATTTACCCACAATGAAAAAAGCAATTTTTCTTGATAGAGATGGAACACTTAATGTGGATATTGGTTATGCTTACAAGGTCGAAGACTGCGCGCTTATCGAAGATGATATCGCAAAAGTACTTAAAAAAATTCAAAAAAAGTGATATCTTCTCATTATCACCACGAATCAGGCTGGTATCGATAAAGGATACTATCGCGAAAAGAATTTTTGGGAATTTATGAGAGAACTCGAAAGACAACTTGGACTGCAATTTGACGGCGTATATTTTTGTCCCTATCATCCAGATTTTAGCTGAAACTTTCCCTGCAGAAAACCTGATAATGGTATGATTTTACAAGCACAAAAAGAATTTAACATTGACTGTAAAGCGTCATTTATGATCGGTGATAGCGAAAAAGATATGGCTGCTGGTAAAAAATCAAAATGCAAAACAATTCTTATTAATACCCAGGACCTCAATAGCAATACTTTCAAGACAAAACCAGATTTTACGGTGCGTACTTGGCAAGAAATAGAATCTATTATTTTATAATTTTTTATAATGATTTACAACAAAGAAAATATACAAGATTTGCGAGATATCATAGTAACAGAGCAAAAAAATAGGAAAAAAGTCATTTGGACCAATGGTTGTTTTGATATTATGCATCCAGGACATATGAGAAATTTTGAAGCGTGTAAAGAAGTTGCTGATATTGTCATCGTTGGGCTCAATGGAGATGCCTCACCGTATTGGAAAACCAAACCTGGACGACCAATTAACAATGAAAATTTCCGAGCAAAAATGCTCACAGAACTCAAAAATGTTGATTTTGTCTATATTTTTGATGATGAAACTCCAGAAAAACCTGTTGATTTCTTGAAACCAGATGCTATCCTCAAGTGAGGTGACTATATCCTCGAAAGTAAAAGGGACCGCATCAAAAAAAATGGATCTATCCTCGACCTGACCAATGTATACAGAGAAATAATCGCCGAATGAAGTGAAAAATATGCACATGAAAAATGATACCTCGAAGAAGGGATTGTCTGTGCAAGCAATGGTGGAAGTGTTTATATTGTACCTATAGTTTCTGGATACAGCACAACAAATATTGTCGAGAAAATGGATACAACAAAAATGAGACAATCAAAAATTCTCGTTGTTGGTGATGTAATGTTAGATCGATTTGACTACGGAGATGTACGACGTCTCAATCCAGAAAGCCCAAACCCACTTCTCAATGTTACAAAAGAGGAGTTCCGATTGGGAGGAAGCGCTAATGTGGCGGCGAATATACTTGGACTCGACGAAGCCTGCGACCTGGTTGGTATGACAGGAAGAGACCTCCACAGAGATATATTTATCCGACTTTGCAAGGAGAAAAGTGTGCGATTTTTTGAACTTCTTACCAATACTCCTACCATCACGAAGCAGCGATTTATAGAAAATACCTATAAACAACAGCTCTTACGAGTCGACTATGAAGCGTCGGTGAAACTCTCTGAGGCTGATGAAACATATGTCCTGAATCTTGTCAAAGACGGAAACTATGAAATTATCATCATTTCTGACTACAATAAATGAATGATCAGTGAAAAACTTATAAAAGAACTCAAAAAGAGTAATATCAAGATTCTTGTCGATGCCAAGCCAAAAAATGTAGAATTTTTTCGAGATGTGTACCTTGTAAAACCAAACTTCAAAGAATTTTGCCAAATGATAGGAAATGATATAGAGAATACTGATGAAGAAATCGAAAAATACGGAAAAGCATTTGCAAAAGAAATGAATACAAATCTGGTAATCACACGATGAAATAAGTGAGCCAGTATCTTTACAAAAGATCTCGAGTATTTTCATATTGAGACAAAAGCAAAAGAGGCTTTTGATGTTACAGGCGCTGGTGATACGTTTATTGCGACTATTGGCTGGGCACTCGTGGGTGGATACAATCTTTTTGATGCTGTCAAACTCGGAAACAAAGCATCTGGAATTGTCATTGGAAAAACAGGAACGGAAATTATCAAGAAAGAAGAGCTCTTCTAAAAAATTATTTTTTCTTTTTTACAAACCTGTACTGATCTTCTATGGCTTCTTTTAGGGATAATTTTGCTTTCCAATTAAGAAGTTTTTTTGCTTTTTTAGCTTCACAATACATAATATCTACATCTCAAGCTCTTTTTTCTACTATTTTATATGGTAATTTTTTCTCTATAACATCATCTGTAATTTTTATAATCTCCAAAACACTTGTAGGGACTCATGTTCCTATATTTATTTCTTCATAAATATTTTCTTTTCTTTTTTCCATAAATAAAAATGCATCAAAATGAGCCTCGGCTAAATCAACTACATGAATATAATCTCTCTCCCCTGTTCAATCTTTTGTATGATAATCTCAACCAAAAACTTGTAAATATTCTAAATCTCAAACGGCTACTTTCATAACATAAGGAAGCAAATTGTTTGGAATATCATTTGGATCTTCTCAGATAAGTCAGCTTTTATGAGCTCAAATTGGATTAAAATATCTTAAATTTATAACATTAAAATTTTTATAATGAGCTAAATCTCTTAGTATATTTTCAAGTATATATTTTGTAGTTCCATAAGGATTTGTCGTATTTCCAGTAATATCTTTTTCCGAAAAAGGGGCTGTATCTCTCAAAGTATCATAAACTGTTGCACTTGATGAAAATATAATATTTTTCACTCAAAAATCATCCATAACTTCAAAAAGATGCAAACTTCAAACTATATTATTTTCATAATACATAAATGGCTTTTCACAGCTTTCCCCTACTGCTTTTAATCAAGCAAAATGCACCACTGTATCTATTTTATTTTCACTAAAAATTTTTGTTAAAATATCTTTATCTAAAATATCACCTTCATAAAATTTTGGAGTTTTTCTTGTGATTTTTTTTATAGAATCTAAAACAGATTTATCTGAATTATAAAGATTATCGAGGATAACAATCTCATATCATTTTTCTAAAAAATTAACTGCTGTATGTGAACCTATATATCAAGTTCCACCGGTTAGGAGTATTGTTTTCATAAGTCTAATTTATTAAAATTTGGTTTCTTAATAGTATTTATATTTTTTGAAAAGTAAAATTATTTTATTTCATACAAAACAATTGTATTATTTTAGAAAAAATTAAAATAGAAACTTCTTTAATCTAATAAATAACCTTGTAACCCAAGACATATGCAAAAAAACAAAACTATAAACAATTTTTTCCAAAAAAGTTGCTCTTGGTCAATACAATAAATAAGAAAATTTCCAAGCAGATGGAGAAACATAGAATACCCATTTCTTGACATCAACCCCTTTTGTTAACCAAAGCATATGCAACAAAATACTCATAAAAAAATAAGTTTTATATTGTTCAAAAATCTTATGTTCTTGCAAAAATTCCTGAGTAGTTTGGCTATACCATCTAATATCATCACAAACTTTTTTACCTGTTTTTGTACTCAATGAATTAATATTATCTTTTCTCCAATGATATAAAGGTTTTTCTATATAAACAATATTATTAGCAAAATACATTAATCTAACCAATAACCATTTGTCTTCGTGATTAGTAATTGCTGTAGGAGGAAATATATCATTATTCGTGTACAAAGTCTTTTTAATAAGTTTATTCCAAACAGAAGGAGTTAAAATATCAAGAAGAAGATTAGAAAAATTTTGTTGTTTAGAATTTGAGTAATGTTGTTTAAATATAATATCACCTGAGAGATAACTATTAAAAAAATCACATATAACAATATCAGCATTGTTTTCTTCTGCTTTTGTATATAGCTCAGAAACCATATTAAGTTCACACCAATCATCACTATCAATATGAAGAATATACTCTCAATGAGCTTTTTCAAATCAAGTCTTTCTAGCAAATCATAAACCCTTATTTTCTTTATGATTTAAAATAATAGTATGTTCTTTTTTTTCTGGATAATTATTTAATACATTATCTAAAATTTCCATACTCTTATCAGGAGTAGAATCATTAACAAAAATATATTCTATATCTCTTTCAAAATCTTGTTCAAAAATACTTACTACACACTTTTCAATATATTTTTCTACATTATAGATAGGTACTATTATTGATACTGGATAATTCATAAATTATATATTTAAATCTTAAAAATCTATTTTTTCGTTATTATTTTTTTAAAGTTCCAATGACAAAATACAATTTCTGCTATTCAAGAGAAAACCAAAGCAAAAATAAGAACATAAATACTATTATAAAAATAAAAACCTATAAAAATAAATAGAAAAAAACTGACAAAAGCAAGAATTTGATTTTTTAATAATAGCTCATTTCTATTCTGTAAAACAAAAACAAAGTAAATATAGGCTCAAACTACTAAGTATGTTAAAATATTTATACTCAGTATGAGTAAAATATAATATGATTCTTTCATCATATCTCAACCTAATAGATGTACTGCCCATTTACCTAATAGGGCTATTATCAGTATACAAATAAATCAGAAAATATATTCATACTTTATAATTTTTTTTATAGTATTCATATTTGGATTTTTAGCAAATTTTGGGAAAAATGCATTATTTATATTCATAGTAAGCATAAGAGGAATACTCATAATTTTTTTAGCCAAATCATAGAGTGCAACTTGGTGCATACCAAAATATATTCCTAATATTTGAGGGATAGATTGTTCTTTTATAATTCCAATAATTGTTGTATAAAAAAATGGTAAACTAACTTGTATACGATGTTTAATACTAGAAAAACCAGTCCAAATTATATAAATTTTTTCTATTTTTAGCAAGTATACAAAACTAAAAAATGCTCAAAATATTGTTGTGGAAGTCATAATACTTGCATATAAAACAATATCTGATTCAGAATGCAATAAAAAAAATATAAATGGAAGTGAAAGGAGAGTAAAAAAAAGTTGAATATAAGTAACTATTTTCATATTTTCAATAGCTTGAAAATACCAAGGATGCAAAAATATCTGTGATAGAGTTGCTAAAAAACAAACAATATACAATAAAAAATGAGAATATAAAAATGGTATAAATAACGGAAGCAATAAAACAAAAATAGAAATAATGGATGCTAGAAAAATTCTTGCAAAAAATACTGATGATACGATTTGTGATTTTTTATGAAGATTATTTATATTTTCTGCTACTTCTTTTGTAGCTAATAAATTAAAAGAAAAAGATATAAAAGCAGTAACTATCATAAAAATTGAAAGCATAACAACATAAGTTCCATAGGCTGTTGTACCAAGCACTCTAATAACAAAAGGATAAGTAAAAAGCCCAATAAAAACATTTAAAAAAGGTAAAACTGTCATAAAAGAATAATTCTCTATGACTTTTGAGTTTTCTCTGATTATGTTTTTAAAAAATTTAAACATATTGATTCGTAAAAGTAAATTTATTTAAGTGTATATAAAACAATTCAATCTTTTTCTATTTTAATTTTTAATAAATTATTTTCAAGCATAAAATCAATAAACTTTTCATATTTTTTATAATCTGCCTCTTTAAAAAAGAAAATATATTCAATTCCTAATTTTTTAAGCTCTTGTATAAAATTTTGAGCATTATTTTTCTGTTTTTCTAAATCTGAAAATATATATTTTTCTATAATTTTACTTTCAAACCTCTGTGAAAAAGAATAAACATCTCATATTTCTATATTATCAGAAGACAAAAGATTATTTCCAAAGAAACTTGTAATAGAAATAAGAGTTTTTTTATTTTCTAAAAAACCAAAACTCATATATGAATGCCAAGGAAAAACAACAGAAGAATAGCATTTTTTTGTTTTGTTAAAATATTTGCAATTCACATTTTCATTTTCTTTATAGTGTTTTTTTATATCATACCAACTTTTTGGATATTCTTTGACTATAATTTGATTTCAAAAACCACTTAAAACTCAAGGAATATAGAGAATTGGAAGAAAAGAGAGTATGAAGATTAAAATACTTTTCTTATTTAACTTTTTAAAAAGAATATTATCTTGAAGTTTTAAAATTCCATATCATCAAAAATAAGCATAGGCAATAACTAAAAAAATAGTCCATTTTTGAGGTTCCCTAAATCAAGCATAAAAAGGAAAGTATTCATACAAAAGAGAATTGAGAGAAGAAAAAATATTTTGCTCTGAAATTCAAAGCGTAAAAATATAAGAAAAAATAGCAAGTATAAAAAGAGATACTCCAAAAGTATTTTTCTCTTTTATATTTTGAAAAATACCATATAAAACGAGGGAAAAAATCACAAGAAAGATAAACCACCAAAATGGATTATATTCCCAAACATTTAAAAATCTATGCATTCTCTCTCACCAATATCCATGTAGAGAAAGAACATTAAAATACAAATTTGTAGTTCAAATATCAGTTGCAAAAGCTTCAAAAATTTGATTTCAATAACTTGAAATTTGACTAAATAAAGCTCATTTCTGAGTGGAAGAAAAAATAAGAGGAATAAAATAAAAAAGATTTAAAAATCAAATTCAAAGTCCTGAAAAAATTATATTTTTATATTTTTGAGTAGAAAATATATAAGTAGTAGCAAAGATAATTCCTATAAAAAAGAGAAAAATTGCATTATGTAAACTTGTTAAACAAAGAAAAAGTGAGAAAAAAGAAAGTGAAAAAATGTTTTTTACTCATCATTTTTCAAAACTTTCTCTCAAAAAATAGAAGAAAAGTGGATACAATAAATAAGAAAGGTATATATTTATCTGTCCATCAATAAATCTTCCATATAAAAATGGATTAAAAATAAGAAAACAAATAAGAAAAAAAGAAGCAAAATAGTTATTCCATTTTTTAGAAAGAAGATATCCTCATAAAACAGCAAGAAAAAAACTTCAAATAATAACAACTTTTTGCAAAAGCCAAACAGGAATTCCTAATAAAAAAAATAATTTTGCAACGTATCAAAGCCAAAAAATATTATCTCAAAAATTTGGTATCCATCCACGTATTCCTATAGACTGGTCAAGAGAAAACATATATCCAGGAAAGAAAAGTGGATAGAGAACCAAAAGAAGAATTAGAGAAATGTTGAAAAAAAGATTATTTTTCATGTATTTTTTTGCTAAAATATAAATTTATTTTTTTCATTTTAAGAATCATTCAAACTGTATAAGCCATTTTGTCATAAATCCCATATAAATCATAGAAAAACTAAAACCAATTTTAGCCAAAAGACTTTTTGAAGAGTTTTTCCATAAATATTTTAATTTATCAGCCTCAGGACAAATATCATTTACCCTCTCTTTATATTTATATCATTGTGCAAATCATAAAATAAGTCATAATAAACCTATTAAAAAGTGTTTTTTGTATTTATCATTAAGTCCTTTTTTATCTAAAAATTTTTGTATAGTAAGAGTATAAGTTTTTAAATCATCCCAAACTTTATTATTTACATTGTGCATAATAGAATCAGGATTATTTTTCCTATAATGAAAAAATGCTTTTGGGAGATAGACAATATTTTTTGCCACAAGAAATAGTTGAATCATTAAAAGTCTATCCTCAGCAATATGCATTCAAGCAAGAGGAAAGATATTATGCTTAAAATACAGCTCCCTTTTGACAAGTTTATCGCAAGTTGATGGAGATACTGCTCAATGTAAAAGTAATATTTGATTTTCATATGATGAACTGGAATAATTTTGTTTTTTATATATTTCTTCTTTTTGATAATTTTCAAAATAATCACAACAAACTATACTAGCATTTGTTTCTTTTGCTTTTTTATACATCTCTGAAATCATATTCAAATCACACCAATCATCACTATCTATATGGATAATATATTCTCAGTGAGATTTTTTTAATCCTGTTTTTCTTGCTGCACTTAATCACTTATTTTTTGTATGTCTGATAATATGTATACATCATTCTTTTTTTGGATATTTTTTAATAATTTTCTCCAAAATTTCTATACTTTTATCCGGACTCTTATCATCTACAAAAATATACTCTATATTTCATTCAAAATCCTGCTTTAAAAGACTTTGAACACATTTTTCAATGTATTTTTCTACATTATAAACAGGAACTATGATAGAAACTTGATACGTAAAACTCATGATTTTATAAAATATTAAGGAAGTAATCTTCTAAATTTTTTTTCTTTTAAAAGCCTATCAAACAATTCTTTATTTTTTCTTTCAGAAATTTTCTTAGCTGGATTTCCTCACCAAACTTCATAAGAAGGAACATCTTTTGAAACCACTGCTCCTGCTGCAATTACTGCTCATTTTCAAATAGTAACACCAGGAAGAATAGTACAGTGAGATCAAATCCATACACCATCTTCAATTATGATATCTCATCAAATATATCTTTTATCATAAGGAATACTTACTAAATCAGGAGCATTAAAATCATGTGAATAGGTTATAAAAAAATTATGTGTAGCTATATGACAGCCTGATCAAATTTTAATTTCATAATCTCAAGCATAAAACATATTGGCAAAATAAATAAAAGTTGCATCTCAAATAGAAGTATTTTCTGGTCTTGTAAACCAGTTAAAAAATCAAATATCATTATCACTTCCATATGATTTAAACCATTTTTTTGGTCTAAATAAAAGAAAATACAGTTTCTTAAAAAGAGAATTAAGTTTATTATTTTTATAGTTTGGGGTTGTAGTTGTAAATTTTTTTGAAGACATAATAATAAAAAATTATTTATTTAAAAGTTTTTTCTTTCTAAAAATACTCCTAACTTCTTGGTATAAAGCTATAAGTATAAGAAGTAAAAAAGTTCATCCAGAGAGAACAAAAAACCAATTATACCAAATTTGTTTTTCATAAATGATTACAGCATATAAAACATCATTATTTTTCATATTTTCTGGAATATCATCAGGTTCTACAAGCCAAGTATTTCAAATAAAATTCCCTTCAAAATGATTTTCTTCTTTTACTTTTGGATAATCTAAATACTTTGTATCTGCCAAATCAATAATTGTTGGTTTGTAATTACAATAAACATTTTGGGTTACTGGAAATTTTTTATATGCATCTATACATTTTTCTTCTTCAAATTCTTTTTTACTTATCCATTTAAGTTTCCAACTCATACCAAAAGTTCTATTAAGCTGAATAATAAATGGTTTTTTAGGATCAATATTACCAAATTTTGCATATATTTTTGTATGTTGATGATAGGCTTTTTTATATCTAATAGCAAGATTTCTGTTTTCCTCTGGAATTTCAAAATTCTCTATTTTTTGTGGTTTATGAAAACTTTCTGTATCTATATTTATTATTTTCTGAGAAATATCAAGTTTTCAAGTTCCAGAAAACATCTCATTTATATCTTTTTTCAAAATAGTATTTGGAGCATACAACAAATATTCATACTCACCATCATATGAAAAACCAAACTGTGTAAAACTTGAATTATCTTGCTTTATATAAAGGTTATCATTAGCATAGAGTTCTTGTAATTTTTTTTCAGATTTTTGCTTTAAATTTTTTCATGAATACCAGTCTAATTTTTTGTCAAACTCTTCAATATCCTTGAAAACAAATATATTTTTTATATTAAATAAATAATAATATGGAAAATAGGCATACTGATTTGCTTTATCATATAAGTTAGATTGCTTTTTTCAAGAAAGCCTAGAATCTTTATTAAAAGGCAAAATATAATTATAGTTATTGCTAATTTTAATATGATAAGGATTTCATTTTATATGTAAAGTATGTTGAGGGTATAATATTGAAACTGGATTATCATTATTTTTTGTGAAAAAAGTTTTCTTATATGGTTCACTCATTGCATTTATATCTACAAGCTGAGATTTAAAATTATTTGGAAAATTAAGTAAAGGAAAAAGAGAAATAAAAATATAGATAAACAACGAGATAGTAAATATATATTTTCTTTTTGAATGAGTGAGATTATAAGAAAATATATAGGTTAATAAAGGGATATAAATAATAAATAACCAATCTAAATTATTTGTAATAAAAGGAAAGTATTTTATGATACTTGTAAAATATTCAGCATTCAAAAACTTGGCAGATCAGTGAAAAAATATCAAAAATAATAAAATAGAAATAACATAAGTATCAAGAGGTTTTCTCTTTTTTGAAAACAAAAAATAAATACTATTTCCAACTATAAATATCAGTCATAGAATTATAAAAATATTTCATTGTTGAAAGTTATTTGCAAAATCATGGAGTATTTCTGATGGAATAAAATCATAAACCATGGATTTTTGACTGAGACGTTCCCATAATTTATCCTGAAATCATGCAAAATGATTTGCGTAATTCTGTGGTCAAAGAAAGTAATTATTATTTCCATCAATATAAGGAAAGACTAAAGAAAATAAAAATGGAGAAATAATACTCAGAGAAGAAATAAGAGTGAGTATAACACTTTTTTTATCTTTTTTTAAAATATTGAAAATAAACTTATGAAAGTAGATAGCAAGAAAAAGAAATAAAAGAATATAAATTCCTGTAAGTCTTGTATATGAAATCATAAAAACTCAACCTATAACTAGCAATAATAGGTATTTAATTTTATGTGTTTTAAAAAAATAGTATATTCATAAAAGAATAAATGGTAAAGAAAAATAAGCATATAAATATCAAACTTGTTTTAAAAAATATAAACTTACTGGATTAAAAGCATATAATAAAGCTCAATATTTACTTCATTTTTCTGTAAAGAAAATTTTTAAAAGGTAAAATGCTGAAAAATAACTACAAACAAAAAATATAAAATAATACCATCACATAGGCAGTATTTTTAATATTGTTTGCAAAAGCCTAGAAGAAGATATAATACTTGAATCAAAACCAAAAAAACTTCCAAGAGAAAATGAATTAAATGAACCTAGCAAATTTGATACATATCTATCAAAATTTAAAATCCATCATGCTGTATCTACGTACAACCAAAACCCATCTTGAAAGATAAGAAAAGAGAGAGCTAAAAATGAGAACACAAAAAATAAAATATGTGTTTTAAAAAATGTTAAAATAGTTTTCATATTTATAGATTATTTATAAGTAAACTTGTTCTTTCACAGTTTTTTGAGTCTATATATTCAAAAAAGTTATCTGTATTTGATGTATATTTTTCTTGCATTTTGAAATTATTTTTTTTCAAAATATTTAATTTTTCTATAATTTCTTCTAAAGAAGCAACTTTTTCTCAAAAATCATAAAAATATGATGAAAGAGAAGGATAATGATTTTCTCAAATATTATAATATAAAGTTGGTTTATGCTGATAAGCAAAATCAAAAACTATACTTGAATAGTCTGTAATCAGTAATGATGATTCGAGTATAAGCTGAGGAATAGAAATATTTTCCTTATTATTATCATCTAAAATAATAATATTTTTAGATTTTGTTGAGAAAAGATTTACATATTCAGCCATTCATTGGTGAGGATAATAATACAGACTATATTTATTTTTTTCAAGCCAAGAAGAAAGAGAGCTTGACTCTAAAAATTCTTTTATTTTATTATAATAATCAGTTTTTTGAAAAGAAGATTGAGTCAGTCCTGCAAGTTTTGAATTCCAAGTAGGAAAGAAAAAAATCTGTTTTTCTTTTTCTCTATTTTTATATAAATTATCAAATCTCGGAAATCAAGATACCAGTAAATCTTCTTTATTATATCAAAATTCATCTATAAAATATTTTTCTTCTTTTTGAGAATTTACTACAATTCATGAAAAAATATTATTTTCCTTTCTAAAAAAAGGAATAAAACTTTTTGTAACACCATGTTGAAGGAAAACCATTTTTGTGCAAGGTTTAAATATTTTTTTCAAAAAAATACCTAATTTCCCAAAAAAATAAAAAGGTGAAGTATCATAGCTAAATATAAGCTTTTCTGCTCAAATAAAATACCAAAAATGCTGTAAAGAAAACTCATATACCACATTTTTATCATTTTCTAGTTTTTTATAAAGAGCATCTTTTTTATTTTTAACTAAATACACACTTTCTATGTTTGGAAAGTTTTTTTTATAATATTTATATAAAAAATATGCATTATCTATACCAAAAGGTCTATCTTCAAAAAAATAAATTTTCTCTTTTTTAAAAAATTGAATAGGTTTAAAAAACAAAGAAAAAAATCAGAGTAAAGTATAGTGAAAAATCACTCATATCTTTGCTCATATTTTTTTATTTTTCAAGAAATAAACAAAATTATTCCACATATACCTTTACTTCTGTAATAAATTAAATAGCCATAACACAAATTTTGGGGGTAAAAATTGCATACACCAAGTTCCAAAATAATGAATTTTTCATTTAAAATTCATTTTATATCAAAGCTTTAGTGCTTTTTTTCTAATTTTTAGTGTATTTTTTATATGTTCTTTTTGTCTTGTAAGAATAGAGTTTTTTCAGTGTATTCTGTATTTTACGAGATTTTCTTGTAAATTATACATTTTGTATTTTGTTCAGATTCTTACCCACATATCCAAATCTTCTGCTACTTCCAAGGTTTCATCATATCATCAAATAGTATCAAATACAGAAGTCCTCATCATCACAGTATTTTGCCCAAAAGGATTTCTCCAGAAAAAAGATTCTTTTATTTCTTTATCTGTTTCTGGAAATTTCTTTTGTCCAATCTCTTTTCATTTTTCATCTATAAGAATAAAATTTGTTCCACAAAGAGCATATAAGTTATGTTTTTCAAGGAAATCAAACTGTTTTTGAAGTCTATGAGGGTAACAAATATCATCACTATCCATCATAGCAATATATTCACCTTTTACAAAATCAAAAAGTTTATTTCTTGTTTTATGTACTCACAGATTTTTTTCATTTTTTATAGCAATAATTCTTTTATCTTTTTTTGCATACTCTTGAATAATTTCCCAACTTCTATCACTACTCCCATCATCAATTATTATAAACTCAAAATCAGAAAAAGTCTGGTTTAAAATACTTTCTATTACTTCTTTTAGATATTTTTCACTATTATAATTAGGCATTATAACTGAGATTTTTGGTATTTTATTTTTCATTTTTTATATCTGAAATAATAAAATTTGGTCTTCATCTGGTTTCATTGTAAATCCTTCAAATATATTCTCACATAATCCACATAAACATAAATTGTAATCCCATAATTCAAAAAATAGTAACAATTAGCCATTTATAAAGTGGATAAAAAACATCATTTATAACACTATCATATATCATATAAAAATGAAATCAAAGTGAAAAAAGAATCATGATAATACCAAAAATAAAACCTATTCTCAGTGGAAACATAGAAAAATTTAATATTCCATCCATTGCAAGTCTGATCATTTTTCTCCAAGTATAGGCTGTTTCTCAATGTACTCTCTCTGGTCTTTCAAAATCAATAAAAGCAGTCTTAAATCATATCCAAGCAAACATTCATCTTATATATCTATCTTTTTCATCAAGTTTTAAGAACTCTTTTAATACTTTTTTATCTATAAGCCTAAAATCTCAAACATTTCTTGGAATTTCTGTTTCTGATATAAATGAAAGGAGTTTATAATAAGCTATTGCTGTATATTTTTTTAGAAAATTATCATTTCTTTTTTTTCTCCTTGCATAGATAACTTCATATCATTTTTCCCATTTTTTTATCATTTGAAAAGCTACAAAAACTGGATCTTGTCAATCACAGTCCATAGAAATTATTGATTCTCATTTTGCCTTAGTATATCAAGCAGTTAAAGCTCATTGATGTCAAAAATTTCTACTCAAATTTATTCAAACTACATTTTTATTTTTTTTACAAAGTTTGTTTATCTCTTCCCAAGAGTTATCTGGACTTCCATCATTCACAAAAATAATCTCATATTTATATGTATCTGAGATTTTCTCAAAATTTAAAATAAGTTCTTTGTAAAGTAAGGCTATATTTTTTTCCTCACTATAGGCAGGAATTACAAAAGAAATAAGTTTTTTATCCATGCAAAAATACATCAAAATCCCAGATATTATATATATCTTTCCAAAAACAGCAAACTTTTCTGAGAAAAATTTGCTTTAATATCTATATATGTTATAATGGTCGAACATGTTATAGCATAAAAATTATTTATGAAAAATATTTTAACTTTTGCAAGTTATGGACTTATTTGAATCCTTGCAATCATTACTATCATCATTTCTTATCTTCAACCGGCATTTTTCCACGAAAGTTTTATTTCTTTGTTTTTTGTTGCAAGTATTCCTTTCATAGACAAGATTATCACTTCTATTGAGAAAGAATCTCCTTTTTTTCTTCGTAACCGAGAGGATATGAATATAAAATTAGGAGTATGGGTTATAATTGCTCTCGTGCTCTTTATAGTCAATGATTTTCCTTTCATTCAGTATTTCCTGATTATAAGTATCTGTTGAGGAATTTTATTTGCCATTGATGAGCGATATTATTTTCTTATAGCTCTCTTTTTTTTACTATCTACTGTCTTACTTTTAATAATCGGAAAAGAGGATCTTGCAAACAAATATTCGATATATTTATACTACATACTTGTTTTTGGTACGTTTATAAGTATAACAAATAATGCATTTCAAAAAAATATTCCTCATTGTAACTCTACTTCCATAAACACAAATGTATATTCTGTACCTTTATGGCAAAAAGCAATATTTTTGTATGCAGTATTTGCAAGTATTGCATTGTATTTTTATTGGCATACATTTCTCATATGTCTTACTCTCAGTATAGTCCTACTCTACATAAGTATAAAATATCATTATAATATTAGTGCTATCAAAAAGAAATTTTTACATTAAAATTTAAAATTTTTCAGAAAAAAACTCTCTTTTTTCTTTTTATAACAAGCATTAAACAAAGATTACCCTAAGAAAAATAAAAAAAGATTTGCATTATTTTAATAATAGTATACAATGAGTGTGTATTTTGTTTTAGATACACATGTTTTATTTCAATTAATTTCTAACTCATGAAAAAAACAACAATGATTTCAACTGCAACGGTTGGCGCTATAGCTCTTCTTGTTGCAATAATTGGCCCATTCTCAAGTGCGGTGAATGGTTTCGGATACGGTTACGGTGGTGGTAACGTACCTGATGTAGGCCCAGGTGGAGGATGAGGATGAGGATGAGGATGAGGTGGCGGGACAGGTGGAACATTCGTAGTTACTACTCCAAACACTTCTCCTTCAGAAGGTAATAATACTAATTCTCCTTCAGGAGGTAATGGATTTACACCGACAGAAGATATTTCGGCAGATATGGCTGGAGGTATCGTGACATATCCAAATACTCTTCCAAGAACTGGAGCATCAAATTAAATTCAGGTAAATAATGAAACATAAAAAATCGAATTATCAGTTTTTAGTAATCATACTTCTTATAGTGTGATTACTTTTTCTTGTGTTCTCTTTTAAGAATGTGTTTTTTCAAAAAGAACACAGTTCCATACAAACAAATACAATAGTAAATTTGGAAACACCCCTTTCAGTAGAGATTTCCTGAAATAAAAATAATCAAACAACTAAAGATGGAGTAGATGAAAGTGATCAAGATATAGAAGTGTCAAATGAAAAATCACAAAAACTCATCTATGAACGTGCTTGAAAAGCTAATAACACCCGAGGTATTGATATAACTCTTCCAAAAGAAGAAACATTTCGTCTTGCTGGTAAGAGAAGTAAAGATCTTGATGAATGGAAACAGGTACTCGAGGTCAGTGATCAAAATGCAAATAAATATATTGTTCTCCCAACTCAAGGACTTATTATGCCACTCAATACAGTACCAAAAAACTCTCAAGACTATCAAAAATTTATCCATGGAAAATATGATAAACTCAATTCATATCTAGAAGATTGAGCCTTTGAAATTCCTGGAACCAGTCGCAGTGGATATGGAAAACCTGGGAATAAAGTAATCTCTGGGCATAGCTCATATTTTACACAAAGTAAGGGTCGATATAAGACACACTTCCAAAAAATTATTGAAATGGAGAAGTGAGAACAAATATGGATATTTGAGCGTCAAAAAGATATGAAATATAAAAAATATATCTATCTTGTCACAGAATCATACAATACACCAAATGATGATATTTCTATCCTGAAGCCTTCGGATAAGAAATTGATTACACTCTTTACTTGTACTCCAATTGGATGAATTGAAAGCCGTTGGGTGATACAATGAGAATTTGCGCAAGAAAAATAATGAGCTCTTTTTTATATAGCATCAAGAAAGAGTTCTATACAGATTTTTTAAAATCATATTTTCCTAAAAAATTGCATTTTTCAAAAAAATATGATATAATAGTTGCATATCCAATATTCATAAAAAAATGAAAAAAGAAAAATCAAAACATTTGACCCAAGATAAAGATACCATCACAAAAAAACAAGAAAAAACTCTTGGTGAAAAAATTTTGGCAACCTTTTCCCTCAAAAAAGATCAAGAAAAACTCTGAGAAATTATGGAAGATGTACGAGATGGAATTCCATTTCGTGGAACGAATCTTTGGGTTCTCATCCTTGCTATACTCATCGCTTCAATTGGTCTCAATATTAATTCGCCTGCTGTAGTTATCGGAGCCATGCTTATTTCTCCGCTTATGGGTCCTATCATTGGAATCGGAGTAAGTCTGGCAATTCACGATATTTCCCTCCTCAAAAAAGCAATTGCAAATTATTTTTTAGCTGTTGGAATTAGTCTTGCTACTTCCCTGCTCTATTTTTCGATTTCACCAATTCAAGTCGCTCACTCAGAGATTCTCGCACGAACTTCCCCGACCCTCTATGATGTGCTGATTGCTCTTTTTGGTGGTATTGCTGGAAGTATTGTCCTGGCTAGTACAAAAAAATGAAATGTTGTCCCTGGAGTCGCCATTGCAACCGCATTAATGCCGCCAATTTGTACGGCTGGATATGCGATTGCAACGCTCAATCTCAGTTATTTTATTGGTTCTTTTTATCTGTTTATTATCAATACGGTTTTTATTACAGTATCAGCCTTTGCTGTAGCACGAATCCTTCGATTTCCATACAAGGGATTTCCTGATGACGGAACAAAAAGTACCTCAAAAAGAATTGTACTTCTTATTGTCACTTTGACAGTGATTCCAAGTATTTATTTCGGATATGATATCGTACAACAAACGCAGTTTAGTGAAAAAGCAAAAACATTTATCAAGTATGAATCTCATATAGAATGAGATTATCTCTTAGATCAAACTATTGATACGAAAACAAGAACCATCGAACTTATCTACGGATGAAAGCCGGTCACCAAAGAACAAATTGAGGTTATAAAAAATAAGCTTCCTGCCTATTCTCTTGAAAATACGACCCTCGAAATCAAACAAGGATTTGCCTCTCTGTATGAAAAACAACAAAAAGAATCTGGAAGCGCAGACCAAAATGCCCAGCAAATCAAAGAGCTTACTGTCGCTCTTGAAAAAAGCCAATCCGAACTCTCGCAAATAAAAGAAAATCAAGAAAGCCAGCAAGAACTCTCAAAACAAGTTATACATGAGGCGGAACTGTTGTATCCAGAAATTGTTGCCGTTTCATTCTCAAAACAAGAATCCTATACAAAAAGCGGAGCAAAGCAAAAAAATATCGGATATATTCTCCTTGGTAAAGAAATATCAAATAGTCAAAAACAAGAAATACAAAATTGGCTCAAGGTCCGCACTGGGAGGACAGATTTAAAAACTTTTTTTGAGGTGCAAAAAGCGGCGGTAGATGAAAAAACACTCTCCGAATCCGCACCAGCAAAAAGTAAACAATAAAAACATAAAAAACTTTTTTTCGCATCAATTCTTTTGAAGAGGTGTTTTCATTTGCTTTTTTGCTAAAAATTCATATATTGAAAACTACTATTTTCTGAGAAAAAACTGTGAGTCTACTCGAATTTTTCTTCATCATTTCAGGAGTTATTATTCTTATAATTGCCTTCGATATTGCCAAAAAACAAAAATTTAATGCACTGCATTTTTTGGTTTTTTTGTGAATCTGAGTTGGACTGGTAACCTTTAGTTTTTTCCCAAATATTCTGGCTTTTATCGGGAACTTGTTTGGAGTGGCACGAGGAGCCGATGTACTGGTCTATACTTCGATTATTTTTCTTCTCTATTTCGTTCTTCTCCTACTCTCAAAAATTGTCGAAAATAAAGAAAATGTTACTACTATTGTGCGAGATTTCGCTATAGAAAAAAGCGAAAAAAAGACACTCTCTGGAAAAGAAGTATTTCTGATTCGCGCTTATAATGAAGGAAAAGTTATAGAGGGCGTTCTCAAAGAGATCCAAAATGCAGGATATACCAATATACTTGTCGTCAATGATGGATCGACTGATAATACAAGACACATTATAGATAAGAATCCAGGAATTTCTGCCATACACCACAGTATCAATCTCGGGGCGTGAGCGGCGCTCGAAACTGGATTTGAGTATTTGAGAAGGTATGGAGAAGTAGAAAATATTATTACCTTTGATTCCGATGGACAGCATTCTATTGCAGATGCAAAAAAAATGCTTGAATATCTAGCGAAACATCCAGAAACAAAAGTCGTGTTTGGATCGAGGTTTCTCTGAGAAAAAAAATCAAATATCCCCTGCATTCGACGATGTATCCTCTCTTTGGGGCGTATTTTTACTTTTTTGATTAGTGGCGTTTTCTTAACTGATACGCACAATGGACTTCGTGCTTTTCGCAAAGAAATCATCGAAAAAATCCATCTCAAAATCAATTCCATGGCATATGCATCAGAATTTATCGATGGACTCAAACAAAACAACTATCATATTGAAGAAGTACCAGTGACTATACGATATACACCCTATTCACTCTCAAAGGGTCAAAAATCTGGAAATGCGATTGCGATTGCTATGAGAATTATCTGGAGTAAATTTTTTCGATAAGATATGCCAAAAATTTCAGTTATAATGCCCGTCTTCAATACTGAGAAGTATCTGGACGATTCTATACAAAGCATACTCAATCAAAGCTTTTGTGATTTTGAATTTATTATAGTTGATGATTGTTCTACTGATACGAGTTTTGAGATTTGTGAAAAATATGCAAAAAAAGATAAGAGAATTCAGCTGTATAGAAATAAAAAAAATATGTGAATTTCTTTTACAAGAAATAGACTTATTTCTCTCTCTCAAACAAATTATATAGCAACCCAGGATAGTGATGATATTTCAGAAAAAGAGAGATTAAAACTTTGTTATGAATTTTTAGAAAATAATAAAAATTATGCAGTTGTAAGTGGAAATAATACAATTATTGATGAAGCCTGAAAAATTATTTGATGTAGAAAGTATAGTGACCATATAGAAAATACAATTTTAAAAAAATCCCCAATTTCGGGAGCCAGTTCTCTATTTAGAAAAGATGTTTTTGAAAAAGTTTGATGATATGATGCAACACTCAATTATGGAGAAGATTATGACTTGTGGCTCAGGCTTTTTGCAAACTCTTACAAAATCAAAAATTTACAAGAAAATCTCCTCCAATATAGAGTCAGAAAATGACAAACGAAATCCAATAAGCTCAAGGAAACCTTGAAAAATACTCTTTTTATACAAAAAAGAGCAATTACAAAATATAAAATAAAAGCGAGTTTTTCTGATAGGGTGTATCATTTTTTAGAAAAAATTCTTTTACTTTTTCCAGATTTTCTTATACTATGGCTATTTAAAAAATTAGAATATAAAACATGAAAAACAATATAACACTCTCTATTCTCATAACCACAATGAATGAAAAAATAGAAAGAGTAAAAAATGAGCTTATTCCTCAATTGAAAAATGTAGATGAAATTATTATTTCTCATCAAATCACAGATAAAAATATTATACCAGAAGAAGACAGCTTAGGAGACAATATAAAATATATCTTTATGAGAGAAAAGTGACTTTCAAAAAATAGAAACCATGCCCTAAAATATGCAACTTCTGATATTTGTCATATATGTGATGATGATCTAGATTTTGTAGATTGATTTGAGGAAATTATCAAAAATACCTATCGAAGGCTCGATGCAGATCTCATAAGTTTTCAGGCTCAGGCTCCAAACTGAAAAAAACACTTCCCTGTAAAGAAATGAAAGCATACAAGATTTTCTATTTTAAGAATTTGGTCCTGGTGAATTACTTTTAGGAGAGAAATCTTAGCCAAAAATAATATAGTCTTTGACGAAAATTTTTGACTTGGAGCCAAATATCCTGTTTGAGAAGAAAACATCTTCTTAACAGATTGCTATAAAAAATGACTAAAAATGTACCACAGCAATGAAGCTATTGTAATACATCCAGAAGAAAGTAGTGGAATAGATTATAAGGATAGACAGGATTTAATTATCGCTCGAATTAAACTTTGGAAAAGAGTTTTGGGAATATTTTGAGGTATTATTGCTATTCCCTACTTTACTCTTTTCCACTATAAATATTATAAAAAGTATTTTGATTTTTGGAAATTTTTGAGTTTATCTTGTAAAAGCTTATTTTAAGTCTAAAAATTTTCGAACAATATTCCTCACATCAATTTTTTTTAGTGCTTCTGTATAATTATAAGAAAAATCTGAAATATTCTCTATAATCCACTCCATCTTTTTCTGTAAGTCTGCTTCGTTTTTCTTTTCTACATATAAAATATTATCTCAATAAATATCTTTTGTATTTGCAATATCTGTAGAAATAATTGGAATATTTTTGATAGCCATTTCTGTTAAAGTCACAGGTTGTCATTCTGGATAATACGTAGGAAACACAAATAAATCAATTCAATCTATAATTTTTTGTTTTTCTTCTCAATACTTCTTTCAATGAAAGAGAATTCTTGCATCATTTTTAATAAGACTTTTAATTTCCTGCTCTCCTTTTTTTTCTCAATATCAAATTAAATGCAATTGCAAAGTGCGATTTTCTATATTTTTAAAAGCTTTTATAGTTTCAAAAATTCATTTTTCTTTTTCAAATCTTCATAAGAAGAGTATATTTTTTATATTCTTCTTCTTTTTAGTTTTTTCAAAACTTGAGATATCTATTCAATTATAAATATTTGTAATTTTATCAAGGTATTTTGGTTTTCCCTTGTAAATATTTTGCAAATGCCGAATATTATCATTATTTAGGCAGTTCAAATAATCATTTTGAGCAATAAAGAAAAAATATATTTTATATAAAAAATAAGATTTGCTTTTAATTACACATATTTCATCTTTATCTCATCAGCTATCTGTACAAACTACACTTTTATCTTTGATAATTTTTAGGAACTTTCAAATTCATAAATAAAAACTGTGCCTATAGTACTGTCTTGAAATAATTATGTCATAATTTTTATTTTTAGTAAAAAATCTTAAAAAATCAAAAAATCATCAAAAAGTAAAAATATTCATTCAAAATATTTTTTCTTGGCGTTCTTGTCTTCATTTTTTATAAGTTATGATATCGACTGTATATCATAATCTTATAAACTCTTCTCATAATAGTTTTACTTGCTCTTCTGTACCTCAAATGGAAGGATAAAACACTGGTGTAAGCAAAAGTACTCTTTTCATATATTTACTTTATTAATAAAAATGGAATTTTATATTTTTCATATAATAAATCAATAATTGATCTTTCATTCTCTCAAAACCCAATATCTCCAATTAAATATTTTTTTCCAAATTGCAGATTGAGAATCACTGTAGAAAAGAAAGTGATATAAATTGTCTCTTTATCTCAAAAGTAAATATCCAATAATTCTGAAGGAATAGTCTTGTCAATAATATCAAACTGGCCTTTATAATAAGATGTATTTTCCAATGGATGCGGCTTTATAAAAAAGGTATATCATCGATGAGTAAATTCATTTCTTATTTCAAAGAGTTTATTCCTAAATAAAGAAGGAGAAATTTTATATTCATCAATAATATTTTGTGATAAAAATATCACATTCTTTTTTGTTGTAATGGCTTTTAATGATTCTAGTTTTTCTAAAAAAATACTTTTGAGAAAATCTAAGTGTTTGTGAAGAATTTTTGTGTCTAAATCTTTTGCAAAGATCATATAGTTATATGCAAAATATTCTCAGGATTTTATTCACCTTTTAATTCATAAAACACTTAAATACAGTTTAAATAAATAGTATTGAATTGACTTTTTAGAGTCTGTAATAAGAGAGTATACTGTTGTATCAATAAGAGAATGAAAAATGTTATTATTTGAAGATAAAAATTTAAGAATAATATTATTTGAAATAAGAGAATCCTGCGAAACAATTAAATGATATCACTCTATATGTTGTAGTTTTTTTTTAACTTCTCTTTTATAAGAATAAATATCAAGAATGGAGTAAGGGAATTTTCTAAAGAAATCTTCTCATTCTATTATAATATAATTCCAACCATTCTTTTCAAAAATCGTATCATATCATCAGCGTATAAAGAAATTATAAGTATTCGTAATTATAAAAACAGTGTTTTTAAAATCATATTCTTTTAGAATTGATAAGAAATAGAGAATATGAAAAGTGTTATTTATAGTAAAGCAATACCGCTTATTTGAGTCTTTAAATATTTTATGCAACATTATTTTTTATAAAAGTTAAATATCTTTCAATAAACTGTTTATTACTAAACTGAGATCGAACCATATGTATATTACTGTGTCTTAATTGGGATAAATTATTAGAATTTACATATTCAATAAATAAACGAGGTGCTTTATTGAGTTGAGATTCATCAATAAGCAATCAATTGTCTTTTATTACTTCTTTATTTCATCATACATTTGTTAATATCGGAATACATCATTGAGACATAGCTTCGAGTGTAGCATAATCAAATATAGATGTTCTATGAAATCATAAATAAAACGTGTTTTCTGAAAAATACTTTAAAATTTCTTGCTTAGAAACTCTACGCGAAATTAGGGTAGTATTTTCTGTCAAATGTAACTTCTCTATATCTTTTTTTACTTTATCAAGTAAAACTCAATTTCATATATAAGTCCAGTGAAAATGAATTCAAAGCTTCTTAAAAGAATGCAAGAAAATAGGTATTCTATCAAGTCATTTAAATTTTGTACAATCCAAAACAGTAATAAAACTATATTTTAACTTTCTAGATGCATCTTGTATACAATCATAATCCACTCCATTATAAAAGTAGTGTATTTTTTTATCCTTCAGTCATTGCTTATTTCAAAAATTATCCCTTGCTCAATGAGAAGGAAATCATATATCTTTTATATTTTTAAAAATATATTTTTCAACGTAATTACAAAAAAATTTAAAGATTATACTTTTTCAGTTTCTTTGTGAATATTCATTATAATAGGTTCAATTAAGATGGTGAACATAAATAATTTTCTTTATACCAAAAAAATAAATCAAAACAAATGTCTGCAATATATTATGGCTTATAATATAATTATACCGATTAATATCATATTTTGCAACATTTTTTCTCATATGATATAATAATCTTAGATGATAAATAAAAATAAAGAAGTGTAATTGGGAAAAGATTTTTATAAGAAAATCTGGTAAAAATTTTTTGGGGCTATTTCATTTTGAATGTTTGTTATTTTCTAAAACTACATAATTAAAAACAGATTCCTTATCACTCAAAAACATATTTTTTGAAACAGAATAAGATCCTCCTCACTCAAAATGTATATTTACTTCAGGTAAAACAAGTACTTTTGTCATAATTTTTATATTTTAAAGTCCAAAGCATTTTTTATTGTTTGATCCATATCCATATATTTGTAATTAGCAAGTCTTCATAAAAAGTGTACATTTTTAATTTTTTGAGCCTCATCCTTATACTTCTCAAGTATCTCTAGATTTATATCTGTTTCTACTGGATATGCATCAATATTCCCTATTCCAGGAATTTCTTTACATATAACAGTTTTATCTATACCAAATGTAGGAGAATTTGGATAAAATTTTTTAAATTCAGTTATTCTGGTATACTCATAGTCATTTGGATAATTTATGACGATATTTTCCTGATATGATTGCTTCTCATGCTCTTCTAATTGATACAATGTTTTTTTATAATCAAGTTTTCAATACTTATAATTAAAGAATCTATCTATAGGTCATGTAAAATACAAACTTTTGTAATTAATATCATGAATTACATCTTCATAATCTGTGTTAAGTACTACATGTATATTCTTTCAGCTGAGCATTTTTTCAAACATTTTTGTATATCAATCTTCAGGCATTCATTGATACTTATGATGAGGGAAATATCTATTGTCTCTGCTCATAACCACAGGAACTCTTTTTAATACGCTTGGATTTATATCTTCAGCATTTATTCCCCATTGTTTTACAGTGTAATTTTTAAAAACTTTTTCAAAAATATAATCAGCAACAAACCGTAAATTTGTATCTTTTGTTTCTTGTGCTTTTCTTCTTAACTCAGATATAGAAACTTTCGATCAATACTCATAATATTCTAAAAGAGAATTTTCTATTTTTTTTGCAAGTTCTTTCGCAAAAGATGTTTCTATAGAGTTAAAGTTAAAAGGTACCGGAATAAGGTTTGAGTCAACCCAGGCCAACACTTTATGTTGAAAATTTGTAAATTTGGTAAATGTGTTTAGATACTCCCAAACATCTTCCATGTTTGTATGAAAAATGTGAGGTCAATATTTATGTATTAAAATACCATTTTTATCAAAATAATCATAACAATTTCATCAAATATGATTTCTCTTTTCAATAATAAAGACCTTCTCTCATTTTTTAGCAAGCCTTTGGGCAATCACAATTCCAGATAATCATGCTCAAACTATAACATTTTGTACATTCATATTTTAGTGATTTATTATATTTTCTAATTTTTCTAAATCTTCTTTAGTATCTATTCAAATACTATCAAAATTCGTTTCTATAAGCTTTATTTTATATCAATTTTCTAAAATTCTAAGTTGCTCTAAACTTTCCATTTTTTCTGCAAAAGTTTGTTCCATTTTTACATATTTTAAAAGAAAATCTCTTTTGTAAGCATAGAGTCATAAATGTTTTCTATAATCATCTAAAGATAAACTGAGTTCTTCTATATTTGCTGTTCTATCAAAAGGAATAATACTTCTAGAAAAATACAAAGCCATATTATTTTTGTCGGTTAAAACCTTTACATTGTGAGGCTTTCTCACTTCTTCAAGAGATTTAAATTTTGTTTTTGCTGTGCACATAACAGTGTTTTCATCACTCTCTATTATTCCATCAATAATTTCATTTATAGTATTTACATCAACAAGAGGTTCATCTCATTGTATATTTAGAACAATATCATATTCTGGATATTTTTCTGCGACTTCTGCTACTCTATCACTTCAAGTTTTATGTTTTTTTGAAGTCATTTCTACATTATCTGTAAACTTTTTAGCTCTGTTTAATATTTGTTCATCATCAGTTGCAATAATAACTTTATCAGCTTTTGATTGTATACAAGCTTTATAAGTCATTTCAAAAATTGTTTTTCTATTTGAAAGTTCAATCAAATGCTTTTTAGGAAGTCTTGTACTTCCAAGTCTACAAGGTAATACTATTAATATTTTATTTTCCATATTTTATAATGTTATTTGTCTAAAAAATAATTTTTGATAACCTTCTATTTCTTCTCTACTTAAGTTTCAAGCATAAAATTCTTTACTTAACCATTCTAATAAATTATTAACAGATATCAAATCTTTTTCTCAAAACGCAATAGATCTCTGGAGATCCTCATTTTGTATATCTTCAAAAGCGACATTTTGCATTTTATTTACTTTTACTTGCTTCAAGCTTTCCCCATCAATAATAGGTCACAGACTATTGGAACCGATTATTTTTGAAATCATAGCTCAATTATTTTTTTCTTTATAATCATTATAATCCCTTATCAAATCTATATTTATAGGATTATAATGATTATAAAGACTGACCTTATCTCGGGATTTCAAAACCGTAAAGGCTCTTTCATAAAAAGCTTCTCTTAGTCTTATAATTTGCTTACTGTTTCAAAGTAACTCTGTATGTCATACAACTTCTATTTTTCATCTATCATGTATTTGATATGATTGTTGTTCTAATTTCATTTTAATTTCTTAAATTCCCAAATAAAATTTCTAAAAAGAGTATAATTAATTCCGACAAAAAAGCAAAACCAAATCAAAGAAAATAAAAACAAAAGCCCAAAGCTTTCCCACCTATTTAAATTTTCAAAAAATCTTATTCCAAAATAATAAAATCCCAATGCTCCAATTCCTAAGAAAATTATATTTTTTAAAAAACTTCACAGGTCAAAATGAACCCTATATGCCTTTCAAAGTTTAACTTCACTCAAGACAAAAATCAAGATCCAGCCAAAAGCGGTAGCAAGCGCCGCTCATACAACTCCAATCCATTGAATAAAAAGTACATTCAAGATTGCATTAAAAACAATAGCAATCAAAAGAATCTTGACTCTTTCTTTTACTTTTCAGATTCCAGCCATAAGATTGAAATTTATCTGTAAAAAGAAATTAAAAACCAAGAATAAAATAGAGTATTGCAAGATATGTCCTGAAAACAAAAATTTTTCCCCAAAAAGAATAAACGCTATCTGCTCTCAAAAGACAAAGAAAAATATATTAAACATCAATCCTATAGCCAAGAAAACTTTTATAAATATTTGCTTTGTAAGGCAAATCTTTTGTATTTCTCATTTTCCATGAAGCTCAGAAAAGACAGGAAACAACAGGAAAAAAATCGGTCAGATCAACATAAAAGGAATAGAAATGATAGAGAGGTAATTCGTATAATATCAAGCATCTTTAGTTCCCAGAAGCCAGATAACCATCTGCATATCTATTTGACTGAGCAAAGTCCCTGCCTGTGCTCACAACAGTACAATCAAGGCATAAGAAAATACCTGCATAAAAAGCGATTTCTCCCAAATTATTTTCTCACTTTTTAGATATTTTTTATAATATTTACAATAAAATATACTTATAATAAAGAGAATTCAAATATAGAGTCAAATAAGCCAAGAATAGCTATAATTTTCTAGTGTTCAAACACCAAAAAAATGTACTCAAGCAATTGAGAGAAATATAAATATCATTCTCACAAATTCTGATATTTTGTTAGCAAAGGTATTTTGTACCGCCATAAAAAATACAGAAAGAGTTTGAAAGATATTAATTCCTAAAAAATAAAACGCAAAAATTTTGAGTATATTTATTGCTTCTGCGCTTTTAAAATAATTATTTGCTATAAAATCTGCTCAAAAAAAGAAAAAAAGTGCTATACTTGCTCCAGTTATGATCTGAGTAAGAAGGGCAAAAGTAAGAATTGTTTTGACTTTATCATATCGTTTTTGTATGATGAATTTTGGAAGAAAATAATTAATACTCTCTGTCATTCCAAAATCATTAAAAGCCGAAACAAGAGTGATAAGGCTAATAATTCCATACAAAATACCAAGTTCAGAAACTGAAAGATCACCTGAAACTATTATCTTGATAACATATCCAATCGGCGCAATAATAAAAGAAAAAAGGTAGAGCCAAAAACCTTTTTTTAAAAATTTTTCCGAGAGTGTATTGTGTTGATCAATCATAAGAACGCAAGAAAAACGGGCAACTTACAAAACGAAATGCAAGTTGCCAATTCTATAGAGATAAATTTTATTGCATACTTCCTGTTTCTGTTTCACCAGTTGCGCTTGTCTCTTCGCTCATATACGCCCACGCATCTTTCTTTTCTCCATTAATAGTACAAAAAGCGAGTTCCATACCATTTTCTTTGGTTTCAAAAGAAACCTCTCCTCCATTTTTGACACAAAATTTTGTTGCTGGTGTTTCTTTTTGGTTGGTTTCGTATTTTGGTGTTTCTGTTTTTGGAGTATTTGTGCTTGATGAAGAAACACCCTCTGGCGATACATTCGTACCACATGATGAGAGTGAAGCAAGTGCAAGCGCACAACCAAGGGCAATAATTTTTTTCATAATACAATATGATTAAAAAATAGAAATAATTTTGATGGTTCTCGGTTTTGAGCCTTATAATCACCAAAATCAGCCAAAAATAAACATGTATCTATAATAAAAAGTTTACTTACTGACAACAATGAGTATAATCAGAAAACTATGAAAGTCAAAAAACAATACACATCATTTGATGGAAATATTATCAATATTCCAGACACAACACCAATATCATCAATTTTTGATATTCTCAAACCTCGAATTGGAAAAGAGAAAGAAGAGGTATTTTTTGATCCAAATCTCTCTCATCTTCTCTCTCCCCTCCTTCTCCCAGATATCGAAGTGTGTTCCAAGAGAGTCTTGGAAGCGCAAAAAAATAATGAACGGGTTGTCATATTTTGAGATTATGATGTTGATGGAGTTTCAAGTACTGCGCTTCTGGTTCGGTTTTTGAAATATGAGCTTGGTATGCAAGTTTCGTATCGACTTCCTCACAGACAAAAAGATGGCTACGGACTCAAAAGCTATTTTTTTGATGAACTCAAAGAAAAAAATGTCTCTCTCGTCATCACAGTAGACTGCGGTACGAAAGATATAGAACCGATACAACATGCCAAGAGCTTGGGTATTGATGTGATTGTAACTGATCATCACGCCGTCCCAGAAAAAATTCCAAAAGAAGTTATCGGAATTATCAATCCAAAACGAATTGATGTCCCACATCCATATCCGTTTCCATATCTTGCTGGGGCTGGCGTTGCTTTCAAATTTGCATATGCTATTCTCCTTTTTTTATATGCAAAAGACCCAAATACACCAACAAAAGAAGAAAGGAAAAAAATAGAGAGCATTCTTATGAAGTATGCGGACTTTTCGTCACTAGGAACAGTCGCAGATTGCATGCCACTTATTTGAGAAAACCGCATTATTACACAACTTGGACTGCGACAAATGCAACAAAGCCAGTCAGCAGGACTCAAAAAATTTATAGAAAATTGTGATGATGTCGAGTGAAATGCTGATTTGATTGGTTTTCAAATCGGACCACGAATCAATGCCAGTGGACGAATGGATACACCCATGACAGCACTCCAATGGCTTTTAGCAAGTGAGCAAACCTGTGATGGTTTTTTTGAAACGATTGAAGTACTCAACAATAGCCGAAAAGAAGAAGTCAAATCATACAGCGATAGTGCTCTTATGAACGCAGATCCAAATGATGGAATACTGTTTTTTGTTGATGATACAATTTCGCATGGACTCATCGGACTTGTCGCTGGAAAGCTCACCGAAACCTACAATCGGCCTGCCATTGTCCTTGCAAAACACAAAGAAACCAACAAAGAATGAAAAGAAATACAGGTTATGGTCGCAAGTTGTCGATCGCCAGAGTGGTGTAGTATGATCGATCTTCTCGATGCTAGTAAAGAATTCTTCTTGCGATATGGTGGACACAAACAAGCGGCATGACTGAGTATCGAATCAGAAAAATTTCCTCAGTTCAAAAAACACATTCAAAACATATTTGCACAAAAATATGACACGGATAATCTTCCCAAGCCAAGTCTTGAGGTTATAGGAATTCTTCCAATAGAGCTTCTCAATCTCGAAAGTTTTGACACGATACAAAGGTTTCGTCCATTTTGAATTGGAAATCCCCATCCAGTCTGGTTCCTAGCTGGTGTAACCCTAAGAGATCACAGTTATATTGGTGCCAAAAAAAATCATATACGATTTTATATTCAAGAAAATCCAAATATCGTATTTCTCATGTGGAATGCCGAACACTGCAAAGATATTCTCAAAAACGAAAATCAATACCACCTTGTTGTCGAACTTCAAAAAAATACCTGGAAAGAAACATCAAACCTGCAAGTTATCGTCCGAGAAATAATAATTGCGTAAAATAAATTTTTGAGAGAAAAATAAAACTATCTTTTACACACATCTCCAGAATAACATGCTAAACTTCCCTCTGGAATTTTTGATTGATATCTCATAAATAATTGCTCTACTGTCAAAAACTCATACCCGCGAAGACGCAACTCATCAATGAGTCTTGGTATAGTACGAACTGAAACATCATGAATATCGTGATAGAGAATAATAGATCCATTTTTTACCTGCTTCATTGTCGATGAAATATTATGCTGTATATTTCTGTATTTCCAATCTTTTGGATCAACCGACCACATAAGAAGTGGCTTTCCTATAACATCTTGTACTTTTGAATTAAAAGCTCCATAGGGAGGACGAACAAAACGAGATTTTTTTCAGATCACTCTTTCAATCACTCTATCTGTACTCTCTATTTGGGCTTTGATGCCATCCTTACTGAGTTTTGTCAGACTTGGATGATCCCAGGTATGACTCTCAATCTCATGTCAAGCATCGTGGATTTTTTTGAGAACTTGTGGATATTGATTGGCATTTTTTCCGAGGACAAAAAATGTCGCCTTCACTCACTTTTTTTCGAGAATACGAAGCAGTTTAAGTGTAGAAGTATTATTTGGACCATCATCAAAGGTAAGCGCTACATATTTTTTTCAATCTTTTGAAAGTCTTGATTGTGATGCTATGTTTTGATTTTTTCAGAATTGAATTTCCTTAAGAAGCCCCACTCTTTTTGGGTCTTGAGATATAAATGGTTTCATATGCTCATACGCAATACGCACGGAAATATTTCCATCTTCTCTCTGGGCAATCGTTCCTGCTTCAAAAAAGAGTATAATATCATCCCCATCAAAAGCAAAAATCGGATGAGAAATATAGTGATTGATACCATCAATAAACTCATCTCCTGGAAACAGATGAAGAGATTGTTTTTGTAAGTAGGGTCGCACCACTTGGGTAAAATCTACCTGAGATGGTATAGAAACCAAATCATACGGTGATACATATGCCCCAGAAGAATTTATTAGAAACATATGCATTCTCTGATACGGAAAACCTCCATCAATATGGTATGAGAGAAAATATATCAAACTCTTGTAGCGAGAATTCGAATAGCCTTCAAATCGAGCATTAAATTCTGGATATTTTCCAAACTCTCCTCGTTTTACATTTTTTAAATCAGACTGAGCCTTTCGATACTGTGCTTTCAAGAAATTTTGTATTGGTGTATCAGAAATATAGATAAATTCTGGATATTCTAAATATGATTGGAAATTATTTGGTTTCTTAGGATTAAATACATCTCATGAAATACTTGAGATAGATTGTATCATAAAAGCTCCTGTAAAGCTCTTTTTTTTATACCCTGAAGCCGGATTCTTACCAGAATATCACAAAGCTTCTGAAGAAATAGAGTTCCCTGAAAATGAAAATACCAGTGATTGTGAAGTATATGATTGAAAAAAACCAAAAAATACAGCAAAAAAAGCTGTCAACAGAATTAATGAAAAAATTCGCCATTTTGCAAGCATGTTTTGATGAAATAAATTACATGTCCCATTGTATGGTTAAATACAAAAAAATCAAGAGAAAATATTGAAAATATTTATTTGCAAAAAAAGGGAATTTCAGTATACTCTACTTACTTTATAAATTGCATTTTTATGGACTTTTCCTCTTGGTTACAATCGATTCAAAATATCGATACAGCAAATGGTATTTGGATACTCGCTGGAGCTATCGTCGTAGGACTTTTTGTTTTGTACATTCTTTTTGCTTCACTTCGTACATTTTTTGCATGGCTCTACCGTATTGACACCGTCATTCGTACACAGCACGATACCAATAATATACTCTTGGAAGTTCTCGATACGCTTGAAAATATCAATAAAAATACCCAAAAGATGAATGCAAGCATCCAAAAAAATACAAGACAGATCAAAAGACTTACAAAAACATCTCACTTCAAAAGCGCGCATCCTAGACATCAAATGAGCCAAACAATACAAGAAAACAACCAAGAAAAAGCGAAAAAATCGGACGAAGAATAAAATTTACAAAAAAAGTTTTGACAAGAGCAAGAGTTTTTATACAATATACGAGCTTTCAAGATTTCCAAAATTCAGGACAAGTTTCCATTTTCGATGCGGGTGTAGCTCAATGGCTAGAGCCTCTGCCTTCCAAGCAGACTGTTGTGGGTTCGAGTCCCATCACCCGCTCCATTCTTTCGGACCTTGTATATACTTTTGGAAATCTTATTTGCGAATAAGCATGGAAAAAAGTTATTACTTTTTTGGTTCTAGGGCGTATAGCTCAGCTGGTTAGAGCGCAACACTGATAATGTTGAGGTCGGTGGTTCAAGTCCACCTATGCCCACCATCTTCTTTTTTTACATTTTGGTCGTACCGGAGACTGGCGCAATTGGCTAGCGCACACGCTTTGGGAGCGTGGGGTTGCGAGTTCGAGTCTCGCGTCTCCGACCATCTGTTCTTCTCAAAAAAACTCCGATTTCACTAGATCGCTTGAAATATTTGGCGCTATCGTCTAGTGGTTAGGACAACAGGTTTTCATCCTGTAAACCGGAGTTCGATTCTCCGTAGCGCTACCAAGAGTTTTTTTGAAAAAGAAAATACC
>PDRA01000021.1 GCA_002747975.1 Candidatus Altimarinota bacterium | reverse complement strand
AGAAGAGTATTTAAACCCTATGATGCTCTTTCAGTTGGAGAGCTTGCTAAGATCCTTGTTAATATTTCAAGTGGATGGGATGAGGGGGTGGAGTAGGATTTTACTATTGGAGAGTAAAAGAGAATTGAAAACTAAGAAATCTTCTCGAGCCAATTGTCATATATACTCATATCTACAACTTTGAGTGAAGATGGGGTTTCTTTGATTGTATTCTCGAGGAGCTTCATCGTGATTTTATGACCTTGAAGGTCTTTTTTTGTGAGGGTGCCATCCTGTGCTTCATCGATGAAATCAAAGAGTTTTTGGCTGACATCTCGCGCTGCTTCCTCGCAAATAGCCTTGATATCAGCTGAAACATATTCTTCTGAGAGAGTAGCGAGCCTTTCATAGTCGAGAGCTTCATGCGGGCGTCATTTTTTCTCTATATACATTTGGAAAAGTTCTTTTCGAGCATTGAAGTCAGGCGGTCAGATATAGATTTTTTTATCAAGGCGTCCACTTCGAAGTAAGGCAGAGTCGAGGTGATCCGGGCGATTGGTCGCAGCGATGACGATAAGGTTTTCGCTTTCATCGAGAGCATTAAATTCTTGCAAAAATTGAGAGACTTCCTCTGCTTTGTGGGCATCGGCATTTTGTCCTCGGGTTGAGACGAGTGAGTCAATTTCATCAAGAAAAACAATAATTGGTTCTTTTTCGGCAGCTTTTTTTACACTGTCAAAAAATTCTTTGATATTTTTGGTTGTTTGATGGAGGTAGCTCGATCCAAATTCTCACATATTTTTTGAAACAAATCCACAGTTCATTTCTTCGGCAAGCTTCTTGGTAATAAAGGTTTTTCCTGTTCCTGGAGGGCCATAGAGAAGCATTCCAGTTGGTATTGATATTTTAAATTTCTCATACTCGCTGTAGAGTTTTTCGAGGAGCTCTTTTGATTTTTTATCATTTTTTTTGGTATTTTTTTCTTGGGACTGACCTCAGTTTTCTTCTTTTTTCTTGGTTCGCAGTTCTTGGATGAGAAATTTGAATTTGAGCGGTCTGATAAAACTTTCAGAGAGTTCCTTCTTGAGTTTATCCATTCCAGCCACTCAATTCCAGCCCCACATTTTCTCATTTGTTTTTTTGAATCTTTGGATTTCTATGGTCAATTTTTCACTGTCTTCTTCTTTTTCTTTTGTTTGTGAAATAGAGGTACTCTTTGGAGTATTTTCTTGATACTTACTTCCTGTTTCAATAGCTTCTGGGGTGGCAAAATTTTTGTTGAATTCACTCATGATTTTTTCTGCATTTTCGACTCATTTCTGCATACTCTCTATAGTATTATCAAGATACTCTATAGAGTCTTTTTTCCAGTCTTTTGTCATAGCGGTTTTGAATTCTGGAGACTGAGTAATGGCATCAAAGAATGCATCAAATCAAGTGTCTTTTTTTGTGGTCATAGTTTTTTTAGATAAGAGAATTAAGAGAGCTGTGAAGAGAGGTGAGAGTTTTTTGTGTGGTGTGTACCTGCATCTCGAGTCGGGATTTTTGGGCCTCGAGCGCTGCTTTGTGTCATGGATTTTGCATATTTTCTATCTGCTTCCCGAGTTTTTTTATACTTTCTTCGAGCATATGCTTGTTTGTCTTTAGAAGGTCAATAGTTTTTTGGAGTGGTTCGGTTACTTGGGTCTTGATCCAGTGTTCATATTTTTCAAAAGAAAAAATTTCTTTGTATTTTGAATTTAGAAGTATATTTTTGAGCTTCAGATGTGTATCAATGGCTGTACTGGCAGAAGTATTTATCTTTTGGAAACTTTTTTCTATCCTCTTTCCCAGATTATTCATCCATTTATTGTCTATGGCTTCTTGGAGCTGTCATTTTGCTTTTTTATTTTCATTTTTTAGGGTATTTGATGCTGTATCAATTGCCAGAAAAGACTTTTGGATTTTGTATTCGGTTTTCTGCTTCCAGCGCATGATCATATCGATGATAAAAGCATATCAACGAGCGAACAAACTGACGAAAAAGAGTCCTATATAATAGACAAATCAAAAGATAGTTCCATAAAGGATTCAGACAATTGCCAAAATCATAATAAGGTTTCCGAGCTGTTTTCCACTGCTATTATCCCCAATTTTAGCAACAACTTTGATAATTGAGGTGAGCTTTTCATTAATAGCCTCTTTTCTTTTTTTTATTTTTTCTTCGATATTTGAAGCTCAAAAAAGCCTTTCATCAAACTCTGTTTCAAGTGATGTGATAAGCTTTGACTTCTGAGGCTTATCCTGGTATGCGGTCACCATATCTCATGCTACGAGATGAGTATCCGTGAGCGTGACATTTGCCCCCTTTGCATAGAGGTTTCATTTTTGGAGCGCTTTATAGAAAAGGTAACAGAAGATGAGAAAATACATCACTCAAAAAACTCCCAGTGCCCATATAATTGCAAGCGGAAAAGAGGTAAAATATCCTATTGCAGATCATATCAACGCTATGGTAAGAAATGGTGTACTGAGATTGCTGATAGCAGTTAGATAGTCCTCTCGAAAAGAGAGTCGGAACTCTTCTGGCGAAATCCAATTATAGAGATAAAAACCGCGATCCTCAACTGTTTTTATTACCTGCGTCGGAAGCGTTGGCTTTTTTGATTCCGACTTCGATATATTCGAACTTGATTTGGCTGATCAACTTGTTGTAAGGGGTTTGGATTTTTTTGATTCTGTTTTGTATACACGAACTCTCGGCATGAAGAAATGGTTAGAGAATTAGAGGAGAAAATTTGGGAAACAGTGCATAATTCTTATTTTTTTTATTCTACTCCTATGCAGTTTCTTTTTGATCGAGTATTTCTTTTGCAAATTCTTCTTGGTCTTTTGTGCCAAGAACTTTCACATTTGAGAGTTGCTCACTGGCTGTTTTCATAAGCTCATTTTGGGCGTCAGCTTCAGCTTTTACCTGAGCTCGGTATGCTTCTATCGTATCAAAATGATTCTTGAGTTTAGTGACATTGTCGATAAAAACAGCCGTTGAAAGAACTGGTTTTGATGAGAGTTCTTCTGATTTTTTTGAAGATTCAATCGCCTTATCAGTCAGCTCACTACTCATTTTGTCAATGGTTTCACCCATAGTAGTTATGCTGGTCATGCTGGCATCAATGGCTTTTTGAGAGCTGGTTTCGATTAGTGCTGTTGAGAGGAGTGTCTTGAAAATCGGTCTTGATGAACTCATAGAAAGCGAGAGTTTTGACGCGCTATCAAGTCGCATCAAGAGTCGTTTTCGAGCCATATCGAGGTTTCCGATAAGGACGACGAGGTTGGATTGGAAATACTCGACATGTCGGATAAACATATCATATTTCATTTTCTGTGCTTCATCGACAGTATCAGCTTTTTTTCTAAATTCTTCGATTTTTGTACTTAGGAAATTCTTGTACGCGACCACTTTTCCAAGATTTGCATCAATACCTTCGAGGAATTTTTTTTGCATGTCAATACTGGTATTAAGAGAAGTATACGATTGATCAAATCCAGAAAAGATCGCCCCAATTTTCCCTTCAAGACTTTTGATATTGAACTTAGCTTCATCCCACTTTGCATCAAGAGCTTTGGCAAGTGAGCTGATAAGTGGCAGAGATTTTGCGATTTTCATCACCGTTCCATCATTGTCGATGATTTCTTTGTACACGCCCTGAACCTCGCTATTCATTTTTGAGAGTTCATCAGAGACATTCATAATTGGGTCGCTATCAATAATAGTAGCTGTTTCAGAGATAATAGAATCAATTGGAGCCGTGATTTTTTCTCCGAGTTGTCGGAAATCTTTTGCTTCTGCAAATGTCTCTTCTACTTGGGCTTGTTCTGTAGCTGAGAGTGGCTTTGCTTCAAGATCTTGAAGTATCTTTACTGCTTTTGCATCAGCATCCTGTGTTTGTGATTTTGTTTTTGTTGACATAAAATAAAAATTTTTAAAAAATAAAGCCCCCTCATTATACTCTCTTTTTCTAGAAATTCAAAATATTTTTGTGTTAAACTTTCCATTTGCATTTTTTCTTGAAATATGATAGTATTGAAGGGTATTTATTTTTACTCTATGGATCGAAAAACAGATACATTTACTCCTCAAAGAGAAACACGAATTTCTTCTCATCAAAATGTTTCGAAGCAATTTGAAGATTTGAAACAGAAAGTAGAGAACGATAGGGGTGTGGGAAGTTTGCATCAAAATGCGAAAAAGCTTCGAAGTATTTGATTGACAGAACAACAAATCGATCTTTTGAGGAAGAATGGTGTTTTACAAGCTCTCTCGCAAGAATATATAAATACAATTGAAAATTTGGTGCGTGCATCCATTCCTTTCTCACGTATTTATGAGAGTATTCGCTTTATTGTTCCAAAAGAAGAATTTATTTCGTATTGATGGCTTGTCAAAAATCATATTAAAATCCCAGAAAATATAAGTTTTTACCCTAAAAAAAATTACATATTTATATATCCATCGTATTTGTGTCAGTGGGAAAAATCGGGCATGCTTCAATTTGAATTAGGAAACTATATGCAGCTTGCTGCATCTGGACTTAGAGGGTTTGATATTATACGCGCGATCAAGAGATGATATCTCCCAAGTCAGATTATCAATCTATTACAAATCACCAATTTACCTTATCAATATTCACTTACATGAATTTTTGAGGATCCAGCACTTATAAATATTTCTAAAATTCCTTCGATTTGGGTCGAAAATTATTTCTATCAAAAATATCATAGTATCCCTCATAAAAAAGCACTGCTTGATATACGCTGAAATCTTGCAAGAAATCTATTTTTTCAAAGGAGTGAAGTTACACAAGAAAGCGTTTTTCATGCCCTTGATACTCTTATGAAAAATCGGGAACAGTATAGAAATGTGTCTCTTTTTTCTTGAAGAAATGTGGTAATTTGAGCCAATAATGAGAAGTGAGTCATATCAAAAAAAGCCCATACATTTGGAAAGAAATCTTTCTTGGAAAGAATTAAAAAGGACAATCCACAGTCTTTGTATCAATTCAGAGGCGAGCAATCCCAGGAATCTGTCTTGGCAGCAAAAGAGAAAGTGCTTTTGAGTATAGAAAATACACCTCCACCATTTACTTTTGTATTTGATTGACATGGTAAACATGATGCTTTGTATCTTTCTGATGGAGAAATAAAAAATGGAGAAGCACAAGAAAAAGAGAATTCTGTGAAGATCACAGTAGATGAACTTTTTGAAGCGTATACAAAGCGTCAGAAGGCTTTTAAAAATCAAACAAACACCCCAGAAAGTCGTGATATTTTCATAAATGATTCGTGTTTTAATGCAGATTTTATACGAGGTTTTTATATAAGGTGTGATGTGAAAGGTATTCCAAAACCTATTTTTATTGGACCATCAGAATACGGGCAATTGGCTTTTTCTTCAAAAAATAAAGCCTACGGGACTCAGTTTTTTCATCAGATATTTTGAAAGGAGGGAAAAAAGAAGGCGACTATTTGAAATGTTCTCGATATCAATCTCTCAAACTTCAAGTTCGGAAATCCATCAATTTATATACCCAGTGAAGATGATACAATATTTCAGTTGACAAAAACTCATAGAGAAGAGAAGACTATAGTATAAATAAAGATACTTTTGCAAAAATGTATAGTAAAAACTTGCAAAATTGTATAGTTTGAATATACTGTGTATATGGTAAAAAAAGAAAATACACCTTTTGACATATTTGTAAAAAAAGTCTTAGAAATGTCAGAAACTCTCATCCAAAAAAAAGACCTCTTCACACTCTGGATTCGATCAGGCGGTTCGAAATCACGATGAAGCTACGCTCTGGGGCGATTGATGGGCGAAAATAGAATAACACGTATTGCCAGAGATATTTATTTTGTTGGGGAAAATATGCCTGATATATATGAGATATATTGGCGTGTGGTCGGGGAATGTATTCGGCTCCATTCTCCAAGTGGTGGCTATATTTGATCGGAGAAAGCTCTTGAAATTTGGCTTCAAAACTATACCATTCCACAAACACTTGTCATTTACACAAGGGATACAAATGCTCGAATACAGCTTGTAAGTGGACACAAGATTCACTTTCGTACACTTGTCTCTGGGCAGAAAAGTTCTCATAAAAATGCTTTTTATCCTATTTATAAGAGATCAAAAAAGATACATATACCTCTATGAGTATATGTACCAGCAAAAGAAATCGCTCTGCTTGAAGCCCTCTCTCTTCGTCGGCAGGGAAGTGGCGTATATGATGCTCTAATATTACAATTTTTAGAGAGGTATGCAGATTCTCTTGAAAAAGAAGTTTTTGCTGAGATTATCCCACTTCGCTACATCCGAGCCATCAATCGTCTGCGAGAATTTGCCAGAGATTTCGGATATGAACCACTCTATAAAATGACAGTTGATATCATTCGTCAGTATGGGGGTGGGTGTTTTGTGAAAGGGAAGTAGTGATCTCTTGTTTGAAACTATTTTTGACAAAAAAGCAAGAAATAATACAATGTAAGTTGGTATTTTTTTAATTTTATACACTATGAATACACAAAACTGAAACTGGTTTGAGGGAACAAAAATGCAAGAAAGGCACAATGCATTTGGAGTTTCTCTGGTTCTTGGAAATCAATGGTGAGATGAATGAAAGGGGAAAATTACTGATGTTTTGATGCAAGAGAGCGATGTTGTGATTCGGTTCCAGTGAGGACACAATGCTGGTCATACTGTCACTCTTTGAGACAAGGCATTTGATTTGCATATTTTACCATCGGGAATTCTCTCGTCATGAAAACAAAATATTATCACAAGTGGGTGTGTACTGGGAATTGATCTCTATAAAATCAAACTCGATACTATCAAAATGACTTCTGGTGAACTTGTATGTGATCAAAAGCTCGAAGATATTATACGCAAAGATACTCATGGCAGTATTATCCGAGTCGGACTTGTTCCAGAACTTGAATCACTTGAAAGTGGATGAATAGACACAAAAAAGTCAGGACTCAAAATAAGTGGAGAGGTTATTGTAATCGGTATGCATAATGTACTTCTCGATGCTTTTGATGAGCGATCTCGTGTGGAGGCATGACTGCGACCAATAGGATCGACGGGAAGTGGGATTAGTCGGGCCTATGCCAGTGAAATCCAGCGATATCATTTTACTCTCAATGATCTGATCCATCATCCGAATACTTTTTATCGATCTATAGAAGCTCTTTGGCTTGGTTACAGTCATAATTTTCCAAAGATTAGTACTCAAGATTTGATTGAATGCGCAAAAAAAGAGCGAGAAAAAATCATAGCCTATATCCAAAATGGGACGATAGAGCTTATCTCAAATGAAATAGAGTATATACAAGCCCTCCATACAGCTGGGCATAAAATCGTATGAGAATGAGCGCAGGCTGCGATGATTAGTTCAGCCAATAGTTTTTTTGGAACCGCTTCAAATCCAAGTCTAGAGACATTTTGCAGCACAACAGGACTCTCACCGAAACATATATGAAATGTATTCTTGGTTCACAAACTTCCTCCAAGCAGTGTGGGTGAGCGTCCACAGTATTTGCGGTTTGAACAAGGTGAAGCGCTCGATACTTTCAGAAAAAAATACAAAGAATATGGAGCCTCGACAGGAAGACCAAGAGACCTATGGCATCACCCTATCTATGAATCGGCTCGTGGTGCTTGGCTCAATGCAAGGTGAATCGATGATGAATCTAAAATAGTCCCTGTGTATAATCGTGTAGATGCTCTTGAAGATTCTCTTGCCCTTGATAATGGAAAAATTCGAGCAGCTCTCTGATATCAATATGAGTTACAGGATGGACTGAGTCAGAAAAAGAAACATATACAAGTATGAGTATACCCAGATACGCCTATTACACAGAAAAATCTTTTGAAAAACTATCCTGAAAGATCGGGTCAACTTGATCTTTTTGCGCTTTCAAAAGAAAATGTATATTTTGTAGAAATGAAAGGGGATTTTGAAAATCAAGTAAAAGAGCTTCTTTGACTCTATTTATCAGCTCTTTTTTCATGAGATGAAGAGAGAGAATTTCTGGTGTGAACTGGTCCAAAAAGGGAAGACCTAGAACTGCGAGTATGAAAACCACTTCGAACTATGAGTTAAAGTATTTTTTGTGGGCTTCTTTGAGTTTTGGGTTTGTAATATGTGTGTAGACCTGTGTCGTCGTGATAGAAGCGTGTCCCAGAAGCTCTTGGATAATACGAATATCAGCGCCATTTGAGAGGAGTGTTGTCGCAAATGAGTGTCGCAGCGTATGAGCATGAATATTTTTGATGATTCCAGCTTTGAGTCCATATGACTTGATCATATTGGTGATAAAAAACCGAGAAAGTCGTAGCTTTTCATCACTGTTATCGATATGTTCTGTTTTGATATTGTGGCGAATAAAAAGAGGAGCAAAGTTATCTTCCCGGGACTGTAGGTAGTTTTCGATGGCATACCGAGCTTCATTTGTCAGATATACAACTCGGAGTTTTCATCATTTTCCTCGTACTCAAAATTCCATTGTTTCGAGGTTGATATCGTCTCGGTTGAGTTTTGTAAGCTCAGAAATTCGCAGTCCAGTTGCATAGATGCAGGCACAAATAGCAAAATCTCGTTTCCCAATACGAGTATCTTTTGGAATAGCTTCAAAAAACCGTTTGATTTCTTCGATTGTGAGAAAAGTGACTTCACGGTCAGGTGCCTTCATCAGATCAAGAGAGGTCGGATCAACGCAGGGAATCTCTTCTTTTTTGAGATATTTGAGCCAACTTCGAATGGTTACAATATGAGCATTGACCGTTTTTGTAGAAAGTCCGCTGTCTGAGAGTGAGAGTCGCCACTCGTCGAAATCCTCTTTTTTGATGTCCTCAATTCTTGGTGTATTAAATTCTTTTGAGATGATAAGGAGGGGAGAGTGCCATATTTTTTTTTGTTCTTGGTTTTCTGGAGGTAAAAAATCCTTGTATTTGTATTTTTCGAGTTCTTTTTGGATATTTTCAGGGGCAATCCAAAGAATAAAACGCCAAATATGAAAGGCATATTGCTCTTGAGTTTTGCGGCTACGTCCTTTATGTAAGCGAAGATAGATAAGAAATTGTGAGAATGCGATATAGATTGACATACGAGTAAAATAAGGATTTAGTATATCTGGTAATTTTTGTAGAGATAAAAATAAGAGGGGAGAGAGGGTTTTTGTATAGGTACAATTTTTTTGAAAATGCACACTACCAGCAATAAAAGAATAATGGAGAGTGGAGAAAAAGTAAAAAATGTGTGAGAGTAGCGATAGGCAAGAGAATTTGACTTTTTTTTATGGAGACTTCTTGGTATAACAATACATACAAAGTACTTCACATAATGTAACTTATGTGAAGTATTATACCGAAAAGTATGAAAATGCAAACTTTTGTATGAAAAATATGACTTTTTTCCTTGACTTTTTTGGTTTATAGTATTTTTTTATAAAATGGTATACAAAAGTTTTATGTAAATATACATTTATTTTTATTTCCCAGCACCCCTTCTTATATACTGTATTTTTTATATCATTTAAAAATCAGCTCAAATTTCCTTGCAAAAATAGGCCTTTGTTTTCTTTTTTGCGACCCAAAGTACCCAAAAAGTTTTTGAGAGCCTTCTTTTTGAATTGTCTCATACACAAGGGACTTGTGCTACCTTGATATCTTATGGAACGATTTTTCTTATTTTTTTGGTACATGCCTTTTCAATTTTTTATTTATGAGAATAATTCTCATAATAATATTTGGGTCTTTTGCAATTTCAAAATATGAAGAAATTTCCAAAATCCCTATCCTTTTTTATTGACAAATATATAGAATATATTTCTAATATATAAAAAAGAGGAAAAATATTGACTTTTCCTCTTAGGTATCATTAAAACGAAGGAATTTTAAGGTGTTTCTTCTTGGATTGGTTTTCGATAAGTGGTAATAATTCCAGAAACAGTATCCCCGACCACATATCGGCGGAATCCTTCATATTCAATCGTGATCATAAAGCTTACACTTCCGCCTAGACTCATAGTTCCATTGTTTCCAAATTGTATTGTGAGAGTATCGGTATCGGTCCATCCTTTTCAGTTTGGGAGGGTATCATTTGTCTGAATTCTTCCGCTTGAAGTTTGGATTTTTTCTATGATATAATTTCTGTCTCATTCAAGAAAAGGTCTTTTGTATATTTTCTTGTTTTTTTCATTTCCGGCTGTTTCCCCTTTTGGGAGATATTTACTCTCGATACTTCCAGTCGAGACAATAACTAATCGGTATGTATTTGGTATCATGGTTACATCTGGAGCACTTCCAGACTGTGATCCACGTCAGATGATCATGTCTTGTTTTGCACCGGTAATAATATCCTCAGTCAGTTCTGCGAATCGGATAGCTCGTTGCTGTTTTGTATTTTGGCTGTTAATAAGATTGGCAATAGCTACTATTAAGAGGCCAATAATAGCTATAACCACAATAAGCTCTACGAGTGTAAAACCCTGTGTTTTTTTGGAATGCATAATATCATGAAATTAATATATAGTTCCTACAAGAGTATACACAAAAATAGAAAAAAACAAAAAAATATTTATATTTTCATTTTTTTAAGGGGGTTATTTTGATTTAAGTCTTTTCTTCTTCAAATATTGTATGTTCGAATACCTTCCTTTCCACGTTTCTTGGAAGGTGTTTTTTGATCCATTTTGATGGAAGAAGATGAATATCAAAAGTCCTTATATATCTCCAAATCCACTGTACATAGAGCCACTTCCCGAGTATCAAAAGTATACTCAATATATTTCGCTCTCATCGGAGCCAGCTCGAAAGTGTGAGGGATTTTGGAATCTGAGTTTCATGGTATATTTTGGATGGTCGTGGACATATTAGTCCTATATCGTGATGAGTAATATATTTTTTACTATTGCGATCTTTTGCGATAACTCTTGCTCCCCAAGGACCAATGTAGCGAGTTATCGTTCCGCACCAGATGAGATCTGGCCCAAAAGTTCGCACTTCTGTTTTTATCTTTTGAGCCCTCCAAAAAGCAAATGGCGTCATCAAAAACAAAAGTTTTCTCATGAGGGGAGAAGGACTTTTTTTACACCCAATAATCCTGACTGTTTTTCCGATGCTTTCGAGTGAGTTCTTGAGATTGATGGTATAGGTTTCAGCTCCACCAATCCGACTAATGTAGTCCGAGATAAGAAGTATTTTTTTTGTACCTTTGGTATGTTTTATAAGATTTTTTTCCCAAGTTTGGTAGCTAAAAGGCTCTGTATCTATGAGTTCAAAATGGTTGTTTTGTGCTTTTTCAAAAAAGCTATCAATTGGATGCGCTTCATCGATGGTAAGACTTGGAGGAATCATATCAGCAAGGCCTCCTTTCGCAAATCCACATACTGGCGTACCATTTGAAAGACTCTCAAGTGCCACAAGCCCAAAAGTTTCGAGAAATCTTGATGGCATAAATGTCAAACTCGCTTTTTTAAAAAAAGTATTTAAAATTTTTGTGCTGACATTTCCATGCACGATAATCTTATTACTTTCTCTTTTTTTGAGTGCGTCAAAAAAACTCCCATCTCAAAAAATGTGCCATTTCCAGTCCCCTGCTGTATTTCTCTTGTCATCGAGAATTTTGAGAAGGATATCAACTCATTTCTCTTTTTCAAGTCTTCCGACAAAAAGAAATATCTTATCGCGATTTTTTGCGTTTACTTTTTGCATACCCGAGAATGATTCAGATAATAATAAAAATTGTATACGATACTACACTTGATTCATAGGTATGAAGGACGAGATTCATAGCCGCAACACCGCCAAACGCCGCTCATAGGAATGGATGAAACAAGAGCAAGAGAATTCCAAGGGCTCCAATAATAATAAAAAATAGTGCTCATCATATAATCCCACCCTCTATACACTGCTGTACAAACCAGCTTTCAGGGATATATTCATAGTCTATTTTTTCGACCTCATCATGAGAAAGTCATTTTAAATCCTGTACATGTCTATAGGCAGGTCCAGCACTTCCCATTCCCTGCCCTATTGGATGAGAAAGAAATCGGTTCCATCCAAAGATAATTCTCTCAAAGTGTCATATATTTGATCCAGTACGATTGATGACAGCTGTGTTTTGTGTTGTGTAGTGTACATAGAGGTATCCGATGACAACTCAAAGAACAGCAAAAAGAACAAATGACTGTAATTTGTATCTTTTATAGAGTGATTTCATGCTGGCAAGTATCATCAAGAGTCCAGCTCCAGCCAGTCCAATCCAGGCACTTCGGGAATAGGTATACATTACCATCATGACAAGGACAATACTTATTATTCCGATGACAAAATACCAATCTTTGTGCCGTCTTGAGTAATAGAGAAAGACTCAAAAAAAGAAGATAACATATGCCCCCATTGTATTTGGTCCGTCAAGGAGACCCTGAAACCTTCGTACATTTGCTCCATCGACTCAGTGAAAAATAGGAGGAGCACTTCCAAACTGCCATGCAGACGGATTTCCAGAATACCCAAACCAAAGAAGTATATCTTCGGAGAGAGGCCACTTGAGCAGTCCACTCAAAAACAGCATGATTCCCCCAGAGATGAGAAATAGCTTGAGGTAGTAAGAAAATGGCTTGGAAAGAAATTCATATCCATGATAGAGACACAAAAATACAAGGAGAAATATGAGATCATAGCGACCTCCATATATAAGACCGCTGAGTCCAGTTGTCGGAAGAGTGATTGCAACCATCCAGATGATATAGGTAATTATAATACCATCAAGCCAGCCAAGTTGAAGAGGAAATTTCTTCGTTTTTCTCCATTTTTCAAGTAAGAGTAAAAAACACAAAAGAAAAATAAAAAAGAGAAGAATTTCTTTGATAAATTGGCTTCAAGGAATCCCTACCCTGTAAACAAGAAACACGCTAATAACCGTAGAGAAAGGAAGAAATACTATAAGGAATCGAAGAATCCAATCAAAAAGAGTCCGTATCATAAAAAAAGTATAAAAAAATCTTGCTAATAATACCAATTTTTATAAAATATGCAAGAATAATTTTTATTTCTATGCTTTCTGACGAACAAAAAAATAAACTTCAATGAGTATTAAAAAAGCCTCATGTGAATTCTACTTGCATCGGCTGCAGTGCTTGTGTATCAATTTCGAGTAATGTTTTTGAACTGGATGATGATGGGCTTTCTTGTGTCCTTCCACTCGATGATTATAGTGGGCAGGATGTTGACGATTCTATTTCTGCTTGTCCAGTGAATGCAATTAGCTGGCAAGAAGCCGATAGTGATGGAAATTATCTTGGAGGCATCAAAGAGCACGAAGACGTGTAGATTTTTTGTATATATTCGAGTGAAACAAATTTGCTTTTTTCTCAAAATTTTATATTATATGATTCATTAAATATCTCACTATTTTGAGGAGAGGTTTTTCTTGTAGTTTTATGGCATTTAGTCTTTCTCATATCCACGATTATAATCGATTCATTTCACTGGATCTCGGTACCTATCGAGCAAAAGTGGGAGTGTATGATATTGAGGATATGACGCTCAAGGAAGTTGGTTATGCGACTGTTCGGCAAAATAGAAAAAATTTTGTAGAGTGAGAAATTGATAATCTCTCTGGTGTCATGAAGACAGTTGTACAGGCTATTACTCATGCATCAAAAGATCTCGATGAAATCCCAAAAGATATTATTGCTTCATTTTCTTCTCAATATTTCATTACTGATACTATTTCGACCCAGTATCTCAGGAGTGATCCAAATGACCCTATGACGATGGATGAGTTAGATACTATGATCAAAAAAACAGAGTGAGCTTCGTTTCGACGGGCTCGTGAGAAAGCCTACAAAAAACTTTGAGGACTTTCAACTGATCTTCGGTTGGTTTCCTCGACGATTACTCGTGTGAATATCGACGAACAAAGAGTGGTCCAGCCTATTGGATCAAAAGGAAAAAAAGTCTCTTTGTGTATTATCAATATTTTTGTACCATCAAGTCAATTTAATATTATCAAATCTCTGATGGCAAGTCTCGATGAGCGGACGATTTCTTTGATTCCAACCCCTCTCGTTCTTCCAAAAATTGTCGAGCAGACTGAGTATGCTCTTGATACCGCTTGTTATATTGATATTGGGTATACCTATACAAATATCACACTTACTCAAAATAATGAAATCTATAAGCTTGAAACATTTCCAGTCGGAACTCGAATGCTAATGGAAAATATCCGTGATGCTCATAAAAAAACACATTGAACCTTTCTTTCACTTCTTCAAATAGAAAATATTATTTGGGATGAACAGGCAATTCGCGGCGATGTGTACCGAGCGGTTGTGGCTGATTTCTTTGAATATATCAGTGATATGATAGCATGATTTCTTCAAGAAAACACCACAAATATACGCTTTTCTCATGCATTTTTTCACGGAAATATTTTTGAAAATCCATATGTAACAAGAACATTTTGAAGGTATTTTGAAAAACTTCTGTGATACTCAGTAAGAAAAAAGCGGATGACCACTTTGATACCAAGAGAATTTCGTCATCAAGAAGCTATTACCTATGGACTTTCTCTCATCGCCTCTGAACTTCTGTTTGTCAAAAAAGATCCACTCGTCCGCATTCTACGATATGTCCTTTATAATTACGAATAATTATGTCAAAAAAAAATCATAAAAATAATACCACCCTTCGAATAAGCGCTGATGCGTCTCGAATTACTGCTATTAAGCAGATCAATGATATGCTTAATACGCATACACAGGTTATCAAGATTGATTTGCTTGATGCCAGTTTTCCAATTTCTCGAGATTTTTTACTTGTGCTTTCGAAGCGTTTTGCCAGTGATCGATATATCCTTCGAGTCGCCGACAAAAAAACCATGCTTTCAGCTCAATCACTTGGAATACAAGCAGAAGTAGCATGACTTCGAGCAGAATTTGAGCGTAAGTATACATCAGGTAATCTTGCCACTCATAATATGAGCATGCTTGAATATTTATGGTATGAAATCCGACGAGGTGCGATGTATATATGGTTTATACTCTTTATTCGTAAAACAAAAACGAAAAAACTTCCTCATTTCAAAAAGCACAATGGACAAATAATTTTGATTATTGCAGGATTATTTGTTTCTGTGACACTTCTTCTCTTTATTTTTCACTTTGCAGTTTCAAAAACTATTGTCACAGTAAGCCCTCAAATAACAGTAGAATCGGTACCAGCGAATATCATTTACAAGATAATGACAGGATCCCTTCTTGAAGCAGATAATGTAAAACAAATGAAAAAATTGGAGTTCCCTGTTGAGACAACCATGCGTTTTACTGTCAAAACGATTGATCCAGAGTCGGCGTTACGATCTCGATGAATTATTACTATTTATAATGAACTGACTGTCAACCAAGAACTTCGTCCATCAACTCGATTTGTCACGCCTGATGGACTCGTGTTTCGATCGCTTGACTGGGTAAAAATTCCAAAGTCTAAAAGTCTCAATGGTTTCACAGAAATGGGAACGACTGATGTAGAGGTGGTGGCCGATGATTATGATGCAGCTGATAGGATTATATGAGAGCGAGGAAATATTCTGGCAGGAACCGATTTGACGATTCCAGGACTCAAATTTAATCGAGATAAGGTCTATGCAAAAGCAAAGGGTGATTTTTCTGGTGGACAAAATCCAACGAGGCATCAGGTCACAGAAAAAGAAGTGAAGTGATTTGAATGAGTTCTTACTGAACAGGTTAAAAAAATATGAATTGATATGGTACAAGAAAAAATTCAAAATAATGCCCCAGAAATAGGAGGTGATTATATGCTGTTTTCTGATGGTGTTTCGTTTTCTGGTACAACATTTGAAATCGTATCTGGCCACAAGTATTGAGATTTTGCTGATGAAATTGAACTCAAAGTCAAGACTCAGGTCACAGCTCTTATTATTGATAAAAAAGCGACGATAGAATATTTGACACGAGTATTTCGGGAAAAACTCCTTGATGGATCAGAAAAAGAGCTTTCTATCCATGCTGATACATTGCGAATTGCAAATGTGATTTCTCGAGCAAAAGATGGACTTTCAGTTAAAGCAACCATGGAACTTGAGGCCAGTAAGACTTTTGATTTTGAAAATGCAACAAATGTTATTGTAAAACACCTTAAAACACTTATTCTTTGATTACCAAATGATAAAGCTATAGAAAAGCTCATCAATGAATGACATGTCAAAGAGGTTGATATCCGTTCATCGCCTTTCTGGCTCAAAAATGTTGCTTCTAATATCGATAATGTAGAATTCAAAATTCGTCAATAAATCAATCGCATATCTAATTTCTAACTTCAAAAAATCAGTGTCTCTTCGCCAAGATATAGAATCTCGAATTGCCATACTCGATGTGGTCAATCGATACACTCAAACCAAGCGAGCTGGTGCCAATTACAAGGCTCTCTGTCCATTTCATCAAGAAAAGACACCATCTTTTGTAATTTCTCCAGCAAAAAATATTGCCAAGTGTTTTGGTTGTGGGAAAGGCTGAGGTCCCATCAATTTTTTGATGGAAATAGAACAAATTGAGTACAGAGAAGCTGTCAAAATTCTTGCCAAAGAAGCGGGTATTGAGCTCAAAGGGTTTAGTAACAAGGCAATCCCACCAGAAAAAGATCCCTATCTTGCTCATAAGATTGCTACAGATTGGTATCACAGTCATTTGTTTTCTGACGAAGGAAAAAAAGCCCTTGAGTACCTTACAAATCGATGAATGACTCTTGAGACGATCAAGGCTTTCAAACTTGGGTATTCCTCTGCGCCACGAGATCTTTTGTATGCCCTGAAAGCCCAGTGATTCGATATTTCTTTCCTCAAAGAATGTGGGATTTTTGTCAATTCAAATCGAGATAAATTTTTTGGTCGTGTGATATTTCCGATTGCAAATATGATGGGAAATACAGTAGCATTTACTGGTCGGATCCTCTCTTCTGGTGAGCCAAAGTATCTCAATTCTCCAGCATCCAGCATTTTCGACAAAAGCCAAATCCTCTATGGGCTCCACCTCGCAAAGCAGTCTATTATGAAGTGTGGAGAAGTGTATATCGTCGAATGACAAATGGACACCATTTCACTCCATCAGGCAGGACTTACCAATGTTGTCGGAATCAGTGGAACGGCTCTTACCCCGCATCATATTCGGATTTTAAAACGATTTTCTAAGGTGGTATATCTAATGCTTGACAGTGATAATGCCTGAGTACAGGCGACATTTGCTTCAATAGAAAACCTCTTGAATCAAGATATAGAAATTAGAATTATTCATATTCCAAATGGCAAAGATCCAGATGACTACGTCCAAAGTGGTGGGAACGTCGAATCTCTGAAAGAAACAGCGCTCAATGTGGTTGATTTTTATCTGAAAATGGGAGAAAAAAAATACGATACATCAACTATTATCGGTAAAAAACAACTCATAGAAACCTGCCTTCGACTCATAAAACAACTCAAGTCTGAAGTGGAGGTTGATATTTATATGCAGCATATTGCTTCGAGTCTTGGTATTTCTATTGATGTGTTGTATAGTACCTATCGTCGCCTGCGTTTGCCGGCTCACTCACAAAAAATGGAAGATGAAACTTCATCATTTACCCCGTCAATTTTGGATTTGCTTGCTGTCTATTTATGGAAATATAATTTTTTTGACTTGTTTTTTGAAAAATTTGCGTATACTATAGAGGATCTTTCTTCAATCGAGGGTGCTTGATTGCTGGTGCGAGTATTATCAGAGAAATTACTCGATGATGATACCGAAACGCTCAACACCATAATTTTATATCTTGAAGAAGCCAACCCATCATCATCACAGGATATTCAAAAAAAGAATATGATGGATATTTTAAATCGTATTCATGGTCTTTTGCTTGCCAAGGAATACAAGAATCGATCGGCAAATACGCCTATTGATGTTTTTATCAAAAAAGCAAAGAAACTGTGAATTTCTCAAAGTGTTCTTAAATCTTAATTTTTATTATGACTCAAAAATCAAAGACCCCAAAAAAACAAGATAAATCATCTCAAAAAGCACAAGAAGTCGATTTGACTTCTATCGATCTTGATTCTCTTGATCTTGATGCTTCTCAAATTCTCTCAAAAGAAGACCTTGCAGAACTCAAGTCTGAGGATCTCGATGAACTCAAAGAAGTGTTTGAAGATGAGTTTGAAGAAGATGAGGATGACTCTCAAGATGCTAAAAAATCAGAAAAATGAAAAGAGTCTGAATACAAGGCACCAAAAGACTTCTTTACTGATAAGCGTCGACAAAAACAACTCAAAAAATTCCTTGATGTCAGTGTGCCAGAAGAATATCTCGAATGACTTTCTGATGAGCTTCAGTTTCTTTTTAAAAAAGGAAAATCTGAAGGAAAACTCGTCTATGATGAAGTGATGTCTGCCCTTCCAGACAGTGATGATATTGAGTTTATGGATGAGGTATTTGCTCGACTTTCTAAGCTCAAAATTGATCTTGTTGATTCTCTTGATCAGGAGTGAGTTTTTGATACAAAAGACAAAAAAGAGGAAATCGATCTCTCAGAGATTTCCGATGATTCGATTCGTATGTATTTAAATGAAATTGGACGATTTAATCTTATTGATGCCGGGGAAGAAGTTCGACTCTGAAAACTGATCCAAAAATGAGATCAAGATGCCAGAAAACGGCTTGCTGAAGCTAATCTTCGTCTGGTTGTCTCTATTGCAAAAAAATATATGGGAAGAGGGCTTGGTCTTCTTGATTTGGTTCAAGAAGGAAATGTTGGTCTGTTTCGGGCTGTTGACAAGTTTGATCCCGATCGGGGATTCAAGTTTTCGACCTATGCAACATGGTGGATTCGTCAGGGGGTGACACGAGCTATTTCTGATCAGGCTCGTACTATTCGTATTCCGGTTCACATGGAGGAGACGATCAATAAATTCAAATTCACCTTCCGTCGTATGACTCAGGAACTTGCTCGTGAGCCACTTATGGAGGAGCTTGCTCTCGAAATGGATATGGATATCAAGAAGGTACGTCAGATCATGCGAATTTCTCAGGATGCACTTTCTTTGGATTCACCTGTTGGCGGAGAAGAAGATACGACGCTTGGAGATTTTGTAGAAGATGACAAGTATTTGACACCAGAGCGAGCGACCAATTTAGCTATTCTCAAGGAAAACCTCTATGAGATGCTTGATTTTTTGACGGATCGAGAAAAGAAAATTGTCGTGATGCGGTTTGGTCTTGATGGATGAGAGATGCACACCCTCGAAGAGGTAGGAAAAGAATTTGGTGTTACGAGGGAACGAGTGCGACAAATAGAAGCAAAAACCCTTGAAAAACTTCGTACTCATCCAAGCTCTGATCGAATTCGTTTTTTTAATTAAAAAATGTGTACATAAAAAAATACCCTTTCAAGAAAGGGTATTTTTTTTATAGGATCTTCTTAGAGAAGTGGAGTATTTTCTGTTTCTTTTTTTGCAGTTGTTTTTCTTCGTGTTGTTTTTCGTGTTTTTGTACTTCGTTTTGCTCGTGTGGCTGGTTTTTTTGGTTCAACTGTTTTTTTGACCGCTTCTTTTGTTGAAAGTTCTGTCAGTCCAGCTTCTACTGATCCTGATACTTTGAGTGTTTCTCATTTTTCTTGCGCTCTGAAGTACTCTTGTATCCTTTTTACTCTTTCTTTTTTCTTCTCTATTTGTGTTATGGCCTCATAGGCATCCTGTTCTTTTTGTGCAAAATCTTCTTTTTGTTGTTTATATTGAGCAGCCTTATCTTCAGTTTCAACTTTTTCATTATCAAGATCTCTCATCATAGATTCGATAGATTCGAGAGAGGTGTGAATAAATCCTTCAAGCGTCATTGCTTGGATTGGATCGAGAGGTTTTGAATTCTCGACTTCTGATTTTATTTCATTTTCTTCTGCTGCTTGTGTCATATCAAAGAGTCATCCTTCTTCCTGTTTTGTTTGAGAGATTTGTGGCTCTTGCATTTCTTGTGGTTTACTCGGATTTTTCGAAACTGGTGAGAGAGAAACAATAGATGGTTCGCTATTGACCTGCTCGATTGGAGTAGTAGGGATTGGAGTGTTTGCCTCGAGAACGGCTTGAGGATTGGTACTTATTTCTTGAATTGGTGCCAGATGGTCTGGAGTAGGAGCTGTTTGCAGAGGAATATTTTGTGTAGGCCCCTGCATTTGAGTATTTTGTGGCATGACAGCCTCCATTGATGGATTCACCGTTGAATCAGTGGCAATCACATTTGGGACAACAGGACTTTCGACCGCTGGCATTTGAGGTTCCGAAGGGATAATAATATCTGAGGCTTCAGTTGAGATAGGATTTGCAGCTTGGGCTTGCGCCGTAGCATCATCACCCTGTCCACTCCCTTGTGCAGTAGTTCCCTGCCCACTCCCTTGTGCAGCAGCATCCTCTGTTTTGTTTCCTCATTTGAGGAGATCATCAAAAATTGACATAATTGAAAGAAAGTTAAAAATATACGTATGCACATATGATAGCATATTTTCAAAAATAATGCAAATGTTTTTGTTGTTTTATATACTTTTTTGAGAGGAAAAGAAGATTTTTCCCTTTTTGATCAGGTTTTTTACCAGTTTTTTTATCAAAAAATCCTTTTTAAAATCTATATTGCTTTTCCTTAAATTTTTTTTATAATACACAACATGTCTTTTATACACCTTCATAACCATACACACTATACTTTTCAGCAGGCGCTTGGAAACCCAAAAAAACTTGCTGCCAGAGCCAAAGAGCTCGGTCAAGAAGCTATCGCTATCACTGATGCAGGAAATCTCTACGGTGCTTTTGAGTTTTATCAAGCCTGTGAAAACGAAGGCGTGAAACCAATTATTTGAGTCGAATTTCAAATCTCAAAAAAATGACGAGCCAATCGAGAGAAGGACAATGAACTCTATGAAATTGTATTGCTTGCCAAAAACCTTCAAGGCTATCATAATCTTATCCAGCTTGTGACAAAATCTCAGCTTGAGTGATATGTATGAGGTCAACCTCGTATTGATTTCGAGCTTTTAGAGGAATTCTGAAATAATATCATTGCCCTCTCTGGCTCAATGTATGGAGAGATTTGACAGGCAATCATCACAGGAAAAGAAGATTCATACATTATCGATCGAATTGAATACTATATAAATATTTTTTGATCACAAAATTTCTTTCTGGAAATACAAGAGCATCCAGATCGAGCGATGCAGCCAAAAATAAATGAAACCATTATCCGTATTGCAAAAGATCGCAATTACCAGTATGTCTGAACAAACAATGCTTACTACATTACAACTCAGGATGCTGAGGTCCAGGATATGATGTCGGCAGTTGCAGCTGGACGAGAGCTTGATGATCCAGATCGTTCTACGCTTATGGAAGGAGACTATTCAATTCGCTGCTCAGATGAGATGAAAGAACTGTTTGTCTATGCTCCAGAAGCCTATGAAAATACGCAGAAAATTGCAAATATGATTGACCTCAAGATAGACTATTGAGAGTATAAAATTCCGGTCTTCCCTCTTTCTGATGATCAAAAAGCAGAATTTGAAGTCTATAAAGAAAGTGTAAAGCAGCACAATGCTACTCACAAAGAACAGTTTCAATCCTTTTGAAGTGAGGAGTGGTTTTTGCGACAGCTGTGTATTAAATGACTCAATACCCGATATGGCTTTTGATTTGATGAAAAACAGCAGGATATACTGTTGCAAAAAATCATTGTACCAAAAGAAAAGAGAGAGATAAATACTATTTCTGTCGAAGAGCTTCAGGACATTGCAAAATCATCGTATTCTCAAGAAAAAAAAGATCTTATTTCGCATTTAGATGAAGAAAAAAAATTCCTCGTTGATCGCCTTGAATATGAGCTTTCTGTCGTTAATATCATGGGATTTAATGGTTATTTTTGTATTGTGGCAGATTTTATTTTGTATGGAAAAGAGCACTGAGTGCCGGTTGGACCCGGGCGATGATCGGCGGCTGGGGCGATATTGGCATATTTATCAGGAATTACCGATATTGATCCAATCAAATACTGACTTCTCTTCGAGCGATTTCTAAATCCATCTCGTGTGTCTATGCCCGATATTGATGTGGATTTTTCTGATGAAGGTCGAGACAAAGTGCTCTCATATGTACGGGAAAAGTATGGAGCTGATCATGTCACACAGGTGTGTACTTTTGGGACGCTGGCTGCTCGAGCAGCGGTCAAAGATGCTGGAAGAGCTCTTGGTATTCCTTTTCAGGAGATGAATGATTTTGCAAAACTCATACCAGCTAAACCATGAATTTCCCTGAAGTGAGCACTCGAAGAATCACCAGAATTCAAAGAAGCCTATGAAACAAACACAAATTACAAAAAAGTAATCGATAGTGCAATTCGTCTAGAATGAACCGTTCGACAGCTTTGAGTTCATGCGTGCGCCGTTATCATTGCTCCAGAACCGATGACACATTTTTGCCCGCTTCAACCACCACCAAAAGACCCCAGCACGACGGTAACACAGTTTTCTGCTGGTCCACTTGAAGACCTTTGACTTCTCAAGATGGATTTTCTTGGTTTGCGGAACCTTGCTATCCTGGACAGAGCGGTCAAAATTGTCAAAGATGTACATGGCGTTGAAATCGACCTTCTCAAGATTGATTATGAAGATCCAAAGGTACTCTCACTTTTTGGAGAGTGAGATACAACTGGAGTCTTTCAGTTTGAGTCGGTGGGGATGCGGCGTTATCTCAAAGATCTCAAACCGTCGAGTTTTGAGGATTTGATTGCGATGGTTTCATTGTACCGTCCTGGTCCGCTGCAGTATATTCCAGAATTTATCGATAGAAAATTTGGACGAAAGACAGTAGAATACCCACATCCTTCCCTCGAAAACATCCTAAAGCCAACCTATGGTATTGCTGTGTATCAGGAGCAGATTATGCAAATCGTACAGGCATTTGCAGGGTTTTCACTCGGTGAAGCCGATATACTTCGTCGTGCCATCGGTAAGAAAAAATACAAACTTCTCATGGAACAGCGAGAAAAATTCATCGATGCAGCCATACAGGCAGGACATCCAAAGGATTTGGCAGTATATATCTTTGACGATATTATTGAGCCATTTGCTGGATATGGGTTTAATAAATCGCATGCTGCCTGCTACTCGATGATTGCGTATCAAACGGCATATATGAAAACCTACTACCCCACTGAATCTATGGTAGCTCTTATGGTCAGTGATGAAGAAGATACCGATCGAATTCGTCTTGAAATCGAAGAAGCTCGCGCGAAGTGAATTGAGATTCTCCCCCCAGATGTCAATGAATCTCGAGGACACTTTACTTTTATTGATAATGCAAATATTCGCTTCTGACTTAAAGCCATAAAATGACTCTGAGATGTTCCGATTGCCAAGATTCGAGAAAGTGTCAAAAAGCAAAAATTTACCTCAATTGAAGATTTTATTTCGCGTACCGGTGGAGCTGTTATCAATAAAAAATCGCTTGAATCTTTGATTTACTCTGGTGCGTTGGATCAGTTTGGTGAGCGGAATTCTCTTTTGAAGAGTATCCCAAAAATGACCGCTTATCTCAAGGAAATCGAGCACAAGAATGAGACTTCTCAAATCGGACTTTTTGATATGATGGAAGATGATTCTGGTGTATCTTTTGAGCTCGAAAAAGCTGAACCGATGACATTTGAGAAGAGGCTCAAATGAGAAAAAGAAATGATAGGATATCCGGTTTCAGGTCATCCGATGGATATGGTTGGTGATTTTGTTGAGCAAAAATCAAAAAATACAAAAGTTATTTATGACTGGATTGAAAGGCGGAATTCTGGTGATGATTTGATTCAGGAAAATGAAGATACTCAAGAAAATCTAGAGTGAACTTCATCCTGACAAAATGAAAAAAATGATACAAAAAAGGACAAATCTCAACAAAAACAAAAAGAGGAGTCTCAGTATGCGACACTTATTGGTTTTATCGCTGAGGTGCGACATATTCCAACAAAATCTGGTGGCAAAATGATTGTTGCTCGAGTGGAAAGTAAATGATTTGATTTTCGGATTCTTGTCTTCCCTAAGGATTTTGACGCCTATCAATATAAAATCCAAGAAGATCATATGGTTATAGCCAATGGAAGGTTGCGTTTTGATGATGAGCGAGGTGAGATATCTGTCTCCCCTTCTGCTGGTTTTGGAAAAAAAGATGAAGCCAAAAAAGACACGAGCGCTGTAAAAGTGTTTACTATATCGCAATTTTTTGCATTAGCAAAAAGATTTCAGAAATGAGATACTCATGAAGATGCTCATGAACAAGATGTAAAAAGATATACGATTGTAGTCCCTCCTTTTTGGACTCGAGATGACCTCCTTGAACTCAAGAAATTCCTTGAATCTCAAGAGAAGTGAGATATTGAAATATTTATCAGTATTTCTGATAAGAAAAAAACCACAAAAATTTTCCTTGCAAGTATCGAAAAGTTAAAAAAATGGGTATGAGAGAGAATATAAGATTATAGGGTTTGTATCAATGTATGATTAAAAACCTTTCTTGTACGTAAACCCCTCTCTTTACTGTCTTCATGTTTCGATATGGTTTTCATCATTTCTTCCACATAATTTCATATGAGTTCGAGAAGAATATTTGCGTATTCTTTTGTGATTTTTACAAATCATTCATTATAGATTTGTTCGTCGCTAAAATGCAGTTGTCAACTTATATAGCGCAGAAAGTTTTGTAGATATGTGGGGTCCCATAAGTACATGTTGACGAGTTCATTGGCATCTTCAATAGCCCTTATAGCTGCTTGGCTTCTCTTATTTTCTCTCTTTTTTCTTTCCTTTTCCTCTTTTCTATCGCTTTCCTCTTCATTATCTGGAATTGTATAATTCTCAACACTCCCAAAAGTAGAGAGCCCATGAGTTCGTCATAAATCTCTCATTCTTATATCATACATTTCTTTCCAAAGTATTGCATAAGTAGAATCCATAGTACCCTTTAATACTTCTTGTGCCCATATATTAGCAGCACTTCAATTATTTATTCATACATTATTTTCTGAGAGTTCTTTATGGTATAAATATTCCTGATACGCATGGGAAGTTTCATGAAGTATTGTATATCTTTTTGTTTCGTCTCAATCCAAAGGAAATGAATCTCAAAGCATGACAATAAATCGTTGTCTTGCATTCTCTGGCATATTATGCAATCACATAAATATCTTTTTTGATCGAGAATTATATTCATCATGCCATCGATTTGTATACTCCATTCCTTGTATAAATCCTGTATCTATTAAAAAATTGCCCAATCTTTCCGGAAGATTTTTAAAATCTTCATTTTCTGTATCAAGATTATTTTTGAACGATTCTGGTCGTGCAAGATGTATATGCAACATCTCTTCCCAGTCAGATATATTTGGCGTAACTTCCATAATTTTCTTGATTTATAATAGAATATAGAAGCATACTATCATATTTTTCTCTTTTTTACAAACTTATTTTTCTACAAATTCTTTGAGTTTTTTCTCAAAATTCTCGAGAGAAAATTCTTCAATTGAGTTCGTGCAAGTTTTTGCCAGTTTTTCCCAGTAAGTTTCTGGGGTTTCGGTTATCATCTTGATAATTGCAGCATATATATGCGTGTCATCATGGGTATCAAGGAAAAGTCAGTTTTCTCAGACTTTTATAGTCTCTTGGAATCCTCATTCATTGATGGCAATAACTGGAGTTCCACAGGCGGCAGATTCGGTTACGACCATTCAAAAATCTTCATTTTTACTAACAGCGATTGTAGCTGTGGCATTTCTAATGCAATCGACAAGATCATCATTGTTTTTGAGGCAATAGAAGTAAATATTTGGATATTTTTTACTTTGAATGGCTTTTCATTTTTCTTTGGTTGGTTCAATCTCGGCAAGTCTCATATATTCTTCTCGCTGAGAATCTTCAGGACCAAAAAGAATAACAACATTTTTATCAGGCATACTTCGAAAGGCTTCGATAATATGGTCAATACGCTTTGTATGCGTCAGTCGTGCAAAGGAGAGAAAAAAAGTATTTGGCAGTCATGGAAACTTTTCGCGAAAATGGGTATTATGTTCTGGAGAGAACTTTTTTGTATCTACCGGTGGATAGAGGATGTGTGCATCCTTTCTCCCAAGCCACTTCCCTGCTCTTTTTTTGTTTGTCTTTGAATTGACAAAAAGAGTATCGACTTTTTTTATCTCAGAAAGGTAGATTTTTTTTAAGAAAAAAGCAGTGATTTTATATGGAATTTTTGCCATCCTTGGTACTTTTGCTAGATACTCATCATAGAGATCGAAGAGATGCCTAGAAATCGAGTGAGCATAATAAAAACTTTTTTGATGCTCTGAGAGTCCCCAAATTGCTGAAATCGCTTCATTTGAGAAAAAAACAATCTCATATTCTTTGAGAATTTTTTTTGATCGGAAAAATCGCCATTTCATTTTTATAAAACCCAGCATACCTTTTTTGAAATGTGGGTGTACCTGAATAATATTTCACTTGAATCCCATAAATCGAGCATCATAGCAATCTGGTGACCAGTAGGCTGTTGCAATATCGGCATCAAGAATCTTAGCAATTTCGATATTCATCCGCTCTGCCCCGCCCTTCATCAGGAAGATATCGTGAAACAAGAGGATTTTTTTCTTTGTTTTCATGCGAGCATTATATAAAAAATCCCTTAAAAGTAAAGAGGGAAAAGTTCAACTTCCTTTTGCTTTTTTTCGGTTTCTTTATATAATTACCTCGTATTTTTTTAAATTTTTGTCTATGTCTAAAAAATCGAAACACAAGCATATAAGTGCTTGACTTATTCCAACTGTCATCGATAAGGTCGGTGGTCAAGAGCGAGCCTATGATATCTATTCTCGCCTGCTCGAGGATCGTGTGATTTTTCTCGGTGATGCGATTGATTCTGCTGTTGCAAATACAGTTGTAGCACAGCTACTTTTTCTTGAAAAAATGGATCCAAAAAAACCAATTACCCTGTATGTGAATTCTCCAGGAGGACATGTGACGGCTGGACTTGCAATCTATGACACCATGCAGTATATCAAACCAGATGTTATCACGATTTGTGTCGGACTTGCGGCTTCGATGGGATCGATTATCTTGGCTGGTGGTGCGAAGGGAAAACGCTACGCACTCAAGCATTCGGAAGTGATGATTCATCAGCCACTTGGTGGCATGGAGGGTCAAGCTGTCGATATCAAGATTGCCGCTGATCATATTATGAAAACAGGTGATACGCTCTATAAGATCCTTGCTGATCATACGGGTCAAGACCTTGAGACTATCCGAAAAGATTGTGATCGTGATAACTATATGAGCGCGAAAGAAGCGATGAAATATGGGCTTATAGATAAGGTGTTGTAAAAAAAGTCATTCCGGACTTGATCCGGAATCTTCCTTATTTAGAAAATATGACAAATTGATATGTATACATTACGACAAATAATTATCAGTGAAGTTTGTATACCGGTGTTACTTCTGATCTTATAAAAAGAATTTCTGAATATAAGGAAATTATTCATAAGGGATCATTTTCTGCAAAATATAATTGTAAAAAGCTTGTATACTATGAATCTTTTGATACGATTGAATCTGCAATTATTCGTGAAAAGCAGATAAAAAATTGGAAAAGGTCGTGGAAAATTGAATTAATTGAAAAAGAAAACAAAGACTGGGAAGATTTATTTTATAAACTTATTGAACAATAAAATTTGAAGATTCTGAATCAAGTTCAGAATGACTCAATATGTAAATTATTTACCTTCTATTCTCTAAATTCTAAATTCTAATTTCTAATCTCTATGAATCAAATTCAAAACCTTCTCACAAAATGAGTCTCTAATATTATCGATCGGGAAAATCTCGAGAAAAAACTTGCATCAGGGCAAAAGTTGACTATAAAATTTGGGATTGATCCGACAGCAGCAAAGGTTCATATTGGACATATGGTCCCCTTTCTCAAGCTCAAAGAATTTCAGAAAATGGGACACAAAATCGTGCTTTTATTTGGTGATGCGACGGCTCAAGTTGGTGACACGAGTGATAAAGATGCGGAGCGACCAATGCTTACTCGAGAAGAAACTCGAGCCAATGCCGAGGCTTTTTTGCAAAAGTTTGCAAAAGTAATTGATACAGAAAAAATTGAGATTTATTATAATAGTGAAGGTCTTGATGCGGTCAATTTTGCTGGAGTTGGTGAGCTTGCAAAAAATTTCTCAGTAGCAGAAATGCTCGATCGTGATAACTTCTCAAAGCGATACAAGGCAGGAATGCGAATTTCTCTGCAGGAATTTCTCTACCCTATTATGCAAGGATATGATAGTGTATGCATTGCTCGTAAGTACGGATCGTGTGATGTTGAGCTCGGTGGAAATGATCAGTACTTTAATTTGCTTGCTTGAAGACGGATTATGAGCGCTTTTGATATGCCAAAACAAGATATTATGACGTTTGATTTGCTTCTTGGGACGGATGGAGAGAAGATGAGTAAAACCAGACCAAATTGTATTCTTATTGATGAGGCGCCGCAGTCTATGTATCAAAAATTGATCAATGTACAAGATGATTTGATTGTTCACTATTTTGAGCTTGCAACAGATGCAACACTCGAAGAGATTGAGCAGATAAAAACTCGAATACAAGATGGTGAGCATCCAAATATCCTCAAAAAAGAGCTCGCTCAAAGAATTATCACAATGTACCATGGAAAGCCATATGACGAAAATGATACTTCTCATATAGAGCTTGTTTCTCTTGGGCAACATGAAATGGTCGAAAGTGGAAAAATTACGATTGGAAATCTTCTCAAAGCTGTCAAATTTTGTGGGACTTCTGGTGATGTGTGAAATGCGGTCTCTGGTGGATCGGTGCGACTTGATGGTGAAAAAATTGATGATATGCGTCAAGAAGTCACACTTTCTGACGAGCCACAGTTGCTCCAGATGGGGAAGAAAAAAGCAGTAAGAATTGTTTTATAAGCTATGAATGCAGAATTGAGGAAAATCCTTGAGAATCAGATCTTTCGCTATGAAAATCCCAAGCGAATTCCTCTTTCTGTACGCTATCCAAACCTTCGAAAGTCAATTATGGAGATAAAAAGAGCAAAGAGAAAATTCAGTAATATTTTTAATGCAAATATTTGCTATAAGAAATGAACGGCGTATTTTCCGAATATAGCAGCTCGGCATCAATCTGTTTTGAGACGCAGGCTTGGTGATAGCAATCCTCGTTTGCAAGAACAAAAAATTATCAACATTCGTCAAGCGATCAAAAAATTTGATATGGTGATTATCGAACCGGGAAAGGTGTTTTCTTTTTGGAATATTCTTGGTACACTGTCTCGAGACAAAGGCTATGTTGATGGAATGTTGATTTCAAATGGGAAAGTCAAAGAATGACTTGGTGGTTGATTGTGTCAGCTTGCTAACTTCTTTTATTGGATTTGGCTTCATGTGCCATGTGAAGTTGTCGAAAGATATCATCACAGTGTCGATATATTTCCCGACTCTGGACGAGTCTTGCCTTTTGGCAGCGGAGCAACCATTGTTCAAAACTATATTGATTTGCAGATCAAAAATACTTCTCATTCACCCATACAAATCAAAATTTGGCTCACCGATAAACATCTCAAATGACAACTTCTTTCTCTTAACAGAATTCCCCAAAAATTTCATATTTTTGAGAAAAATCATACATTTGCCTCTAAAAATCAACAATACTTTCGTTATAATGAAATTTGGCGAGAAGAAAAAAGAGAGGGAAAAATCCAAAAAACTCAGAAGATTGCTACTAATTTTGCACCTGTTCTCTACCCTATCAATTCCAATTATTTTAATCAGAACAACTTTACTTGCTTACAATTTTAGATTTTATGATTCAAACCATTCAAAACATTATTCGCCTGATTCATAAGAGAATCACTTTTTTTAATACGGTTGATAATCGCGGATTTTTTAAGTGACATTCGACCTATATCGAAGGAATCCAAGATGAAATACAGGAGGTCAAGGAAGAACTCGAAAATCCAGATAAATTTATGTATCTCGAGGATGAGCTTTGAGATGTTTTCTGGGATTACATGTGTCTTCTTGAAAGCCTAGAACAAGAAGGAAAAATCAAGAAATCTCGGGTTTTTGATCGATGCTTGACAAAATTTGAAGCAAGAATTGGGAAAAATGGAGACGAATGAAACCAGTGGAATGATACCAAAAAGCAACAAAAAGAAGTTTTGCAGTGTGAATATGATGAATTTTGTAAAAAGAAAAACAATTTAAAAACTGGAAAAGACAATGGAAAATTGAACTCATAAAAAAGCAAAATCCAAATGGGAAAAATTTATGTTATAAATGTATTGAACAATAGCATTTGAAGCTTCTGAATCAAGTTCACAATGACTTTTCAAAATAACTCTTAATTTCTCTATAATGCGAAAATTTGTAATAATTATATCTATCATTATTTTGATAGCTATTGATGCCATAAGCAAATGGTTTTTTCATGGAGTGTTTCAGGCAATGGTTTTTGGTTGTCCCTACACAGGAACATCATCAATTTCTTGCGTGTCTGTTGCTGATGAGAGGATTTTGTATCAGTACTTCCCTCTTTTGTCAGATATATTTGGAATTCAGCTTTCGTACAATACTTGAGTCGCTTTTTCATTTCATATTCCAGGTTTTTTCCTCAAGATTTTGACCCTTGTACTAGTCATAGCTATTTGAGTATATTTTGTATTCACAGAGTATCCAAAGAAGTCAAAACTTCTCGATATTTGATATGTGTGTATCCTTGCTGGGGCGCTTTCTCATACCTATGAGCGAATATTTCATGGATACGTTATTGATTTTTTTTCACTTAAATATTTTGCTATTTTTAATTTTGCGGATATAATAATCTCAATTGGTGTCATTTTTATACTTTTTTATTATTTTTTCTATGACAGATCAGATACTGCAACAAAATCAAAATAATGATTTTTTCCAAGAAATGACTCAGACCAATGAAGAGCGTCTTGGTCCTCCAAAAATAGACTGGACAGGAATTTTGCTGATGACATTGGTCGCTTTGTTTTGTGGATTTCTTACGTCGGTAAGTGTGCTTATTTCAGCATTTTTTACTCTGGGGCGATTTTCACTTGAAAGCGGTGTTTCACCGATGATTCTTTCTATGATTGCGATGTTTGCTCTTTGGGTTGCAAGTATGATATATATTTGGGCGGCTCGTACGCTCTTTCCGTATGTCTATACGAGAAATAGGATTCTCTATGTACAGGTTTCAGTTTTTACTGTTTTGTTGTATATCTGTATGATGCCGATTTATCTGATTGTTTCTTCGCAGTCAGGAATTGAAACTTCTAATATACTCTATGTCTATTTAGTGCATATTTTGTTGACACTTTTTGGGCTTGAGCTCCTTTCTGGGATGATTACACAGTATCGCTATATCCTCCTTTCTTTTTATGCTAATATTATTAGTCTGATTCTTACGAGTGGATTAGTGTTTTGGTTTTTTAAAGGAGCATCTGATTCAGAGGCGGCTCTATTTATCTTGATGGGTATATCGATGATTGCCTTTACGCTTTTTACTTTTTTGACTTTTTTTATCAAGTATCTCTATTACACACTCTATATTTCAACAGGAAAAGATATGCTTGGAAATGTATTTTGAAATATAGAAGAAATTGAAAAAGCCTCTCTCAAAACCGTAGAAAAAGAACTTCTTAATTCCTAAATTTTTATTTTTATGCACCTTCTCGTTCGCAGAGCTCTCCAAACATATTTGGCAGAAAAACGTATTCTCTCACAGGCAGATGTTGAGTCTGATATGCTGAAATTTACAACACAAAAAGACGCTCTTTTTATCACGCTATATCTTGACCAAAAGGTCATTGCATCAGCTGGGCGAATCCAGTGTCAAAAAGAAAATAGCTTCTTAGAATGTATTGATTTAGCGCTTTTGACTCTCAAAGATCCTCGATTTTCTCAGAATTTACAAAATGTAGATGAACTTGCAAAAATATCAATTCGTGTTGATGTTTTGGGGCAAAATGCTCGTCGTCTTCTTAAGTCAATTGATGAGCTTGATATCAAGAGTGAATGAATTATTTTTCTCTCTCAGAGTTTGGGTGTGATGTCAATTATTCTCCCAAAAATGATACAAAATGATCCGTCACCACAAAGGTATTTTGAGTTGACTTGTAAAAAAGCTGGTGTCGATTCAGAAAAACTCCAGTCAAGTGACTATGTCATATATGGCCTCTCGACCGAGGTATCAAGTGAGTAGTATTATTTTTTCTTCTTTTTTGGAGTCGGTCTTGCGCTGTCGCCAAGTGAACTGATATAATTGATAATCCCCTTCTCTGTCCAGTCTTTACAGGCTGGATTTTTTGCTTGGCAGTGATATCGCCCGAAGAGGACCATGGGATGATGAATTCGTTTTTTGAGGTCAATTGGAAGGAGTGCGTCGAGAATCTTATCTGTTTGCTCTGGGGTTTTTGTTTTGACGATTTTCATACGGTTGGCAACACGATGGATATGAGTATCCACGCCAATATAGGGCATATCATAGAGTACAGAGAGTACGACTTTTGCTGTTTTGATACCAACTCCTGGAAGTTTTTGCATTTCTTGTAAATTATTTGGAATTTTCCCGCCGTATTTGTCTGCTAATAGAATCCCAGTTTCTTTGACAAATCGAGATTTATTTCGAAAAAAGTTGATGTATTGGATATGGTTTTCTATTTCTTCAAGTGAAATTTTTTTCATATCTTCTGGCTCTCTTACCTTTGCAAAAAGTGCAGGTGTTACCTTGTTGACTTGCTTATCAGTTGTTTGTGCTGAGAGGATAACAGCGATCAAAAGTTGGAAATCACTCTCGTAATCGAGTTCTATTTTTGTATCTCCATAGAGCTCTATCATCGCTTCAAGTGCCTTGATCTGGAGAGGTTTCAGGCGCTTTTTTTGTTTCTTATTCTTGTATTGTTTCGACTTTGTAGGCGTTTCCATAAACATTGATAAGGTTATTATTGCATATTTTCGCATCACTACAAATAAAGAGTTTTCCAGGAATCCTCGCGTCTATGTAGACGATATTTCCTTCGAGAATTGTATTTTTGTGATTTTGTATATATTCCTTGAGTCCGAGAAACTCTCGAGAGATCTGGTCTTTTATATCAGTATTATTTCCAGTGATATCTTGGAGTGTGAAGATAATTTTTGTGTTTGATTCAAGTATCAGATGGACTTCATTTTCTTTTAAGAAATACTTTGCCCCTGTGATTTTAAGGTCAGACCATTCATTTTCAAAAATTGCAAATACACGCTGAAGTAAGAAAGCGTTCAAATCACTTATAATCTTTTTGTAATCACGAAATAAACTTGACTGTAGTTTGTATGATATTATTTCTAAATGGTATTGAAATTCATTGTTTTTGAGGTCGGCAATAGGTATAAGTACTCCATTAGTAGAAAGTCCCCACCTATGCTCTGCTACTCAATAAATCGTTGTATCAAATGGATTTGGAAGTGATTTTATGAGAATTTTGATACCGTTTGGGTACAAGCGATTCACTTCTATTGACTCGATATTTTTCATTCCACTTTTTAGTTCAGCTGCTATTTTCTTTTGATCAATAGAAAATATATTGCTTCCATAGATATATTCTATCGATTTATAAGCGAGACTCATATCAATACCCTTGTTGATTCATTCAATGATAACTTGATTTGGGCTAATTTTGAAATAGGGAGAAAACCATACGATATATCCACTGAGAATAAAAAGTACAGCGGCAATAATAGACATAAAAATACTCAAATCTTTTTGTTTTTTCTTGCCAACTTGACCATGAACAAAGGTTGAAATATGAGCTTTGGTTTTTTTCTGAGATTTTGATTTTACCTGCGTGCGAAATGTTTTTCTCTTGATATCACTCTTTTTATCGTTTTCACTCGCATCAAAAAGGTACTTTTGTTTTTTTTCTTTTTGTACCCGTTTTTGGAATTGCTTATCTTCTTTTGAAGTTGCAAAAAAATGTTTGATTTTACTCAGAAAGGTGGTATTTTTCATCGAGTTGAGATATAAGAGAGGCAATGTCTACAGCTTGTTTTTTTTCATTCGTTGGCTTGAAAGTAATTTTTGGGGCACTGCGTAGACTGAGAGTTTTCGATAGGTATCGTCTGAGTTCTGGTACAAGTGTTCGCAGTGTTCGCATTATATCATGGCGTTTATCGGTATCAAAAGCAACAAAAACACTCAGATGACTTTTGTCTGGCGTCAGTTTTATTTCGGTAATGCTGATGATTCCAAGTTCATCTTCGTATTCTTGAAAATGCGTAAGCACATAGCTGCGAACTTCTCGCAGGAGAGTACTCTCCATTCGTGTATTTCGTAAACTCATAGGAGGATTATATGAAAAAATCAAAAAAAAGAAAGGAAAATTTATGGGTTTTTGTGGAAAATATTATTTCTCAAGGTCTATATTTGATTGTGTGATAATTGTTGTAAAATCTTTTTTGAGTTGATTGACCACATTTTTATATATTTCAAGAGGATATCACTTGGCTTGTTTTGGATTTTCGGCTTCTTTCATTTGATATTCTATAACTGTTGGAGTATATCCATTTTCTGCTTTTTTATGGGTGATTCTTGCACTGGCAGTTTTTCCCATTCCATATCAGAGGATGAAAATATTTGGATTTTTTTTAAGGATTTCTTTTGATTGTTCATTAAAAAAATTGCTTCCAGAATAGAGGTCTCAGTCTGAGAGTACAATGGCAAGTCACTTCGAAGAGTGCTCTATGTTCTTCAAACAGGTTTCAATTCCTTCTGCGTTTGCATGATTATATTCGTTTCTCGTACAAAAAGTTTCAATAATTTCTGGCACAGATCAGGTATAGATACGGTCTCAAAAAAGGGTCACTTGTGTAAAATTGATGTCCAATTTCTCAGCAATAAGCGAGAGGAGTACCAGCGAAAGGTAGGCATAATCAGCCTTTTTTCAGCACTCCCAATTTCCAGTGAGCTTTCACATAGATCCACTTATATCAATCGCAAGAGAAAGGTCTTGAAGCTGTAATTGTACTTCCTGATTGGGTGTGAGTTTTTGTTTTGATTTCTGAGTAAAAATACTCGTGTTTCAAACAGATAATCGCTGTATAGCGCGACTATCAATACGCAGATCTCCTGTTGAGAGTCCTCATTTTTTCCTTTTTCTTTGCATTCACAGGATCTGTTGACCTCGTATTTTTTTTCTGTTTTCAATTATATTTTGCAAGTGGTGGATAATTTCTTCGGCATCATCTCGTACAAATTCAAGGGCACTGCGAAAATGTATATTTTCTATGCTATTTTCGAGATCCCAGTGTATATGTTCGACTTTTTCTTGTATATTTTCCCGAAGTTCAAAAGTGTCAATATCTTCTGGTTTTTCCTCAGAGAGTGTATCCATGATTTCTTGTGCCCCTTTGAGAAGATCTTGGTTGTTATTTTCTTGTTCGTTTGAGTCTTTTTTGATAGGAGTGGCGTCAAATATTTTCCACTTCCCCTCTATATATACCTCGCTCCAGGCATGTCACCTGGTTTTTGAAAGTATGGTTTCTCGTGTATTTTCTTTGGTGTTTGTTGCATTGTAGGCAACGATTCCAGTGATAAGTCTTGCTGGAAATCAGATGTTTCGACACAGAATAACAAAGAGCTTATTGGCAGGAAGACAGTCAAATTCATCCGCTGCAAAGAGTACTTCGGTATCGTGATTGATATTTTTTGTATTCAATTGACTCTGACTGATATTCTTATACTTCTTCGTTGTCTGTATTACATGTAAAATATCTTGTGGAGTTTTGAATTTTGAGGTATCTATCTTATTTCCAGTGTAGAGTTTTTTTGTGTCTTCTTCTTGTACACTCTCAAATATTTTGGGATCTTTTCAGATACCAATTTGCGTCTTACAGGTCTGTAAAAATCGCAAAGAATAATTCCCAGATGCATCTTGAAATACCTCAACTTCTTCCCTGTTCCAGTTATAGACAGATAAATGGTGGATATCAATTGGTAAATGGTATATTTTTCACTTTTTTCCAGGGTATGTATAGATACTATTTGTTTTTTCTGGTTGCGTTTGTTCGAGTTTTTGTTGTTGGGCATTTGCCTGTATAAACTTTCCTGTTTTATGATTGAATATACTTAGCGTTTGCTCGTAAAAGTATTTATACCCGACAGCTGGTTGTATCACTCAAAATATGCCACTATCTTCATTTGCTCGTTCTTTCGAGAATCACTCATGCTCACTATACTCTTGATGCGCTTCGATTCATTCAGGTTCTTGTTTCGTTTCTTCACTTTCGCTATCATCGCCATTATTATCTTTATCCTCAACTGTTTGGTTATTTTTTGTACTCTCTAATAGGCTCTGGGTAAATTGTATGTACTCATGTACCAGTTCTTCAAAACTTCAAACCTGTTTCGTTTGCAATTTCTCTTTGATAAACATCCAAAGTGATCCAGTATTTGTAATATTTTCGGAGATGGCATCGAGCGTTTTTTGTATATACTTTTCTGTTTTGTCAAAAAAACTTCTTCTTGACTTTTGATATACTTTCAAAAATATAAATACATTTTTGAGCTGCTGTATTTCATGCTCTTGGAGTAAGGTATGGGTATATTTCTGTATCTCCTGATCGTCAAAGTGAGCAATTGCCAATAATAAAAATATAAATCATATATTTTCTCCCCACTCGATTTGCTCGTAGCGACGAGGAAGAGTGATGGTTCCCTTTCAAATACAAAAGTCCTCTCAAAAATGCACACGATCTGAAAGTCAGTATGTCTCTAAGAGATGAGAGGTATGTACTTTGTCTGAAAGCATAAAAAATAAATACTAAAGAAAATTCTTATAGAGTACATCTGTATTCATGCCAAGGTTTTGTATCGTGTACTCAGTATCTCTAAAATCTCTATCAATTTTGACTATGGCGGTTTCTTTTTCTTCTTTTTTCATAGACCTATCTTGTACGATGCTTTGTATATCCTCCTCGGTATCTTGTATATATGCTTCGAAAAAAGTCGACAGTACAATCTGGGCACTTGTTCTTATGTCGCTCTGTTGTATTGCATTGATATTTAATCAGTAGATACTGATAAATTTTGGAACATTGATTTTTTTTCATACAAAAATTTCAGGAGAAAATGTAATATTTTCATGTGTATGTATCTGACCATGGACGTTTAGTTTTCACATCGCTTGTCGTACGAGAAATCGTAGAGCGATATCTGCGTTGCGAATATGGAGATTTCAGGGGATTTCTTTGAGAGAAAGGAGTATATTTATATCTCATTGGCTTTGTTGTTGTTGTCCGAAATCTACCTCTGCGTCAGGATCAATCTGTGTCATGATTTTTTGTTGGAGGTCAAATCTCCAACATGTCGCATTAATATACGTAAACTTCCCAATCTCTAAGGCACTACATTTATTTATGTCCAACATTCTTATCTTTTTAGCACTTTCTATGGATATTTCTTGGAGTTCGTCGCTGTGTCTTATGTCTATATCTCATACCGTTCCAAGCTGTAACTTTGAGAGTCGTGGACTGTATTCATCAATAGTGATATCTTGTGCTTTTGTAACTTGTACTTCTTGCAGTTTGTCGGAAGTACCAATATTTATATTGTCTGCTATCTCGATATTGAGCGTTTTCAAATTGCCACAATCTTCTATGCATAGATCTCAACGGACTTTGAGTCCTTTGGCTAAGTGTGATGTCGAGGCTCCATCAATTGTGAAATTTCACTGTATTTCTTGTATTTTTGAAAGATCAATAGTGCTTTCTTTTATTGTGAGATCTTGTGGCCAGCAAATTCATACCAGTCTATTTCAATTTATTTTACACATTCATTCTTTTGTCAGGTCATTCCAACTGAGGGCTTTTTCACGTCATATGGTTTTCAGCTGCCAGAGAAGTTCAAAATCTTTTTGACAGAGAAAGGTCTTAAAATACTTTTCAGGGTCTTCTTTTTTGAGTTTTTCTCCAAAGATTGCATTACTTGCTTTTTCCCATAAGCTTTTCGCTGCCTTCATGATACCACCGTCTTGTATTTTATTGAATATATTCTGAAATTCTTTTTCTCAAATGGGCTTACCGTTTTGTTTACTTTCCTCGATCCTATCTAATAACTGCCGTATATTCGGATCTTTGAGATATTCATGAGGCATAAAAACGCCATCGATATTACAATCCTCCAAAATTTTTCCAGCATACAGTATTTGCGCTTGGTTATAGATGCTTGCTGCGATTTCTTGGATTGTTTTATCCTTTATTTTGCGGTATATGTTCTCAAACTCCTCTTTTGTATCATCTGCAAAAGCATCGAGGAGGGATTTGATAGAAGCATTTGCATTTTTTCCTATACATATCTCTCGTAGCTCTTCGTCTATTCACAGCCCATTTTGTATATCAATTCTGCCACTTTTCTCATAAAGGAGAGCCCGTATCTGTATATCGATATGAGTTCATTGGAGGAGTAAATATCCAGGAAGAGATGATGAATAGTTGAGGAGCATATCCAAATCGTGTATATTTCTATTGTGATCTATATCCTCTCTATTATCCTCTTGAACTTGTCGAGAGTTCGTGGTGTTTTCAAACAAATCACCCTGTTTCATATGAGATATTTTTTTCTTATGATGATTTGTATCCCATCAAAAATATACAGAATCTTCAAATTTCTTTTTGGCATATATTTCATCTATTGCATCACACTGATCTTTTGCAGGCCATCATACCATGTCCAGTGTTCAAGGGATTTTTTCACATTCGAGAATTTCTTTTGTACTTTTTCCATGATAGAGTCATCAGAAATGGGGTCGTGTACGGACCTCTATTTTTCCATTATTTATCCTGTCGATTATTTGCTTTTGGAACTTTCCATCCTGTCATGTGAGATCCATGTGTTCGACAGAGAATTTTTCTCTGCTGTCATTTTCTGCATCATAGAGCACGAAGAGATCTGACTCGATGCTTGTAAGCGTAGTATCTGAGAGTACTTGTATATTTTTGTTGTTTATTTGCTGTTTGATTTTGCTTATGAGAGCAGGGTTTTGGCTTCTTATATTTATACCTCAAACACACACGACAGTGCCCATAGCAGCGATATCTATAATTTTTGAAATCAGTTTTTCATCCGTTGATTTCTCTATATTTCAAAAATAGATTTCACTGATGATAAGTTTTCAATCTTGTATCGCCTGCATGATTTGATATTGAAATTTCTCTTCCACTCATTCGAGGGATACTTCTGTATCTTCATCACCAAAAAATGGATATTGTAAAACAAATTCATTGCCATTTCTTTGGTATATATATAATTCCCACGGAAACAAATTCTCTCCGTATCATAGAGTAATCATGTCGGAGTGCTTGGCGAGTGAATACCAATCAATTTCAAAAGCTGACTCCAGTGCTCCATAGAGTGATTGGAGCATCTGCCAATCCTTGTCATTGAGAAAAATTCTAAAATACTCTTTTGGAGCATGACATCTCAGATAATTTAGGCATTGGTCAGTGATTTGCTCTTCTCATTTTTCATACTGTGATGGATCAATATCAAGGTCATCAAGAGAGAGATTCTCTATTTTGTACCCAGTGATATTCCCCTTTTCGTCATACACTGCGCAGGAGTGTGTATCGCATCAAGAGAGAATATCTTCATAAGAGATACCAAATCAATGAGAGAGACTTATGATAGTGTAGTATTGTTCTCCCGAAAATAGGAGACTTATAGCAGTTTCAGGATCATGTTGTCTGAGATATTCAAAATCATTTTTCTCTACTCTTCCAGATTTTTTCGATTCTTCAAGTATTACGCTTGATCTTTCCTCGGATGAGAGTTGTGATGGTGTTATTGGTTTATTCATACGTAAGAGGATTATTCAAATACACGAAAAATTTGCTGGCTTTCTTCTCACAGAAGTGTTTTTTCTTCTTGGCTGAGAGAGAAGAACTGTTTGATTTTTAGCATCAGTTCATCGGCACTTCGAGAAGAGAGCAGTATTTTTTTGAAAATATCGAGAGTCATAATCTTTTCGGCAAGAATTTTAAGCTCTTCATCTGTACCGAGGTGTTGAGATTTTTTGAGTTCGTTTACTTTTTTGCGAATAGGAAATACGATTTTTTCAAGTATTTCATAGACATACAATTGTAATACCTCTCATAGGTTTTGTATCAGTGTGGGATTATGTATTTTTGCAAAAGCTAAGATGATATCTCTTTCCTCACCTATATCCTGTATGTAGTCTATGTGTATATTTGTAAATCGTCATAGGAGCGCTGTATTGAGAGGATTGGTTCCAGAAAAGAGTCTATTATCAAATGGATTGACAGTTGCTACAATATGAAAATTTGGGTTTCTTCTGTATGTATTCCCGTTTATAGTGATACTTCCAGTTGTATCCAAGAAGTTATTTAAGAATGTGAGTTCCGGGCTCATATTGAGCTCTTTGAGTTCTACAATTCCACCATTGATATAGTAGTCCAAAAATGGCGTGATAGTATTCTCTATTTCTGACTCATTGAACTGTACATGACTTGAAAATGTTTTTTCACTTACGTTTGAATCTATTTGAAAACTTATATATGGAAGTCAGAGCTTTTGTGCTACTTCTACGGTGTATGATGTTTTTCCTACCCCAGAAGGTCCGGTGAGAAGTATATCGTTTCCCATCAGCAGCTGTTGTTCCATCTCTTCGAGTGTGTTTTGTGTTGTTGGAGATACTTCTTTTTCTTGTCAAAATTTTGGGCCCAGTATATCATATACTCTCGAAGAAATTGGCTTGGCTCATCCATAAATATTTTCGGGAGTCGCTGTATGAGAAGTTTCTTTTCATCAGTTGTGAAGCCCAAGCGTATCGATTTGACTGAGTTTTTTCTTTATTTCATCATCCAAGATTTCATTTTCTTTTCTATCCGTGATTGCAAGTAAGATAATGATATCGTGCTTATTTCCAGTACGAAGCTTTTGTTGGAGTGTTTTTTTCGTAAAAAATCGTAGCGTATTTCCATTTTCGAGGATGAGAAAATGCTTTTTGCTCTTTGCTTCTTTGAAAATGGGATGCTCACTTCCCATAGCATAATAATTGTTGAGAATGACATCATTGACCTTTGCGTTTGGGATATAGAGGGTTCCATCATCATCTTCGTATCGAATATCTCGAATTTCTCAGGTAAATCAGAGCACGCTTATGATAGGTTTTTTATCGACCTCTCGTTGTATAATTTTTGAAAATCTTCGTATTTCAAGTGATTTTGGTCTTTCAAATACATTGTCATACTCTATACAATCTTGTTTTTCCAGAGACTGTATTTGAGTGTTTGTTTGGTTTTTGGGTATGAGGATTTTCAAACTTTTGTTTCCAAATACTTTTGTCTTTACATCCTGAATCGTTTCTATGTTTTCGAGGTCCTCAGGGTGTTCACTCGAAAAATACAGTGTTGTATTGTCAATATCTACACACAAAACTCTCTCACCGGATCAAAGTTTTTGCGTTTGTATATTGTGTATAACTTTTTTTCTTCTTGAATCGACAATTCTGGAATGAATATCTTCAATAAAATCATAGAAATTTTCTATTCTTTCAAGTTCTTTTCACTGTGATTGGACTTCATTTCTTGATTGTTGCCTAAATATATTTGGATTAAATACCGCCTTCTGTACGTTGAGTTGACAGTCCGTATCTCATTCTTTTGAAAATTCAGATCACAGATCGTTCTCTTCTGAATCTATGGCATTGTGCATCATATCGTATACGACAGGATGAAGCACTTTTATATCTTCCCTATCGATGTGTATCCTTTCTCAGGGCAATGCCTGGGTAAGGATTGTATAGAAAGTGTGTATATCATTGTGATGAGTGATATACTCTGCCTGGACAATTCCACAGATATTTTCTTGAAGCAGTGGAAGTGATATTTTCTCAAATTCTTTTTGTAAGTTACAGGAACTGATAGTCTTTCCTATGATATTTTTAAATAAATGCTCATAGAAGCGTATATAGAAGAAATCTCAAAAATTATTTAAATCTTGGGTTAAAAGTCTTTCGTCAAACCTCTGGTTTCTGTTGTGTTCACAGATGAGTGTTCTTACTTTTCTTACTGCTTTTGTGATGATTTTGAGATCTTTATCATCAATATTGACTGTACTTTCAAAGTTTTTTTGTATTTTTTGATAGAGGGTTTTGACGACTTGAAATTCTCAGTCAAGCGTCGGTTCATAGCCTATTGTGATAGTTCATCCTGCCTTTCTGATAACAGCATTATTGTATTCCTGTGTACCAGCATATCCACTATTTGAAGTGAAGATAAGTGCAAAGTTTGGGTGAATCTTAATTTTTTTTGTTCCCACAACGATACAGCCTCATTCACTCATATTGGTAAGTGCTAGCTGTATATCGGGAGAAAGAGAATTTGCCTCATTGATAAGGATGATATGTCAATTGACAATTGCTCTGTGAAGAAGTCCAGGAATTTCACGTATTTGCAAGAGATTATTTTTTCGGTATGTTTTTATTTCTTTTATGAAGTCTTCCACACTTTTTTCACTGTCTCCACCAAGCTCATAGAGTGGTATCGATGCTTCATATGCAAATGTTTTTGCAAGTGTTGTTTTTCCGGTTCCAGTCGGTCCATCTAGGATGGCAAATTTTTTTTGGAGCAGTTGTTCTCGTAGTCTGATTTTATTGGATTGATAGTATTTGGACTGATGGTGTTTGCTAATAATTTCAGAAGCGTGAGGAATCATTTCTCTCTTGCTATCATTTGTTTGGAGGATTTTTTCAAGTGTTGTATTCTCTATTGTTTGTATATCCACAGGACTCTCAATTCCTGCGACTGAGAGTTTCTTATTTTGCGATTGTTGTATAGATTGAATATCCGAAATGGAGAGAATTGTCATCAGAATTGTTTGTAAGATAAATAAAGAGGCATTACAAAAATTTCTTGTACATTTATTTTTTGTATGTATAGATATTTTACTATATTAAAAATATTTAATTTGTCAATTGAAAAGTAAATAAAGATTATTTTTTACATATTGTAAAGTGTAAAAAACCGAAATATTTATGATATTTCGGTTAGAAGGTTTGTTTTTGATGGGAGGCTTTATTTTCAAATGTTTTTTCTATTCCACCCCACTGCCCTCTATCATCTTTTTGAGATCTTTTTTGAGTGGAGCAGTAAAAGAAAAATCCTTTCAAAAGAGTGTGAAATCAAGCTTCCAAGCATGGAGCCACTGGCGAGAGAGTCAAAATTTTTCTCCCGCAAGGGTATTTTCCTTTGCTCGTCCATAGACCTCATCACCAACCAGCGGATGACCTATGGATGCCAAATGTATACGAATTTGGTGGGTTCGTCCAGTGAGAAGGTCAACTTCAAGAAGTGTATATTTATCATGAAAATATCCTCGATTTGTAAACTTTGTTTTGGCAAGCTTTGGATTTACAGGGTTTTGAGTCGTCATTCGTGTGCGGTCATTTGGGTCACGCCCGACATAGGACTCGATATAACCATTTTTTTCCGGTATTTTTCCGATCACAAGCGCGAGGTATTTTTTATGAATGGTTCGTTTTTCGAGCTGTCGTTGGAGATCGTACATGGTGTTATCATTTTTTGCGATGAGGATGAGTCCACTGGTCCAGCGATCAAGTCTGTGGACGAGTCCAGGACGTTCGATTCCATTGATGATGGATTGACTTATGGTTGTATGTTTCTTATTTTTATCGCGAGTTCCCAGGTTCTTGAAATGATAGAGGAGCGCATTGACGAGTGTTCCTGTTTTACCATTTTCTCATGGGATCGGATGGACTGTGAGTCCAGCATCTTTATTGATAACAGCAAAATTTACATCTTCATGTATGATATCAAGAGGAATATTTTCTGCCTTAAGAATACTCTCTTCGACTTCCCACCGCATAAAAACTTCATCTTTATACCTCAGGGGAGTATTATTTTTTTTGATAATAGTTCCATTTACTTCTACTCTTCCCTTTTCTATGAGCTTTTGGATGCCGCTGCGAGACGTATAGGGAAAAAGAACCGACAAAAAATTATCGGTTCTAAATACAGCTCGTGGATCAGCGATGACACAGAAATGAGCCGTTGTATATGGGTTTGATGGTTTCATTATGCAATGACTTTTCTCTCAAATTCACAGATTTGATCCTCATCAAAAAATCGTTTGATTTCAATTTCTGCATTTTCTTCACTGTCAGATGCGTGAATAATATTCATAGCAATATCGTTTGAATAGTCGGCTCGAAGTGTTCCCATTTCTGCTTCTGCTGGATTCGTTGCTCCGCAGAGTTGTCGCATACCTGCAACAACATTGTTTCCTTCTGCGATGATTCCAACAACCGGTCCCATAGTCATATAGTCGACGATTTCTGGATAAAAAGGCTTGTCAGCGATGTGTGCATAGTGTTCGTCAAGAACTGCTTTATCAAGAGTAAACATTTTGAGTGCTACAATCTTGAAGTTTCGTGCTTCAATTCGAGCGATAATTTGTCCGATAAGTCCTCGGTGGACAACATCTGGCTTCAAAAGAAGAAGGGTTTTTTGCATACAAAAAGAGAGTTAAAAAAATAACAAAGCCATTATATGAAAAACCAGAAAAAAGTCAAAATAATTCGACTCTTGTCTTTGAAAAAATCTTCTAAGCAAGAAATCTCCCCTCCTCTTCTAAGTATCTTTCCAAAATAAGTCTCGCCGCTTCCCTATCGACATCTCCATCTATTCCGGCTTCATCAAATCCTATCTCAGCCTCACTACTTGTCAGCCTTTCATCATATACTTCTATGGGTATTTTTACTCTCCCCTGTAGAGTATTTATATATTCCAAAACCCGCTTTCCATGTGCAGACATAGTGCCATCGATATTGTATGGCATTCCGAAAATGATTTTTTCTGGATTTTTTTCTTTGATAAGAGATTGCAAGGCTGGTAAAAGTTCTTTTGTTGGGACGGTTTTGTGTCCAAAACAAAAACTCTCGACGCTGTAGGCAAGTCCAGATTTTTTTGTACCAAAATCGACCGCTATGAGTGAACTATTCTTCATCAATCTCTACATTTACAAAAATTTTTGCAACGGTATCGCCCGTGATATGAAGGTATACCATATGTTGTCCTGCTGTCTTGATGTGAGCTTTGTTTGGGAGGCGTATATCTTTTTTCTCGAAATGGATTCCCCATTTTTGCTGTACCGCCTTTCCGACTTCATGCTCGGCAAGTCCACCAAAAACTTTTTCACCCTTTCCTTTGAGTGTGAAAGTAAGCTCACCACCATCGATCTTTTTTTGGATATCAAATGCTTGTTCGAGACGCATTCGAGCCTGATCTTGGGCTCGCTTTTTATCGGTTTCGAGTTTTTTGATTCGCTCTGGCGTGAGCTCAATTGCCTTTTTTTGTGGAATGAGCATATTTCTTGCCTGTCCGCTTGAAACCTCTATGATGTCACCCTTTCGTCCAAGATGAGCCATATCCTGAAGGAGTTCGACTTTGATTTTTTTTGCTGCCATTTTTTTAAAAAAAGTTACGGTAGATAAATAAGGATTTATCGGGCTGGAAAAACATTCCTCTTCATTTCAGCAATACGATTTCCAGCTGGAAGATACTGACATACAACAATATTTTTAAATTTTCCCTTACAATTTCTAGCCATACCACAACCAACTTCTCGAGTATTTTTCCATACAATCTGTGTAAAGTGTCCAGCTTTTGGCTCAAAGACTCCTGTTGTAAAATCATAAAACTTATTTTCATTGTACCAACGATTAACAACCATATCTGGTGATTGATCAAATGATGCCATTCCGATATTTTCTCCATAAAATCCTAATCATTTAGAGTGTTGGTTTGGACAGCTATTTGCATATCTTTGAGCATTTTCTGCGAGTCTTTGAGACCATTTTAGAGGACCGACTCTATGTTTTTTTCTGAGTGTATTGTGTATATTGAGCCATTCTTTTTGAGGTGAAGAAGTCTCTTGTCATGTAGATGTTGATACGGTCGAAGTTGATATATCTACACGAGGAGTGAGGATATGTATATCCGGGTTTGTTCACTGAGCTCAGTTATTTTCATTTTCTGCAATTTCCTTTATTTCCTTGTATTTATCTATGATATCTTGTTGATTTTCTTGGAGGCTTTTCCATACCATTTTTGTGAGCTCTCCACGACTGATTTTATTTTTTGGTCAAAAAGTTCCATCTTTGTAGCCATCTGTAATTCCTACATATTTTGCAAACTTTATATAGGGGGCGAGTTTTGTATTTTTTGTGACATCTGGAAAATCTGCTATTATGGCATCAAAATCCTTTTGTTCAAAAGTTACTCCGAGTTGCCGAAGCATAAGATAGACAGCAAAATCTCTTGTAATTTTCTCATTTTGAGAGAAGTATACTTCATTTGTTTTTTGACTATTATTGTAATAATACATATATGAATCGTACCAATGAGCGAAATTCATCGTAGCAGTCTGTTCTTGCATATCCTGTTTTTTTGGTCCAGTATTGATAATTATTTTTAGACTCTCTATAAAAGATACAGGGTTATTTGGTCGAAATGTTCCATCTTGGTATCCAGAGATGATTTTTTCTTTATGAGCTTTTTCGATATACATTCGAAAATCCGACCCATCAATATCTGAAAGAGCAAAAACTGAAACTATATTTGCTGTAAATAAAGCGAAGAATACAATAATTTTTTTCATAAAAAGTATGTAAGAAAATAAACCTGAGAGAGTATACAGATTTTTGTAAAAATTTCCAGTTTTTCTTTTCTTTTTTTTTAAAACCCACTTTGCAGTTCGAGCATTTTTGTGTAGAGTCCATTTTTTGCTTGCAGGCTTTCGTGCGTTCCCTCTTCTAAAACCTGTCAGTCTTCTATCAAGAATATTTTATCAGCATGTTTGACGGTTTGAAGTCTATGAGCGATGACGATGACAGTCCTCTCTTTGAAGAGGTTATTGAGCGCAATTGTAATCTGCTCTTCACTAAAGCTGTCGAGTGCTGATGTTGGCTCATCGAGGATGATTATTTTTGGATTTTTGAGAATTATTTTTGCAATCGCCAGCCTTTGCCTCTGTCAGCCAGAGAGTCGTATTCCTCTTTCTCAGATTTCTGTTTCTAATCCATCTGGAAGTTCATAGATAAATTCACACTTTGCCATTTCTATAGCTTCTTTTATTTTTTCTTTTGAGATATTCTTATCACTTGCATAGGTGAGATTTTCTAAAACCGTTCCATCAAAAACACTCGGGTCTTGTGTGAGGTATCAAATATTTTTGTAATAGCTCTTGAGTGAAACTTCCGAAAGCTTTTGAGAATCGACTACAATCTCTCCTGAGTCTGTTTGAATATATCATCAGATCAATTTTGCAATGGTAGATTTTCATCATCCACTTGGTCAGACAAAAGCTGTAATACTTCCTCACTCTATTTCCAAGGAAAAATTTTCTAAAATATTTTTTCATTGTATGTAAGAGTAGTCTATATTTTCAAGACGAATATTTCAGGTTTTATATTCAAAAGTTTTTCATCTATTATAGCCTGAAATAGTTGGTGCTTTATCAAAAAAGTCCCAGAGTTTTTCAATATCAACAAACTCTTTTGTAAAATCTTTAAAAAACTCAATTCAAATATCAATGGCTCAACTCATTAGAACAAGAGCTGATGTAACTCAAACAATAGCTGAGATTTCTATTTCTCCTTGTAAGTAGGCGTTTCAAAGAAAGTAGAGAAGAAAAATGATAGAAGTTATCAAAACGACAATTGGTAACTCAAAAAGTAAAACCAAATAATCTGCCATTTTCTTATTATAATAGATTTGTTTATTACTATAATTATCAAGATTTTTAATTTCATTTGATATTTTTTCTGATTGAAAGATTTCTTGTTTATTCATCAAAACTTTAACAAGATTTTTTGTATGATTATTTGAGTAATCCCTTCTTAGTCTCCGAAATTTTAAAACCCATAAATTCAGAAAATAGGCGACGAAATAAAAAGAAAAATATATGGCGATAAAAATAAACAAAAATACTATACCATTTTTATAAAGCATATATCCTGTAAACAGAAAAGATACAATTATTCAGATTGACCTACTAATAAATAATTCAAGTAATGTTGACCATTTATCAATTCAAGTTCTTATAATTGCTGTAAGTTTTCAAGTTCAAAATTTCTCTACATAATTATTGTTCATTTGTACGAAACTTTTTAAATACTTATTCTGTATAAACTTTTCTGTTGTATTAGAAGCTTCGGTCCATCATTTTCTTCTTGTAAAAATGATAAAAATAGTATATAAAATTATATATACAATGTAAATTTTCAATAAAAGCATAAATCCTTCTACACTTTTATTTTCCAAAAAGTAAATAGTTCTTTCTAAAAATAATATATGTATATAGGCATTAATTGACCAAATAAGATGTGTCATAAATAGCCAAAAATAGACCAATTGATTTGTTTTTATTGGCGCCAAAAATCTTTTTGTTTTCTGTAAAAATGTTTGTTTCATGCTATTAATTGATGAGATTTAAAACGAGTTTGACCATAGTCTCTTTGTCTTTTGGGTCAGATTCGGCGATCAGAAGTGTAATCGCGACGAGGGCCCGATCGTTGATTTTTCTCTCTCACATCTCATCAAAGAGTATCTTGTTTTTCGCAAGAAAAAGAATAAAAAGAAAGGCTCCACTTCGCTTATTTCCATCAGAGAATGGATGATTTTTTATGATAAAATACAGGAGATTTGAAGCTTTTTCTTCAAGACTTGGATAGAGTTCCTGACTATCAAAAGTCTGATAAATATTTCCAAAAATTCCTTCCAAAACATTGTGTTGACGAGGGTTGGCAAAAAGCTCGGTTGCTTCATTTTTTCCCATGAGATTTGTTTTGAGTTCGGCGAGGCTTTCATAGGCTTCTTTTGCTTCAAGTTTGTAGTTGATTTGCTTAGTGTCTCCGCTTTCTTTGAGTGTATTTTCATCATACTTTTGTAAGAGGAGCCAGCTATTTGTATATTTTGTAATAATTTCTAAAAGCCCAAAAGCCTCATCTGAGCTTAATCCTCCAGATTTCAGTGTTTTTTTAAATATTTGCAGGGTTTTTTCAAGTTCGCTGTATCATTTTTCTTCAAGGCGTTTTTTGTTGACCGCGTAGCCGTTGATAATATAGTTTTTGAGGATTTTATTTGCCCAAATTCTAAACTGTGTTCCCTCAAAAGATTTCACGCGGTATCCGACCGAGATGATGACATCGAGATTATAAAATTCTATATCCCTTTTCACTTCTCTTTCACCCTCCATTTGAACTGTCGCAAATTTTGCGACAGTTCATTTTTCTTCGAGTTCTCCTTCGTTGAAAATATTATTTATATGTTTTCCAATCGTCTTTATATCACGATTAAAAAGTCGAGCCATTTGCTCTCGGTTGAGCCAAATGGTTTCATTCTCGAGCTTGACTTGCAGTTCGATATCTCCACTTTTCGATGTATAGATTTGTATTTCATTGGTTGTTGTCATAGTGTGTATTGTGTTATATTGCAATTAATTTAATCCTACGATTTCCCCATTTTCATCGATATCTATCTTTTCAAAATTTGATCTTCTTGCCAGTCCTGGCATAGTCATCACAGATCCTGCAATCACTACGATAAATCCAGCTCCAGCTGAGAGCACGATATCTTGTATCTTGAGTGTGAATCCTTCTGGCCGTCCGAGAAGTTTTGGATTATCTGAAAAAGAAACTGGTGTTTTTGCTATACATATAGGAGTATCTGTAAATCCAAGTTTTTTGATGGTTTCAAGAGACTGTTTTGCCTTTTTGGAGAACTCAAATCCACTAGCTCCATAGATTTCTTTTGCGACTTTTCCTATTTTTTCTTCGATACTCTCACTGGTATTATAGATTGGGGTAAAATTTGATACTTCCTCTTCGAGAGTGTGTATGAGTGTATTTGCAAGATCCTTCATTCCTTCTCATCATTTGGCAAATCCTTCTGCGATTTCAAATGATACATTTTTCTCCTGACAGAGTTTTTTTACGATTTCTATTTCTGCGTCACTGTCACTTTCAAATTTATTCAAGCATACTATGAGGGGTATATTATATTTCTGCATATTTTCTATATGCTTCTCGAGATTGCAGAGTCACTTTGTGACTGCTTCCGTATTTTCTTTTTTGAGGTCACTCACTCAAACTCATCAGTTGTATTTGATAGACTGTATAGTAGCTACGAGCACGACAGCATCTGGTTTTAGTCCACCCATTTGACACTTGATATCAAAGAATTTTTCTGCGCCGAGATCGGATCCAAATCATGCTTCTGTGATGGTATATGGTGACATTTTGAGCGCCATTTTTGTGGCAATGAGACTGTTACATCCATGAGCGATATTAGCAAAAGGTCCACCATGAACGATACACGGAGTGCCTTCAAGTGTCTGAACAAGATTTGGCTGAATTGCATCCTTGAGAAGGGCTGTCATAGCACCGTGAATTCATAAGTCTCGAGCATAGAGTGGATTTCCATCACTATTATACCCAAATAAAATATTTCCTAAGCGTTTTTTGAGGTCAGCGATGTCACTGGCAAGACAAAAAATTGCCATAATCTCTGATGCTGTGGTGATCATTGCGCTTCCCTGTTGAGTATTTTCACCCTTTCCATTTGCAGAATATGTAAAATTCCGAAGGGCTCTATCATTGACATCGTAGGCTCGCTTCCAGGTAAGAGTATTTGTATCAATATTCAGCTCATTTCCCCAGTAAATATGATTGTCAATAGCTGCTGAGAGGAGAAGATGCGCGGAAGTAATGGCATGAAAGTCTCCTGTAAAATGCAGATTTATATCAGTCATTGGGGCAATTTGTGCATAGCCACCACCAGCGGCTCATCACTTCATCCCAAAAACCGGCCCAAGTGATGGTTCTCGCAGACAAATAAGGGATTTTTTTCCGATTTTCCAGAGAGCCTGCCCAAGCCCTATGGTGGTTGTGGTCTTCCCTTCTCCAGCTGGTGTTGGATTGACCGCTGTTACAAGGACAAGTTTACCATCAGGATTCTTTGAGATTTTGTCTTGATAGGATTTTTTGATTTTTGCCTTGTAATCACCATACATTTCGAGGTCTTCTGGTGTGATATCGAGCATTTTCGCGATTTCGGTTATAGGTTTGAGCTTGGTTTGCCCTGAGATTTCAATGTCGGTGAGCATACTGTGTAAAAATAAAAAATAGAGTATCTCTATTATAGAAATTTTTAGAAAAAAAGAAAGGGGAAATATATTTCTTTTTTGGGTGATATCTGAGAGAAAACATATAATAAAAAATCCCAGCATACGCTGAGATTTTTTATTATGCAAGAAATGTTTCTACGATACCTGATTTGAAATCTTTTGCTTTCATTCCAAAAAATGGATGGAGATTTATTTTGAGAATTTTTTGGATTTGCTGTATTTTTTTATCTTTCTCTATACTCTCATATGTATCTGGGATTCGTACACACTTTTTTGGACTTTTTCCTTTTGGGCAGATATTTACAAAGATATTATCGAGCTCTTTTTTTGAGTAGCCCAGTAATTCATCGAGAATTTGGTCCGTATCCATGTCAAATTGCTCACAGATGATATCTTCATAGGTAAGGCGTTCCCATTCCATTGGATCATAGTTTGCAGATCAAAAAAAATCTATAAATTCTGTATATATGGCTCGTATCAATTCTTTTTTGTATACTGTTGACTGTATATTCAGGGGTGGAATAAATTCATTCTCATATACTTCCCTGAGTATAAAAATTCCTTCATTTTCATTGGTTTTTTCGAAGTTAAAAGAAATTTTTGAACCGTCAGCGATAAACCTACATGATGCTTGCTGTACTCATACACTTATTGCCTCAAGCCACGCTTTCAGGTCAGCCAGTGGATCAAAAATCTCACTAAAAACACCATCAAACTGCTGTTTATCAATACGAAAAGTAAAGTCGATTGATCAGGCAATAATGGTGTTAAGAGTAAATTGAATATTTGGTTTTTTTGATTTTGATGATGTGTTTTGTACGAGGTTCATATTTTATTGGGAAGGAGTTATTGGGATTATTTTTTGTAGTAGAAATCTAATATTAGATATCAAGTACTCTCGAGATACATAATATTCTTGAAATCTACAAAAGTAGAAATCTAATACTGTATATCAAGCCCGTATTGAGGGGTCAGTGTACCGTAATCTACAAAAGTAGAAATCTAATACTGTATATCAAGAGGATGAGGATGGTGATGAAGATGAGATATACAAAAGTAGAAATCTAATACTGTATATCAAGCAGATGCCATTCATGAATCTACAAAAGTAGAAATCTAATACTGTATATCAAGAGATGAACGAAGCGACCTGCCAATGAATATCTACAAAAGTAGAAATCTAATACTGTATATCAAGCTTTTTTTATTTTCCCTTGATTTTGAGTATCTACAAAAGTAGAAATCTAATACTGTATATCAAGCTTGACAAGCTCATGTTGTATATAATTATCTACAAAAGTAGAAATCTAATACTGTATATCAAGTTTCATAGGTATTTACAAAGATGAAAATCTACAAAAGTAGAAATCTAATACTGTATATCAAGTTTTTAATTTTTCGAGGTTTTTTGGATTATCTACAAAAGTAGAAATCTAATACTGTATATCAAGCGAACTCTTGAGTCAAGACATCACTCATCTACAAAAGTAGAAATCTAATACTGTATATCAAGAGTCATAATAGACAAAAGGCTAAGAAAATCTACAAAAGTAGAAATCTAATACTGTATATCAAGAGTTCTTAATGTATTACCAACAAGATGATCTACAAAAGTAGAAATCTAATACTGTATATCAAGCAAAAAATCATAAAGGTACAAACACTTAATCTACAAAAGTAGAAATCTAATACTGTATATCAAGTATCACACGCAAGATATACAGAGACTGCATCTACAAAAGTAGAAATCTAATACTGTATATCAAGAAAGATTAGAAGATGAATATGACTATTATCTACAAAAGTAGAAATCTAATACTGTATATCAAGTTGGATCACGATTGCCGAATGGAGATATATCTACAAAAGTAGAAATCTAATACTGTATATCAAGATATCTACAAAAGTAGAAATCTAATACTGTATATCAAGAGCAAAAATATGATATATAAGCCAAAAGATGCCAATAGATTCAAAAGAGAGAAAATACGACTTTTGGCTTATATATGAGAAAACTATCTTTTTGCAAAAAAATTAAGACGAAGGTTTGCAAAAAAAGAGAAGAAGAGAGTGTATACTTGATAATAAATATTAAGATTTCCACCTTTTTCTTTTAAAAAAGGTCTAAATTTCTAATACAAAAAATATGTAAAGGTGCATGAGAGTATTCTATCTAAAAATGAGAATAAATCAAATT
>PDRA01000039.1 GCA_002747975.1 Candidatus Altimarinota bacterium | reverse complement strand
TCCACAAGGACCTGTATCTCAAGCAGCCCACCAGTTTTCAGCTTTTGGTAGGTATGAAATCCTATTTTCTGGAACTCAAATTTTTTTCCAAATAAGAGCTGACTCTTCATCTCTTGGAGCATCTTCATCTCATTCAAATACAGTTACAGCAAGCATTTTTGGGTCAAGTCCAAGCCAATCTTTAGAAGTTAAAAACTCCCAAGAATAATCAATTGATTCTTCCTTAAAATAATCTCCCAAACTCCAATTTCAAAGCATTTCAAAAAATGTCAGATGACTATCATCTCAAACTTCTTCTATATCATTTGTTCTAATACATTTTTGAGAATTTGCCAGTTTTTTCCCAAGTGGATGTTTTTCTCACATCAGATAAGGAACAAGTGGTTGCATTCATGCAGTATTAAATAAAACTGTTGGGTCATTTTCAGGAACTAAAGGAGCAGAAGGGATTATTTTATGACCTTTTGTTTCCATAAAATCTAGGAATTTTTGTCTAATTTCATTACTTGTAATTTGCATATTTTTTTAAAAAAATTAAAGATAAAGAACGCTTTTATTATACAAAAAAATCCGAAATTTCAAGGGGAAATCTCGTAAAAGCGGATCGACATATCTCAAAGATAAAACTCTGGAAAAATCTCGAAAGGAAAAAAGTAAATTTCGTACAGTTATTGAACTATTTTTGCACGTTTTCTCAGGGTAGGGTAGTGCTGTCATTTGGAAGTATTCGTCCTGGATAAATGCTGGTGTTGATTCCAGTATGTGTATTGTCTCCAATAATGGCTCCCATTTTTCGTCGTCCTGTATCGATAAGTTCTCCTTTAACTTTGACTTTGATATGAGCATCATCATGCCTCCAATTTGCTGTTTTGGTCCCTCCTCAAATCTTGACATGATTTCAAAGAACTGAGTCTCATACGTAACAGAGATGAGAAATGTTAGTATTATCACTGATAACACTATTTTTTATTTCATTTCCTTGTCGAATTAGGCAATTTTTTCAAATAGAAGTATTGCCTCGGATAGATACATTTGGTCCGATAACACTATTTTTTCCAATATACACATTTCATTCTATATAGGTTCCAGATTTGAGAATGACTCCTTCATCGAGGTAAACATCTCCATGCATGTACACATTTGGCTCAATATCTGCTCACCTGTCAATGGTATTTTCAAAGTTTCAAACAATCTCCCCGCAAATATCAAGGAGATTCCAAGGATATCCAGCTGGAATCCATCTCCCTTCTGCTGTAATAACATGATATTTTCCTTGTTGTATGTATATGTCAATAAGATCAGTGATTTCGAGTTCTCATCGTGGTGAGAGGGGAATTTGTTCGAGTTCTTCGAAGATGGCATCGTCAAATTTATGACTTCATATACTGGCAAGATTTCCATATTTTGTATCAGTTGGTTTTTCGACAATTCCTTTTGCTTTCCCGTTTTCATCGGTATAAAAAATTCCATATTCTTCAGGATTTTTGACAGGTTTACAGAGAGTGGCATATCAATTATTCTTTGAAAGTCTGAGAATATCCTCGCTATCATAGAGATCGTCTCCAGAAATGACGACAAACTCTCCAGAAATATGACCTTTGAGTGCTAAAATTGCTCAACCAGTTCATGGTGCAGTTTCTTGTATAATATATTTGATTGGCACCTCGTCATTCCAGATATTTCCAAAATATTCCCGAAACATTTCGTGTTTGTATTTCACGATGAAAATAATTTCATCAAAATGAGTGTAGATAGGATCAATATTGTGCTCGACAAGGGTTTTTCCAGCGACTTTGAGAAGTGGTTTTGGAACTGTCTGTGAAAGTGGGTACATTCGAGAGCCTTTTCCAGCTGCCATGACGACGAGTTTCATACTGTGAAAATAAAAAAATAAATACGAGTTCTATCGTATTTATTTTTTGTGTTTTGTAAAGTTTTTATATGGTGATATGTGGTAAAATCAAAAATGAACTTTCCTCAAATTGAGTTGTTTTGGCAATTTTCTCATTGAGGAGCATACCGTGTTCTATTTTTTGACTGTAGAGTGTGTAGAAACTTCGCATTGCTTTCGAAATGCTAGTACTTGACCCTGTATGGATTTCTATTGGAGTCAGTGCATTATTTTTGTTATTGACGAGGACAAATTGTATCTGGGTTCCAGATTTTTTTCGCCAGAAATAGAGAGCGTGAGTTTCTCCGAGTTTCTGGAGAAGTTCAAGATAAATAAAATTCTCCAAGACAGCCGATTTATTGAGTCCTTTGTAATAAGAGTTTCCCAAGATGGCATGTAGATATGAAAGGTCTTGAAAAAAATATTTTGTATGTCGAGAGAGTTCAACATCTGGATTTTCGATAAAAGGAAACACTTCTTCGATAACATTATGTTCCAAGAGAATATCAGTATATTTCTTGACTTTTCGTCTCGAAACTCCCATTATCTTTGCAATTTCATTTTCTTTGTAGAGTTTTCCTACCTGATTTGCCATGATTTGGAGATACTCATCAAAGACAAGTTTATCTTTTTTGTACAATTTTCATTCAATATCTGCTCGTATTTTTTCAAAGCTTGAAAAATCACTTGAACTTTCTGAGAGGATATACCCATCTTTGAGTGCATTGAGCTCATCTATATCATACTTTCACTGGAGCACTTTTGGAATGGAAATCTCAATATCTTTACTCATGAGATATTCACGGAAAGTGAGTTTTTTGAGTTCAAAGTAACTTGTATCCTCAAGTACTGTGACATCTTTTTCTGCTGTAAGCACCACCTTGATATCGGGCAAATATGATTGAATAATTGTCCGTATTTCTTCTAAATCCTGGAGAATATGGTTGTCAATAATAACAAGATCATACTTGTCAGTATCTTTTTGTAAAAAATCTTCTAGATTATCTTGTTTCAAATCAATAAATAAAGGATCATATTTATCGAAAGCATTATTCTTGATAAGAAGATTTAAAAATTTACTTCGAATGGTGTCATCACCTCAATAGATACAGAGATACTGGTTTTCGTCAGTGAGAAAAAGCTCTGTAAATGCAGCAATGGATTCAGTATATGGATTTGTTTTCATAGGAAAAAAATTAATTTATTATATTCTTCTTTCCATTATAGCAGATTTTCTTGTTTTTTCCAAATAAAAAATACAAAAAATGTATATTATTTGTACTTTTTTCCAAAAAGTTGTATTCTTTTCTTGTAAAGAAGGTAAAATTCATACAAAAAAATTACTTTTATTTTTAATTCTTATTTCTAAAGTAAAAGAGGGTATATACCAAAAATGTACAGTTATGGTTTAATAACTGTACATTTCTTGGAAGAAAGCTCTTGTTTTTTAAAATTGTTGTAAAAATCGAATATCTGGATTCATAAAATAGCGCATGTCTGGAATACCATGTTGAATCATTACGAGTCGGTTGAGTCCGAATCAAAAGGCAAAACCAGTATATACTTCTGGGTCAAATCCTCATTCTCGTATGACATTTGGATGCATAAGTCCAGCTCACATGAATTCTATCCATCCAGAGCCTTTACATACCTTACATGAGCTTGTATCTACGCAAAATGGGCATGAAAAGTCAATTTCTACTCCTGGTTCAACGAAAGGGAAGTATCCAGGTCTCATACGGATTGATACCTCTTTTTCAAAAATTTCAGAGAGCATAGTCTCTATGGTGAATTTAAGATTTCCAATGTTTATATGCTTGTCCACGACAACACCTTCAATTTGATAAAAAGTATTTTCGTGTGTTGCATCGATATCTTCATTTCGGAAGACTCGTCCTGGTATGATAGCACGGATAGGGGCTTCTTTGTGTTTTAAAATTAAGTTCTGCATACAAGATGTTTGTGTTGCCAGAACATTACACTCTCATTCAAGCCAAAAGGTATCCTGCATATCACGAGCGGGATGATTTTTTTGTATGTTGACGGCATCAAAATTGAGATACTCACTTGTGATTTCCATACTATCGTAGACAGAAAATCCCATACGAGTAAAAATCTCTTCTATCTGTTTTTGGCTTTGAGTAAGAGGGTGGAGTGTTCATTGTTTTTTTTGGAGTGGCTCTGTTACATCCTGCCACTCTTTTTTGATTTGTTCTTCGATTTTTGCATCTTTGAGAGATTCTCTTTTTTCTTCAAATGCTTTTGTGAGCGTATCTCGAATAGTATTGGCTTTTTTCCCAATTTCTTTTTTTTCTTCTGGACTGGCATCTTTGAGTCATTTGAGAATTTCAGTCAGTCATCCATTTTTTCAAAAGAGGGTTGCCTTATAAGCAAACAGTTCTTTTTCGTTTGTAAATTTTTGGATTGATGTTTTGGCCTCTTGTTCGAGAGAAATGAGAGTATCAAGAAGGGAAGACATAAAAATGGGCAATTATTAAATAATATTTGTACAAAATTAGATTTTGAGTGGCATAATGAGATGCCGATATTCTCAAAAATCATTTTCTCACTCTGCCACTCATCGAATTACAACAGGGGAGAGAGGATTTTTGTATTCAAAGCTGATATAATCTTCCCTCATAATAGAGAGAACATCGAGAAGATATTGACTATTGATTCCGACAGTATCCTCTTGTCATTCAGTTGTTCCACTTATTGTCAGGGTACTGTTTCCTACCTCAGTATCACCAGTAAAAATTTCTACCTTTCCGTCATGGTGAGATCGAAGGCGCGTATTATAGTTATTCTGGCGAGCGACGAGATTGACTTGCTTGAGAGCATTGATAAGGTCGTTTCGTAAAAGTGTTGTTTTTGTTTGGTGTTCTTCTGGAAAAAAGCTTTGATAGTCAGGAAATTTTCCAGAAAGGAGACGAGACGTGATACATACTTTTTCAATTTTGATCTGAATCTGCGACTCATGAATATGGAGTTCCATATTTTCTGCCGTATCACCAGTAAGTTTCGACACTTCCATAGCAGTGCGAGCAGGGATGATAATAGGAGTAAATTCAATTGGTTTTTCCATACTAATTTTCAGATCGGAAAGACGAAAACTATCAGTTGAGGCAAAAATAAGGTTATCTCACTGGCTTCGAATATAGATACCTGCAAGCATTGGTCGTACGTTTCCATCAGCGGTTGAAAACAGTGTCTTCGTAAGAGCAGATTTTACTTTTTTTGCATTGATAAGAATTCCATTATCCTGTGGAACATTTGGTATTGTTGGGAAGTTTTCAGCATCCATTCATTTGAATTTTGTTTCTCCAGAACTGGTTTTGAAGATGATGGTTTCATTTTTTCCAAGTGATACTTCTATATGAGATTCTTTGACAAGAGAGATGTAAGAAGAGAGAAATTTTGATGAAACGGTAAATTTCCCCTCAGACTGTATTTCTACTCAGGTGTCGACGATATATTCTATCGCCATATCAAGATTATTTCCTGTCAAGACGACTCTATTGTACTGGACATCTATGAGGATATTTTCGAGAATGGGAGTGAGATTGGAAGTGCTGGTCGCGTGTCCAGTCGCATCAACTCACTTTCGAAACACGCTCGTTTCAATAGTAAAATGCATACAATATAAAAAAAGAAATAGAGTTTTCTATTAGAATATGAAAAAAAAGGAAAATTGCAACTTTTCTTAATAGAAATTATGTTTTGCTGTCAAAAACTTTTGATAAAATACTTTTTTGTGATGAAAACAAATTTGGACTCTTATAAAGTATTTTATAAAATATATGTTTGGTAATTTACTTTTGACACGAATAAAACTTATGTTATAATAGAAATACATTCTTTATTTTATTTTATTTTTATGCCTGTTAAAGAAATTCCTGTTTTAAAAAATGATGATACAAAGGTGCAAAGATTGCAAGAAGAACTAAAAATGAGCAATATCCAATTATATAGAATATATGAGGCAGCTGTTATCTGAAGAAATCCCCTTGCGCTCAGAGAAAAAACAGTAGAAAAATTTAATGAACTCAAAAATGAATTTTGATCAAGAAGATATAAAAAGTTTTTAAACTCGGTTAATCGTTTTGTTGTTATTCGCTATGATGAATTCCAATGAGATGTTTTTAAAGCGCCGATTTTTACAGGAAGACAAACCTGATGAGGTCATTATGCTGATCAGGCTGCAAAAGCTGAAAATTATGTATATGCAAGTTTTGATAAGATTCCACATTGTATGACATATTTTAGAGAATCTATGTGAAGCTTAGAAGATCAAATGCAATGAAATAAAAACTTGCACTGTATAGATGAAAAAGAGTGTTTTTGACGAGCGGAGTTAGTTTTTTGAGATATTGATAATATATTGACAACTCGATTTGATGATAATGATGAATGAATTTTAGAAAGATATATGAATAATTGTTTTGAATATAGGGAGTGAAAAAAACTATTAGCCCTCTACTTATCTATAATTTTAGAAAAGCCAGAGGATATTCCTGAGTTCTTTCAAGATAATAATTGTCCCGATGAAATTCAGTATTGGTATAATCAAGATTATTTCGGGGAAATTTCTTGCTATAAATACGATCTTGAAAAAAATCCTCAAATGAAACGTTTTTATAAATCAAAAATTAAAAAGTCCATGAGAAAGCAAAGAATGATAGAGAAAATGAAGGAAGTGTATAAAAAGACGTGACTTTTTCCGCCATATTCTTTGGAAATAAGAATTCAAAATGAAGTAAAAAAAGCAAATATAGAGTCATTTACACAACAAAGAGTATTTCATTCTAAAATAAGTCAAATTTTAAGAAGAGTTCATTTTTTTACTCAATAAATTACCATCTCAAGCAAAATCGAGTAGATATACGAAAACTTTCCCAAAAAATTTGTATTTTTGAAAAATATCTATATAATACCAGCAATATTTCTTTACATACACTCTTTATGGCAGAATTGCACGAAAAGAGTGCGTGAGGTATTGTGTACCGAAAACAATGATGAAAGATCTATATCTTGCTTCTTGCTTGGAAAAATGCTCGTGGTGATACAGAATATGTGCTTCCAAAAGGACATATCGAAGATGATGAAACTGTGATGGAAACAGCTCTGCGAGAGATTTCTGAGGAAACAGGATTTGACGTAGAAGATCTTGAAGTCATCAAATTTATGAATACAATAAATTATTCGTTTCTAGCAGCTTACAAGAAATGAAAACCAAAAATTCATAAAGAGGTTGCTCTGTTCTTGGTGCGCTATGATGGCACAAAAGAGCCACGTCCACCAAAAGACGAGCGGTTTGTTGGCTATAAGTGGTTTACAATCTCAGCACTCAAAAAAATCTTTACGAAACCGGATATTGTTGGTTTTATCGAAAAAAACAAACATTTTATGTAGTCATAAAATCTCTATAATACCAAATTTGGAGGATTAAAACTTTATTTTTTATTTTTAAATAATTATGGAATTTCTTGTTCAGGATGGGGCGATACAAATTGTATCTCACAAAAAAAATATCACACTTGATACTACAAATGTTCTTCTCGACGGCATGGCAATTACGTGTGCTGGAGAGTATGAAAAAAGTGGTTTTCTTCTCTATGTTAAACAGTGGAATCAAAAGTGGGTTTATCACTTTCGAGTTGAGGGATATTGGATTGCTTATATTCCAGATTTCGTCACAGAAATAGATTCTGATACGATTAATTTCCTTGGGCAAATTGATATTCTGGTCATGCCGGCTGGAAAATCTTCTCAAAAAGTCATTGAACAAATTGAACCAAAAATGCTCGTAACGTATGGAGAAAAGGCAAGTGAAGTACCTGCACTTTTTGGGGAAAATTTCGAACCTGTGACCAAATACAAAGTCAAAGCAAGTGATATATCAGTCGAGAAAACCTCATGTGTTACGCTTGATATCTCATAAAGATAGAAAGACTCTTTTTATAGGAAAGAGAGGTTTTTGAAGTGTAAAAAAAGAGAAATTTTTGTTGCGGGAGAACAATTGTAATAAAAAAAATTCCTCGAAAGCAGAAAACCCAGAAATAAATTTGCAAAAATAAAAACTTTTCATATACTTTCCACGGTTTTTTTAAAAAAATTATACATTTATTATGTCAGTTCACGCTGAAGGAGTAGGTACTCCTGCTGTCCATCATTGACCACATATTATTCCAACGCAGGGAGCAACTGTTTTTGAAGTGGCTGGGATTCCTATCACCACAACCATTCTCTCTACATGGATTTTTATGGCGATATTATTTGTTTTTGTGGCGATTTTGTACATTGCAATACGATCAAATGCTTTTCCAAAAATTCGCACATTTTGACTTGATGTGATATCTCGAATTGATCTATTTCTCACTGATACAGTAGGAAGCAAAAAGGTAGCGCGTCGGTTTTTTGCGATTTTGGCTGGTTTTTTTCTTTTTATTCTTTGAGGAAATATTTTTGGTCTTATTTTTGATTGGATCAATCTTTCTTTCCCTTCAATGCATAGTTATCTGCGTCCGTTCAATAGTGACCTCAATACGACTCTTGTTATGGCGGTATCTGTGATACTTTTGGTCCAGATTACAGGTATTGTGTACCGTGGGTCTCTCTCTCATATCAAGCACTATGTGTTTAATTTTTCCGGAAAATCGATCGTAGAAAAAATCATCAATGTTCCTGTTGGATGGATACACTTTATCGGAGAATTTACACGAATTATTTCACTTTCTGTTCGACTGTTTGCAAATATTTTTGCCGGTGTGGCCCTTATTGCGGTCATTGCCTATCTCGGTACACTTATACCAATTGGTCCATTTGGATGAATACTTCTTTTACCGTTTTGGTTTTTTGAACTTCTTGTTGCTTTTTTGCAAGCGTTTATCTTTATGGTGTTATCGGCCGTGTACTTCCAAGAAGCCACAGCAGCTGATCATTAGTTTTGGACGTTAGGAATGGAAGGATATTTCCTTTCTTCCTGATTTTCAGGATTCTCTCTTTATTTTTTTATTTTTCTTTGTTATGATGGAATCTGTTATAAATTTAGTACCACTTGCGAAAGGAATTGCTCTTATCGCTATCATCGGTCCTGGTATTGGTATCGGACTTATTGGTATGGGTGCAATGCAAGCAATCGGTCGAAATCCAGCTGCAGCTGATAAGATTTTTACTCCAATGCTTATGGCATTTGCCTTTGCTGAGCTTCTTGGTCTTCTTGCCTTCCTTTCTCTCTTTCTTTTGAAATAAAACCGCTTACAAATAATTTTTCTTATTATTTATGGAACTTATCAATTATTCATCACTTTTCATTCAAACGATCAATATTGCTATTGTTATTTTTGTTTTGTGGAAATTTCTTTTTGTCCCGTACCTTGCTTTTCTCGATAAGGAAGCAAAAAAACGAGAAACACTTGAAAAAAACACAAAAGAGAGTGATACAATTCTCAAACAAGCACAAAAAGAAGCTAAATCTATTGTTGATGCTTCTCGATCTGATGCAAAACAAGTGGCTCAAGAGATCGTAGAGAATGCAAAAAAAGAGGCAGTTCAAATCACACAAAAGGCAAGTGATGAAGCTGAAGTAACCAGAAAACAAGCTGCCAGTGATATTGAAAATGAAAGAAAATTGATTGCAAGAGAACTCAAGCAAAAAGTTCTCGATATTGCTCTGAAAATGAATGCAAACCTTTTTGGAAAAGATGAAGCAAATGCAAAATTTTTAAAACAATCTTCTCAAGATATTCACCTTTAATTTTTTATGTCTCTTATTTCACTTGATACATATTCAAAAGAAACTCTTTCGCAGGCACTTCGTCTGTTGCGAAATTATAAGAATGCCTATAATCAAATAGGAAAACGAGCGCATTTTTCTCCTTCGCAAAAGACAAAAAAAATTCTTCGTATTCAGCATACAAAGGATACAAAGAAAGAAGATCTTGAATCATTTGTAAACTCCTCTATCAGTCATTTTTTTCCAGAAATGCAAGAAGCCACAAAAGTATACGAAATCAATCCTGATCTTGTCGGAGGAGTGCGTATTTTTTATGATGATGATATGATTGATGTATCTTTCTCAAAATATTCACACCTTATTAGTTTTTAAAAATTTATTATTATGTCCCAAAATCCTGCTGCCATTGCAGAAGAACTCATTCGAGATATTGAAAAACACCTCGATAGCGTGGAAGTTTCTCCAGAAAAAGTCAATTCTGGTGTCGTCTCTTACCTTGGAGATGGTATTGCAAAAGTTGTTTGACTTTCAAATATTGCCTACAATGAAGTTGTCGATTTTGAGGGTGGTGCTCACTGAGTTGCCATCAATCTTGAAGAGCACTTTGTTGGAGTTGTTGTTCTCTCTGGATTTTCTACGATTCAAGAATGAATGGTAGCGACAGCCTCTGGAAAAATTCTTGAAATCCCAGTTGGTCCGTCTCTTCTCGGTCGAGTGGTTGATCCACTTGGTAATCCTATCGATGGAGGTGATGCAATCACACCAGAAGAATACTATCCGGCAGAGCGAGTAGCCACTGGAGTTATGAGCCGAAAAAGTGTCCATGAACCACTGGCAACAGGAATCAAAGCAATTGATGCACTTGTACCAATTGGACGAGGACAGCGTGAACTTATTATCGGTGATCGTCAAACAGGAAAAACACAAGTTGCCATCGATACTATTCTCAATCAAAAAGATACTGGTGTAAAATGTATTTATGTCGCAATCTGACAAAAAGACTCAAAGATTGTTGCTATTACAGAAGAACTTCGAAAGGCTGGTGCACTCGAATATACAACAATTATATCTGCAGGTTCATCTTCTCCAGCAGCTATGCAGTGGCTTGCTCCGTATGCGGGAGCTGCTATGGGAGAGTATTTTATGTTTAATGGACAGCATGCGCTTATCATCTATGATGATTTGACAAAGCACGCCAATGCCTATCGTGAAATGTCTCTGCTTCTTCGACGACCACCAGGGCGTGAGGCGTATCCAGGTGATGTTTTTTATCTTCACTCTCGACTTCTCGAGCGATCAGCAAAACTCAATGACGACCTTGGAGCCGGTTCACTTACAGCCCTTCCAGTTATCGAAACTCAAGCTGGAGATATCTCTGCGTATGTTCCAACCAATGTTATTTCTATCACGGATGGACAAATCTTCCTCGAGTCAAACCTCTTTAACTCTGGTATCAAACCAGCCATCAATGTTGGAAACTCTGTTTCTCGTGTTGGTGGATCAGCGCAGACAAAAGCCATGAAAAAGAATGCCTGAAATCTCAAGCTTTCTCTGGCTCAATTCCGAGAACTTGAAGCCTTTTCACAGTTTGCAAGTGACCTCGATGCGGATACAAAAAAACAACTTGAACGAGGAAAAAGAATGGTAGAAATCCTCAAACAAGATATTTACAGCCCACTTCCTTTTGAAAAACAGGTGGCAATTATCTTTGCTGGAAATGAAGGGTACTTGGATGATATAGAAATAGACCAAATCAAACAGTATGAAGAAGATCTCTATCGAGCGCTCGAACGGGAAAAAACTATTCTTGACGAACTGGCAAATAGTGGAGGATTTTCTCCAGAGCTCAAAGAAAAGCTCGATGCTTTCTTGGGTGATTTTGCAAAATTATTTACTAAAAAAGACTAGTCTATGGCAGGATGAAAAGAGATAAAATCTCGTATTACATCTATCAAAAATACTGGAAAAATCACGAAAGCGATGGAGCTTATTTCGACGGTAAAAATGAAAAAAGCTCAAGAAAATGTACTTTCACTTCGTCCTTTTGCACTTGCGACAAGCTCTATTCTTTCCAATCTTTCTGACACAGAAGAAGCTTTTGGGCAGTATATGAGTTCACCAAAATCTCAGACGACGTTGATTGTTTTGGTCGCTTCCCAAAAATGATTGTGTTGAGGATATAATGTTAATCTTTTTAAACATATTATAGAGCATATTCGCGAAAATTCAGATAAAAAATTTGCGTACATCACGATTGGAAAGCGTGCCAGGGATTTTGTACTGCGCACGGGCGGTGATTTGGTTGCTGATTATTCTGATGAGATTGGTGATCCAGCTCAAATGGAATCAGCTCGAAAAGTAGTACGATTTATATTTGATTCTTGGCATTCTGGGAAATACAGTAGCCTTTTTGTTTCCTATAATTTTTACGAATCAGCCATTTCTCAAAAACCAAAAAATAAACAATTTTTTCCTATTAACCGAGAAGAAATTACCGACTTTCTTGATTCTATTACAAAAGAAGGATCAAACACAAAAAATAAAGAACAAGAGATTCCTCCTCATATCGAACCAAATGCATCATTGGTGGTAGAATATATTCTACCTATGATTTTCGATGCTATGCTCTATGAGATTATTCTCGAGGCTCGTGCTTCTGAGCATGCAGCTCGTATGGTTGCCATGAAAAATGCAAAAGATGCTGCTCAGAAAAAAGCCGATACGCTCACTCTCATTTATAACAAGGCTCGTCAGACAGCCATTACCACAGAAATTACAGAAATTGTCTCTGGTGTAGAGAGTATGAAAACTTAAAAAAGTATTTTGTCAATTAAAAAAAATCTTTTCTCTTGTTGAGAAGAGATTTTTTTGTATAATGGATTTATGTTTTCAAGTTCATACAAAAAAATCATATTTATTCGTCATGCAAAAGCTGTATCATCTCATGCATGGCAAGGTGATGATTTCGATCGTCCGCTTTCGTCAAGTGGAGAAGAATCACTGCGTATCCTTGGGCAGTATCTGCAAATCACTGGAATGCGTCCGCAAAAAGTTATTTCGAGCCCAGCGCTTCGTACTCGTCAGACGGCTGAGTTTTTGGCTCAGAAATTTGGTATTGAGGCTATTGATTTTATTGATGAATTGTATCTTCCAGAAAAAAAAGAAGCCCAAAAAATTTATAAAAAAGTTTTACATGCTGTTCCAGATGAGACCGATATTGTTCTTATAGTGGCTCATAATCCAGAAATTTCTCAGATGGTTGAATATTTTTCTGATGAGAGGACACCAGAAATGAAAACAGGATCAATTTCACTGTTAGCACTCTCAGAAGGTCTTGATTGGAAGGATCTCAAAAAAGGAACAACAGATTTTGTTCACTATGTCGCTCCTCGTTATCTTCATTGTGATGCAGAAAGAGAGAAACAAAAATAAATATACTATCTACAGTGATGGTGGTTCTCGTGGAAATCCAGGACCGGCTGGTTGTGGGATTTTTATTGTTGATAGCAATTGAAAACCACTTGAAAAACGCTATAAATATATTGGTGTTGCGACCAATAATATTGCTGAATATACAGCGATTCTCCTTGGAATTTCTCGTGCTATTGAGCTTGGAGCTGCTTCAATTGAAGTTCGAGCGGATAGCAAGCTGGCTATTGAGCAACTTTCTGGAAACTTCAAGGTCAAGAATCCTGATCTCAAAAGCATTTTTGATATAATCTGAGAGAAGATTTCAAACTGGGGTGGGGAAGTGAAGTTTGTCCATATTCCACGCGAAAAAAACAAAGAAGCCGATCGTTTGGCAAATGTTGCGATGGATGTGTGAGAATGCAAGAGAAGGGAATAGTTAACAATAAAAAAGAGGGAAAGATAATTCCCTCTTTTTTTCTTCTCTCTACTCCCCCTCTTCTCCTGTCAACTCTGCAATATGGTCCCAAGAGTAACTCATGTTTACAAGAATCTTAATGGTTTCTGCAATGGTGATGTTTCGTTTTGGTTCGAAGAATCGTTTTCAGCTTGGGTCTTTGATG
>PDRA01000038.1 GCA_002747975.1 Candidatus Altimarinota bacterium | reverse complement strand
ACCGCTCGGATTCTCGCCCCGAAATGCAAAACAAAAAACCTCTCACAAAAAGAGAGGCTTCATTTGATATTGATGATTGTGGTGGACTCGCCGGGGCTCGAACCCGGGACCTTCGCCTTAAAAGGGCGCTGCTCTACCAACTGAGCTACAAGTCCAAAAAAAAATGTGGACACATAATATACAAAAAAACTGATTTGTCGAATTTATTTTTGACTTTTTTTCAAAAAAGTCTCTTTTTCTCAATTTTTACTTTGAAAAAAAAGATTTTTTCATATACTTTCTTTTGTTTTATAAGTCTTTCTATATGATGATTGTACTTTCTTGTATTATCTTTGCCGTATCTCTCTTTTTTGTCCCTAAAACAAAAGCAACACTTTTTATCATTCCTTTTTTGAGTTTTTTGTATGGTATGATGAATATCATATATATGTGAGCCAGCTATTTTACTGGGAAATGAGTCGATGAATCCGTGATATACCATATTCAATATTGAATCGATTGAGCTGGTATCCTCTGAGAATATCAGCTTATTATTCTCTGCGTCGCCTCTCTCATTATCTTGATTATTTGAACCATACTTATCTACAAATATATAAAAAATAGAGCAAAAACCGGATCAAAAAAAGTGAAGTTTTTATTTTTATTATTATTTATTGCCAGTTTTGCTATCCATCCCCTCTCAAAAAATATCTGGGAACTCTATGGCATGAATCTAAGTAATATAACGCAAGGAAACCAAGAAAACAAGGAAATCACATTTGACGATATATATTCTCTGCCTTCAAAAAAACAGTCTCATATACAATGAAAAAATATCGTTTTTATCTATCTCGAAAGCTATGAAAAACTATTTTCAGAGAACTCACTCTATCCAAATCTCACACCAAACTTAGATACCTACAAGAAAAATTCACTCTTTTTTGATAATATCGTACAGTCGTACTGAGCTGGATGGACCATTGCAGGAATGACGGCAAGTCAATGCTGAATACCACTCATCACTTCTGGTGGATGAGGAAATTCTATGCATGGAATCAACAACTTTCTGCCAAAGGCCTACTGTATGTGAGATTTTCTCAAAGGCAATGGATACACACTTAGCTATCTTGGGTGAGCAAAGCTTGAATTTGCTGGAAAATGAAATTTTTATACAACACATTCTTTTGAGAGTGTGGAAGGAGAACAAGAAATCCTCAAAACCATGAACAACAAAAATTATAGACATGACTGGTGACTCTATGATGACACTCTTTTTGAAAAAGCCTACGAGAAGTATGATGAACTGAGCAAAAAAAATCAAAAATTTTGACTCTTTTTATTAACACTTGACACTCATGGAAAAGATGGAGCCATTTCAAAATCGTGTACCAAACGATATACAAAAGAAAATCGAATCGTCAATTCCTACCATTGTAGCGATTTTTTACTTGGAAAATTTATAAAAAAAATACAACAACATAAGAATGCTCAAAATACCATCATCGTCATAGCTTCTGATCATTATGCGATGCGACACAATAATTCTCTTGATAAAATCCTCGAAAACGAGACAAAAAGACGACTCTTATTTTTGATCATCGATCCAAACAAAGATCACAGGGTTATTTCAAAGCCATGAGAGACTTTTGATATCGGAGCAACAGTCTTATCAAAACTCTGATTTGAAGTCAATACCCTCTGACTTTGAGTCAATTTATTATGAGAAACCAAAACGCTCAAAGAAAGAAAGCCAGATATTATCCTCAATAATTGGAGAAAAGATTTTGAATCATTCTGGAAATACCCATCTATCAAGTCTGGCATTTTATTTCAAAAAAATGGAAAAAGCATCCTTTTAGAAAAACAAAGCATCGAAATCCCTTGTCTTATCAAGCTCAATGAGAATATGGAAACAGAGAAGATCCTATGGAATGAGTGAGATAATACAACTGAGCTCGATGAAAATATCGCCAGTGCACGCAATGCTCTCTTTATACAAAAATGCAAGAAATGAGGTAAATATTGTATCAAATACATAAACAAAAATTGAAATATGCGAGAAGAAAGCGTCTCAAAAAATGCTCAAATATCCTATAAACAAATACAAAAAAAGGTTTCGTTTAGAGAAAAAGAGAAATAAACTTGCTTTTCTCAAAAAATTATTATAATGCCCTCAATCTCATGAGGTAATAGTGCACACGCCTCTGTATTTTCCAGATGATTTGGAATATCACAAAAAAGTGCCAAATCTTCTTGAAAAAAATGAGAAGATTTTTTAATTGTTATTTACAAAAATATGAGAAAAAAACTCGAACTTCTCTTTCCAGCTGGAAATCTCGAAAAACTCAAATATGCCATCGCCTACTGAGCTGATGCAGTATATGCTGGTGTCCCAATGTTCTCTCTTCGTGCCAGAGAAAATCAGTTTAACTGGAAAACCCTTGCCGAGTGAGTTGAATACTGTCACAGCCGCGGAAAAGAAATCTATTTTACTGCCAATATTTACGCGCATAATATGAAAATTGCACCATTTATGAAGGCATTTGAAAAAATGGAAGCCCTCAAACCGGATGCCTATATTATGAGTGATCCTGGACTCATTCACCTCGTACGACAAAAATTCCCAAACGCTGAGATTCATCTCTCTGTCCAAGCCAACAATACAAACTGGGCACAAATACAATTCTGGAAAGAGCTCGGAATCTCACGAGTCATTCTCTCTCGTGAACTCTCATTGCGAGAAATCAAAGAAATCCACGAAAAAGTACCAGATATAGAACTTGAAATTTTTGTCCATGGGGCGATCTGTATGGCATATTCTGGACGATGTCTGCTCTCAAACTATTTCTCTCATCGCGATCCCAATCAGGGAACCTGCTCTCATTCATGTCGCTGGGAATACAAAGTCTTCAAGAAAGATGCCTCACCAGATGAGCTCTATGATTCGACAGGACGCCCAGAAGACTATGAAGAGCTGACTTGAGAATTTTATCTCGAAGAGCGAGAGCGGCAGGGAGAACTCCTCCCAATTGATGAAGATGAATATGGAACCTATATTATGAATTCTCGTGATAGTTGTCTTTTGGCATATCTCAAGGAGATTGCCGATGCTGGTGTGATTTCATTCAAGATTGAAGGACGATCAAAAACATTTAATTATATTGCCGGAGTTGGAAGAGCCTACCGCCCTGCTCTCGATGCCGTTGAGAAGTGAGAAGAGTATGATATGGAAACGCTTTCAGAAGAAGTATTTGCTATTTCAAATCGTGGCTATACACCATGATTTCTCGTGGGAAATCCATGAGAAAAAGCCATTTATTTCGAAAAAAATCTTGACTATCATGAAGAAGATCCTGTCGGTATCGTCCAGGGATATGATGCAAAAAATAAAATGGCTCGAATTATGGTAAAAAACCGAATTGATCAGGGTGATGAGCTTGTTCTTCTCTCACCAAGTCAGCGAGTGAATTTCAAACTCGACACAATTATCGCTGATCCTATTCTTCTCGAGGATCCAAAATCAACGGATGCAAGTTTTGACACCTGTCCACCGAATGGCGAAAGTCGACAGTCTGGACATGGTGGACATATTGACCTTTGGATCAATGTTCCAGAAGTTCCGGATGAATATGCAATTATTCGCAAAAAGAGAAATCTTAATGTGTAATCTGTATACAAAAAAATACCCTACAATTTTGTAAGGTATTTTTTATGGTTGTACGATATAGAGAGACTACTCCTGCGAAAGAGAACTTGATCATCTTCGAGAAAACATATACCATGCAAATCATCAGACAATCAAAACAAGAATACCTCAAATAAGAATAAATAGATATGAGGAAGATTGTTTTGTAATGCTGTTAAATCATTCTTGAGCCTTTGCGATTATGTTTGAGTCATTTTGCTTGTCATCGAAAAATGCCATTGAATAAAAGATTTCATCATCTCACATTCCAAGTGAGAACACAAAATTTTTGAAAAACTGAGAATGGGTATCCATCCACTCAATAAAGAAATCAAAGAAAACAAGCGCATATATATCATCATTTTCTGAGCTATATTCGAGTCCTTGCGATACAAAGGTTTTGAACTCATCTGATTCGAGAGCGTCCGTTATTTCTTTGCGATCTTCTGGGTCGAAATCATCAAGTATCTTCTCGCGAGAAATATGTTGAAGTTCTTTTTTAACTGGCTTTCCATAGACCTTTCCGTCTTTTTCAAAAAAGTGAACACCATACTCGGTAAAGTCAATTTTTGTCTTCTCTTCACCGTACATTTCCTCTCTCTTTTGTTGATTTTTAAGAGATCCAATTTTTGTATCGATTCTTTCATTTGTAAATGGAACCCATCATTTAGCAAATTCTTTTGCTTTTGCATCAAAAAGGGTTTTGAGATTTTTGTTCACTTTTTTCCCATCAAAAAGGAATGTAAGAAATGAATTTGGCTTCTCTTTTATTATTTTTGCAAATTTTTGCTTTTGTAAATCTGGATTCTCATAAAAGTCGATGATTTTTTGGATGGTTCTCTCGTTGACAGAAATAAATAAGAAACTGTCAAAAATTCAATAGTAGACTCCATTCTCTCCGAGAATATCTTCCACATAGTAGATAGTCTGTCATTTATATTCCTTGATGAGCGGTTTTGCAAGAAGATCTGTAATCTTTTCTCACATTGGGATGCGAGCCTTTCGTTTTGTGATGTAGGCAACAATTTTTTGGAGAAATTCTTTTGCCTTGTCATCACTTTTGAACTTGATAGCAAGTGAAGCATCGAGAACATCAAGATTATAGCCATCAAAAATACTTGGATCAAAATCACCAACCGAAAGAGCAAACTCTCCATCAATATAGTCAAAAATACTTTCATTACCAAGAAGAAATCGAGACGCAGAACGTAGCAAGTACTTGATTTCATCAGTGTCTTTCAAATCAGATACAATTGCCTTGAATTTATCAACATCAAAAGCAAAAACAACAGATGCATTTCAAATGCGAATTTTCTCATTTGTAATAAAATCAATATTTTGTTTTCCAACTGTTTCAAGTCATTTCAAGAAATCAATATCTCGAATTTCTGGAATCGGCGTCATATAAAAATCAAAATCTACTTTTGTGTCACCTGCATTGATGATAATTCCAACAGGATCAAGATACGCCTGCCACACTTCCCTATATCCGAGTACACTTTCTTGATACGATTCAATTTCTGCTCTCGATATTTTTTGGAGGTCAAAATCAATATTCGACATATACGAAATATTTCTCAGTTCTCCGATTGTATTGTGAGTAACAATTGCATTTTTGATGCTAAAATCATGAAGGGCATCTTTTGATATTTCTTTCCCCAAAGCCTTGAAAGGATCTACCAATTCGTCAATAGACTGGGCATTAACTCCAAAAGCCATCTTATACGAGAAAGCAAGTCACTGAAGATATCGCAGCTGTCTTACAGCATCGAGCTTTCTCTTGAGAGAAATATATGTATCGAATTGAAGCATGCTCTCAAAAAATTCATCACCTGCAAACATAAATATATCTTGTATTTTGTGAGCTTTTTTCTGCCATACAAATCGGAAATCCGAAGCCTTTGAGAGAGGAGTTTTACCTTCACCCACAAGTGTTTTGTATTGTTGTGGAGAATTAGTAATATACGTAAAACCTCCTTTTGTGTTGATAGTTTTATTTTTGAGAGCCGGAGCAAATTTTATCATATTGACAAAATTCGCATCTTTATCAGAGAGAATAATAGAAATATCTGGCCTTGTTATATCAACTGTATCAATGACAAGAGCAAATGGATGTTTCATGTTTTCCGAAAAATCCTTGATATCATCGAGTCAGAAATATTCCTCGATCATATCCTTGAGAAACTTCCCTGGCTCATATCAGATAAGACTCCCGAGAGAAGTAAACTTCGTATCGAGGATTTTGACAAGATTCTTTGGGTTCTTAACATACAACACCGCAAAATTACTTGGTATATTCTCAAAAATTGCTGGAATCTCTGGAACTTCTACATCTCCAATCAAAGCCTCATAGTCTTTTTTCTTTGGAGTTATCTTATTGCCTTTTTTCGCATTTTCTTCTATTTGCTTCATTGCTTCATCATATGTCAAATAGGGTTTTGCATATTCAAGAGTATAACCGTACATTGTATTGGCTTTTTTGTATACAATCTCATCTTTAATATCCCCTATGTTTACCATTTTTCCATTTCGATAGATATCCATTTTATAGAGTTCTTCTGGCTCTATAAACTCATACGAATCGACCTGTTTATAGCTGACCCTTCGTCTCTGTTCACGCTGTATTTTTCTATCTATCGCCTCCAAAAGCTCTCATCTTTGAGACAAAGAAACGTCATAATCAAAACTTGCTCGTGTAAGCACTGAAAGAAATGGAAGTAAAGACTGGGCTGGAGTCCTATTATCAAGAGTAAATGGATGATGAGATTCACGTATAAGTTCTCTTTGTGATTGAACCATATCCATAGACTCTCTCAAACCAAAAAGTGATCGATATTGGTCGGCATTTTCTTCAAACGTATCAAGGAAGATATATTTCATTGCATTTTCTTCGAGAGAAGTATATTCTTTTGGAGATTCTTTTGAGAGAAGACGCAAGGCACTAAAAGTATCTAACTTTTTTTGTGTTTCGGGATCCACTTGTTTTGAATCAGATTGAGCAGATACAAAAGTACCAAGAAAAAGGATTCAAAGTACAAGAAATACTATTTTTTTCATACTAAAGAAAGATTAAGAAAATAAAAACCCTCTCTAAGAGAATAAGAAAAATAAGAAGAAAAGCAAATTTTTTTCTCGCTTCAGTTCTTCCTAAAAAAATACCCCATACAACAGAGTGTGTGAGGTATCTTTTTTTGTTTTCTTGCTAAGAAAGAGAAACTTGGAGTTCAAGATTTTGATCTAGATCAATATGTATATAGTCTCATTGATTAATCTCGCCCTGTAAAATCTTTTGCGAAAGCGGATTGATAATATATTCTCGTATTACTCTCTTGAGAGGACGAGCCCCAAGCTCACTATCGTATCAATGCTGGGCAATGCGAGATTCCAAACTCTCTGACCATTCAAGCGTGATATGCTTTTCGAGAAAGCGTTTTTGCAAGTCTTTCATAGAAAGAGCGGCAATTTTCTTGATTTCGTCTTGGCAGAGAGCATGGTATACAATAGTATCATCAATACGATTGAGAAACTCGATTCTAAAATATTTCTTGAGCTCTTTTCGTAATAATTCTTCTTGTTTTTCTTTATTGCTATTATTTGCAATAATATCACTTCCAAGATTTGATGTCATAATAATAATCGTATTCTTCATATTGACTGTGCGTCACTTGCTATCCGTCAACTGTCCTTCATCGAGAATTTGTAAGAAAATATTCCATATATCAGGGTGGGCTTTTTCGACTTCATCAAGCAAAATTACTGAATACGGATGTCGACGAACTGCTTCGGTCAGCTGTCATCACTCATCATGTCAGATATAACCAGGAGGTGAGCCAATAAGTCGAGAAACTGAGTGTGATTCCATATACTCACTCATATCCAGCCGCACATACGCATCTGGATTATTCCAAAGGACTCGACAGAGCGCTTTTGCGGTTTCTGTTTTTCCGACACCGGTCGGACCAAGAAAGAGAAAAGAACCAATTGGACGATTTGGATCGCCAAGACCCGCCTTATTTCTTCGCAGTGCATTGGATACTTTTTCTACCGCTTCTGTTTGTCAGATAATGGTCTCTTTGAGAGCATTCTCAAGATTTGCATAGATAGCACTCTCTGATTCGAGAAGTTTTCCAACTGGAATACCCGTCCATTTTCCGATAATATTGGCAATATCATCACTTCGAACGACCTGATCAAGTCCATTCTCTTGCTCAAGAGTCTCGAGCTTTTTTGTCTTTTCTGGAATTTGTGCATAGCGAATTTGAGCCACTTCTTGATAGTTCCCAGACATTTCAAGGTCACTGGCTTTTTGATCAAGAGCAAGAATCTCATCTCGCAGTACTTGTATTTGATCACGTTTTTTCTTATTTTCTTTCCATGTTTCTTCCATCTTTTCGTATTCGCCTTTTTTTGCATTGAGCTCTTTTTCGAGTTCTTCTCTTCTCTCTTTTTTTTCTTTTTCATTTTTGATCGCTTCTTTTTCTATTTCAAGCGATCGTATTTCTTTTTCCATTTTATCGAGCTCTACCGGCCGTGAATGCATACGCATCTTGACCGAAGAAGCCGCTTCATCAAGCAAATCAATGGCTTTATCCGGCAACTTACGATCACCAATATAGCGAATAGAAAGATCTACAGCGCTAGTAAGTGCGTCATCGCTCACACGAATTCCATGAAATGATTCATAGCGTTCTTTGAGTCCTCGTAAAATAGCAAGTGTATCATCTCGAAGTGGTTCTTCTACTGTTACCGGCTGAAACCGACGCTCAAGAGCTCCATCTTTTTCTATGTATTTTCGATATTCTGCAAGAGTCGTTGCTCCGATAACCTTGATCTTCCCACGAGCCAGAGATGGCTTGAGGAGGTTCCCAGCATCGCTTGATCCCTCTGTCGCACCAGCCCCAACAATCGTATGAAGCTCATCAATAAAAAGAATGATTTTTCCATCGGATTTCTCAACTTCATCAATCACTCATTTCAGCCGCTCCTCAAACTCACCTCGGTATTTTGCCCCAGCAATCAGCCGAGTCAAATCAAGCGTACAAATTTCTTTATCAAAGAGCATTTCTGGGACTTCTCGAGCTACAATTTTCTGAGCAATTCCCTCGACGATTGCCGTCTTTCCAACACCTGGATCCCCAACGAGTACAGGATTATTTTTTGATCGGCGAGAGAGAATTTGTATAGTTCGATAGATTTCATCCTCTCGACCAATGATAGGATCTATTTTTCCATCTTTGGCTTCTTTTGTGAGGTTGATGGTAAATTTTTCAAGTGGACTTCTGTTGTCCGTTTCTTCAAAATGTCATTGCATATTTTTAAAAAAAGTTAAGAAATAGATTTGCTGCTCATTTTTGCATTTATTTTCATTTTACATAAAAATACACTTTTTTGTCATTCTAAACTTGTTTCGGGATTTCTCCATTTTCACTCCATTTTTGAATACAAAAAATAATTAGCACTCTCATTATATACGTGCTAATTATTTTGTCAAAAGATTTTTTGAGAAAATTTGTAAAAAATGAAAAAATAGTGTATAATAGATACATCCTAAAAATAAAGCATATGTTAAAACCAAGATTTCATCAAGAAGATGATATTAATAAATTTGACTCTCATAAGTATTGGTGAGGAATTACAAACCCTAAAGAGCATAATCCGGAAAGCTTCAGGTATTTAGTTCATGCCTTTAATGCTTTTCAATTTCAAACACAAATTGCTATGATGCAAATGCAAAATACATGAAATCCTCACATAAATACTAAAGATCAAATATGAGACCAGTCAATTAACTTACAAATAAATCCAGAAAAAGTTGCAGAGCGAGTTTCTGTTTCTATGTCTCTTATTGACAATAATCATTTAGAAACATTTTGAAATACATGAATTATAGTATGATGTCCGGAAGATAATATAATAGCAGTAGACAATCGAGATATGTGAACGTTAAACTTCGATAGAAAATGACTATTAGAAAGGAGAAATCAAAATATTAAATTTACATCTTGAGATGATTTACTAAATAGTTCAACTGGTATGAATGAGGTTGTGGCGTTATGAAGGGAATGAAATAAAAAACTTTCACTTCTTTGATTTTTTTCAAAATATGATATTGAAGATGGCTATATAGATGAAATATCTACACAAGAATTAAAAAAACAAGCGCAAAGACTATGACTTCCTTTGGTAAAAAAGAAATTCCATGATTACCAGATGTTGTGGAAATTTCTGAAGAAAAAATATTCGTACGTAATCAAGGTATTACTTACACTCTAAATCTAAAAAACAATACATTTCAAAGAGAATCTAGAACCCATAAATACAATCGTTTTTTGACACAAAATGAACTGGAATGGATTTATAGTACAGCTGTAAAGCAGGACCCTGAAAATACTCAAAAAATATGAAGTTTAGATATGCTAAAAATACGATTAGAACAAGTAAAAAATGAATATTTTAAACCAAAAATCAAATGAGATAAAAGTATATCTGTGCTCATATGAGAATGAGAAAATCAATTAGAGTATATGATTAATCCAAGTTATTCATACAAAATTCATCGAAAAACTGATAGCGATAATACACTAAGAGTTATGCGGTGACTCCATTACTCAAACAGTTGATATACTCAAATTACAAAATCAGAAATAGAAGAAATATTATGAAAAGCCATAAAAAACATGAAAGATGGTGATGAGAAAGGCAAAATCTTAGCATTATACTTCTCATATCTAAAAACACAAAAGAAACTACCAAAGCAAAGTAACCATAAATTTTCATCAAGAACAATGAGAAAAAAGTTTACTGAGAATGGTATAATTAAAGACATATTTTAATATGTGCTAAATTCAAATACAAATCCCCCCACTCTCACAAGCAAGAGAATTTTTTATTTCAAATTTTCGCAATAATTATTTATTATTCGTCTCTCGAACTTTAATATGCAATTCTCGAAGTTGCATCTCATCAACAGAAGCTGGAGCATTCATCATCACATCTTCAGCTTTTCCAGATTTTGGGAAGGCGTAGATTTCTCGAATATTGGTCTCATCTTTGAGAATCATCATAAGTCGGTCAAACCCAAAAGCAAACCCTCCATGTGGTGGAACTCCATATTTGAAAGCGGTGTACATTGCTCCAAATTTTTCTTTGACCTCCTCTTCCCCTTTTCCAACAATTTCAAAAGCCTTGACAAGTGCATTGATATCATGATTTCGAATTGACCCTGAGAGAACTTCATATCCATTACAGGCTAAATCGTACTGTGCGCCGTGGATTTCAAGTGGATCAATATCACCTTCAAAAGCGGATGCTCCACCATGAGGCATTGAGAAAGGATTATGCTCAAAATCATAGGTTCCATCATCTTTGAGCTCATACATTGGGAAATCTGTCACCCAGCAAAATCCAATTTCATTCGAATCGACAAGATCAAATTTATCTCGGCACTCAACTCGAACTCCACCAAGAACTTTGCAAGTTGTCTTGTAATCGCCAGCACCAAAGAAAATAACATCTCACTCTTTTGGTGCAAGTTTTTGCATTAAGTCATTGAGTTCTGTTTCATTGAAAAATTTGAGTATCGGTGATCGTGGACCTTCTTTGTCATAGATAATATAAGCAAGTCCGCCAGCACCAAGGCTTCGAGCGACTTCTGTAAGCTCATCAATTTGTTTTCGTGAAATCTCTACTCACTCGAGCTTCATCGCTTTGACCACTCCACCCTGCGCAACAGTATTAGCAAAAAGTGAGAATCCTGAATCCTTGAAGGTATCAGTAAAATCCTCGAAATGCATATCGAATCGAATATCTGGTTTGTCAGATCCATACAAGTCCATTGCCTCTTTGTACGTGAGTCTTTTGAATTTATCTCCATCAAGATGAACAATTTTTTTATCACTTAAATTTTCGATAAGGTCTTTTGAAAATTTCTCTGCAACTTCAAATACATCATCTTGGTCGACAAAACTCATCTCAGCATCGATCTGATAAAACTCACACGAATGTCGGTCGGCTCGTGGATCTTCATCTCGAAAACACGGTGCAATCTGAAAATATTTATCAACTCCCCCAACCATCAAAAGCTGTTTGTATTGCTGTGGAGCCTGTGGAAGTGCATAAAATTTTCCATGATGAATCCGAGAAGGAATAAGATAATCCCTCGCCCCTTCTGGTGAAGAAACGGTAAAAAGTGGAGTTTGGACTTCGAGAAAATCATTTTCTATAAACCAATCCCTTGTAAATGCATTCATTTTTGAGCGGAAAGCGATGGTATCAAATGTATTTTTTCTTCTCAAATCAAGATAGCGGTATTTCAAGCGAATATCTTCATTGGCATCACTGTGTTCAGAAACTTCAAATGGTGGCACTTCTGATTTACTGAGAATTTTCGCATTACTAATAATAACTTCAATTTCTCCAGTGATAAGATCCTTGTTTTCTTGTCATTCTGGACGACTTCGGACTTTTCCTGTTAATTGGACAACATATTCTGATCGAAAAGTATCAGCAACTTCCCAAGCTTCTTTGTCTTCACTGGGATCAAAAACGGTCTGAGTCAGTCCATATCGATCACGCAAATCAATAAAAATAAGTCCACCATGATCACGGCGATTCGCTACCCATCAAGAGAGGGTCACAGTGTCTCCAATATTTTTTGCGGTCAGCTCGCCAGCAGTGTGTGTTCGTAACATAAAAATAAAATAATAAAAATAAAATTAGTAGCCTTTTGGTGGTATGGTTTTTTCTCAAAGAAATGAGAATGGGTCAAGTCGAAGAGAATTCATAATTCAGGTGATGTATTCTTGAAATTTTTCAAAGTCTATTCCCCTTTCTTGCAATACAGTATCGATTTCTTGTTTTGTGACATCAAAGTCATTGTTATTTTTTTGGTTAATATCTTTCCAATGGATATTTGCAAAAAGATTTCAAAAATGAGAATCATACGAGAAGTATCGTAATTTCAGAAGAAATGCAATGACTGGATATCCAAGTGTTTGTGTATAAAAATAAGCATTATCATTTGACATCGCACTTCTCGAAGATATATCGACAGTGACATTGTAGACCTTATTTCCCGATGATGAAGTGACTTTTGCACTGTTTCAATCACAAGTGATCCGATTGTCCGCGATAGCTCCAAGAGCCTCATAGATTTTGATAATATGTGGTGTTTTCCAGGTGTTTAAGTTTTCCATATTGTTTGTTATTACAAATATTTGCAATTAAGAGAGATCTATCTGGTACCGAGAAATCTTCTTTCCATTCCAATTAGTGTACCGCTCAAATACTCATCCATTTTTTTCTATTACCTTCTTTGATCCAATATTCTCATCATCACAGGATACAAGCACTTTTTTGAGTCAGAGTTTTTTTGCTTCTTCAAGTCATTTGGCAAGTATTTTTGTAGCGTATCATTTGCGTCGGTATTTTGGAGCGACTCCATATCAGATATGTCATCCAATCTCTGCCAGAAACTCATGATCTATATGATGTCGAAGATCAAGTGCACCAACAAGTACATCGTCATCATAGGCAAAAAATAGAGTTGCTGGGACTCGTCACTCTTCAGGATACATCCGAGATTTTTCGGTGTACTCGAGAAATTCTTCATACGAATTTCCATAAAAAAAGTTATTTGGACTAATTGGAGTTTTTTCAGCTTCTGCCCATTTCTTGATACAATCAAGATAATCAGATTTATGAGATGTATTGGGGATAACGAGATGAATCATAGAGAGTAAGAATTATTTTTTAGGGAAGTATTTTCTTCTTGACCAATCATAAAAATCAGTTTTTTGCATTTCTTGCCAAAGCTTCTTTGCACTTTCTGTATAAAAAAGTGATTCCATATTTTTTACAAATTCCCCCGCTCACTTATATCCACACTGAAAATAAATTTGTCATTGAAAGGCTTGTTCAAGAATATCAGCATCTTTTGCAATTTTTCATTCTTTCGTTTCTCGTTTTTCATATTCTTCAAGTAGTGCTTGTAAGTCCTTTCAAAATTCAAGATTTTTACACTGATCGCGAATTACATGCTCCTCCACAGTGTGCTTGTTTGAGAAATAATACGATCACAGTTTATGCAAATCTCAAATGCGAACTTCCGCAATATCATGCCATACAACTATAGAGACGACTTTTTCCGCATCGGCTCATTCCATCTTTGCTAAAATATATGCTATTTGCGAAGCGGTAAGCGAGTGTCCAGCAACACTCTCTGGATTTGAAATTCAAACTACTCTCCAGCCTTCATGTTTAATTTGCTTCAAATGAAAGCACTCATAGATGAATCGAGTAATACGAGATATCATAAAAAATAAAAAAACACGAAATAAGATTCGTGCGTCGGTCTATTTAAGAAAAAAATAGAAGGTGCCACCGAGGCAAATACTTGATTTGTATATAATTGATCACGGAATTACCCGAAGAGTTCTAATAGGTTCCTAAAAAAAACGGTTCTTCTCTTGGCTTGTGGTTGTTTGCCACTCAATCGCCTCTAGGGCAATTATATGTATTTTGAGAGAAAGTCAAAATTTTTTTATTCAAATCAAAAATCCCCAGCTCTCTTCTAGGGATTTTTTTTGATGCAGTTCAATGAAAGTACAGAAAAAAGCTCTGTATTTCTATTTCTTTTGACTTCTCATGAGCATAAGCATGATCCATCCTCTTTTCTCTTTCATGTTTGGTGTTGTGTTGGTGAGTATAGCAT
>PDRA01000037.1 GCA_002747975.1 Candidatus Altimarinota bacterium | reverse complement strand
ATCTCGAAGCATATCTTTTTGCTGCGTCAAATCAGTATTTTTGATAAATTGAGACCATTTTATAATCTGCTCTTTTGAAAAATCTTTTACATCATCAATTTTATTATTTGCGAGCGCTTGTAAATATCGAATATCTTCAAATCAAGGAAGATACGAAAGTATTTTTTGTACTCATCGATTCCACCAAGCTACAAGCGTATTGGTTCACCGGATAAGATTCAGAGTTATTTCATGGGAAACTTTTCGTGATTTATTGTATATGGCATCACTGGCTTCATTTGCCTTGATCCAAGCAGTGTCAAGAACTTCTTTTGAAAGTCTCTTGAAAATATCCCATACAGAGGCGATTTCTCACTGGAGAAGAACAACTTTCTTTCAAAGGACTTTACTTTCAAGAATAAGTGCATGTTTGACAGAGTGGATATAATTTTTTTCGAGATTAATCTCAAAAACCGAACCTCGAACTCCAGCGACGAGCTGCTGCTTTGGAAGTTGAAATCGCACATACGAACCTGGATAGAGCGTACGCACTATATTGGACCAGACCTTTCATTTTTCAAGACGAGCTTCGAGTTTGATCTCTGAGTAATCAGATGAAACCCGCATCACATCAATAATCATTTTTGTATTATTTCCGAGTTGAGTTGTTGATCTATCGGGCCAAAAGACGGTTGCCTGCGAATCTTGCTGCGTCAACACAACATCTCATTCTTCAAGAGAGTAGTTCTCTTGATGCTGCATATCAATGGCAATATCTCATCGTACCACGGTAATCTGTCCATCGTGGGCAGCCACATACGGCTGTATCGGATCATCAGCGTGAATAGCAATATAGTATTTATAGGCTGTAAATCCAAAAGCGATAACAAAAACTGATAGGAAAATAAGTATGATATAGAGCAAAATATTCTTTTTCATATCAAGAAAATTAGATAACACATTTATCTTACAAAAAAACTTGAAAAAATCAAACTATTTGTTATGCTCTTAGCATGCGTACAAAATTTCACTACATTCTTATTCTTTTCGTTTTTATTATCATTTACCTTATTTATCTGATTGCTCGCTATACCTATGAGCAATTTCAGGTTGATTCATATATCGAAAATGTAAAAATGAGAAACGCCGAACAGGAAAAAATCAATCAAGTCAAACAATTTCAAAGTGAGTATATTCGTACGAAAGCCTATCATACTTTGGTCGCAAAAAAATCTCAATGAAAAAAACTTCCTGCCGAAAGTGTGTTTCATATCGTATGAGCTGGGGAAGCGAGTGCCAACAGTGAAGAAGAAACAAGAAGAATCATTGCTGAAAACCAAAAGAGAACCAATAATCCCCTGCGGAATATGGATAATCCTCAAAAATGGAATTTTATTTTCCAGCATGGAATCAATAAATTCCAAGAATATAATCGGTAAAAGCTTTTTTTAAAAAAATCCCCAAACTTCATCGTTCTGGGAATTTTTTGAAAGGAAATTATTTCTTTGTTTTTTTATTGCCAGACAGAATCATATCATACAAGAGCGGCGCAGCAATACAAATTGATGAATAGGTACCAACAATTGTACCAAGCATAAGAGCAAGGGTAAATCCTCGAATCGAATCAGGACCAAAGAAAAACATAGAGAGAAGTACAATCAATACGGTAAGAGACGTAAAGAGTGATCGACGAATTGTGTCGTGAATAGACTCATCGATAACTTTTTTGAATGCGTGTCATTTTTTGTGTCCATCTCGTAAATTTGATCGAATTCTATCCATGACAACAATCGTATCATTGATCGAATACCCAAGAACGGTCAGCATAGCGGTAATAAAAAATGTATCTATTTTGAATTCTGGAAAAAAGAAAGAAATAAGAACATAGAGCCCAAAAGCAATAATCACATCATGAAAGAGTGTAAGAGCCGTTACAACAGAAAATGGCCAGTTCACCATACCTGAAATCGAACCTCGAAAGGCATAGAGAATGTAGAGAGAAATGGCTATGATGACACCAATAAGTGATTTATATCCAGATGATTTGATATAATCTCCAAATGAGGCTCCAATATTAACATACCGTGTTTGCTTGATTTGAGCCTGATCAATGGTATTAAATTCTTTTTGGAGGGCAGCTGCAAATGATTGTTTTGCACTTTCTACAAGAGTAAAATCAACACTACCATCATCCGTTTTTGCGGCTGACTCATCGATACCAGTTTCCACAATAATACTGTCGACCCCACTGACACCATAGATATTTTTGTCAGTAATGATGGCTGAGATATTCTCAGGAAGAGATGACTCGGCTTTTTGTAGGAGGCTTGATTTAGCGAGCTTGATCACTTGGGATTTTGAGACTCCATCAACAGAGTACTCTATTTGAACTCCTCCCGTCATATCAATTCCCTGATTGACACCAAGCGTCCAAGGCAAAAGAAGAGAGACAAACATAAGAACAAGTGCAAATATATAAAATACTTTGCGATTTTTGATAAAAGAAAACATAAGAAAATAAGGGTAAAGAAGTATTTTTTTCTGCTACATTTATACGATGAAGTGAAAAAAAGTCAAAAGAAATATAAAGAAAATGCTTGCATTATTTTGAAAAATAGTGTATACTAAACAAAATACAGCGTTTTTGATTCTTTCTATTTTTTCTATGCAATACAAAATTCCTGTACAAATTGAGAATGAAGACTCTATTTTTCTTGGGCTTTCTTTTCGGCAGCTTTGAATCATTATGTGATGGTGAGGTATTGCTTATGGGCTTTTCACTGTTCTCGAGCCTCGACTTGGATCACAGGTGGCTCTCATATTTGTCATTCCCCTTGTGATTATTGGGATTATTATAGCACTTCTCAAAATATCAGAGATGACATTTTTGCCCATTGTATTTAATAGCCTGAGACTTACACTCAATGCAAAAAAGCGACTTTGGTCAAAAGGAACAGATAGCTATGAACCTGGTGATATTGGTGCAATTTATATCAAAAAAGAGCAAAAGTGAGAAGCCAATCTCAGCTTTGCCGAAAAAATGAAAAGTAATGACGAGATTGCTCAAAAAATCAAAAATCTTTAATTTTTTCTTTTATGAATAAAACTACAAAATCCGTACGATCTGGAAAAAAACCAGAAAAAGATTCGAGCACACAACGATATTTGCCTTTTACAGAAATACACAATAATATGCTTATTATGAAGGATGGATCGTCACGTATGGTACTCAAGATTCATGCTCTCAATTTCAATCTCAAGAGTGTTGAAGAACAGGATGCTATTTTGATTAGCTATCAGCGGTTTTTGAATACACTAAACTTTCCAATTCAGATTATTGTTCGGTCACTTCGAGTTGATATAGAATCTTATATCAATCGACTCAAAAAAATTGCCCTCAATCAAGAAAGTTCCCTCTTGCAAGAACAAACGTACAAATATGTAGATTTTTTGACAACACTTATTGATTTGGCTCAAATCATGCGAAAAGATTTCTATATTGTCGTGCCCTATGATATCGAAAATGATCAGAGTGTGCGAAGAAATGATTTTGTAGGAATTTTCCAATCTTTTTGGTCTGCCCTTTCACAAGAGCAATCAGTCTCGGATATTCGTGCAAATAGAATTCGAGCACAAAAATTATCAAAATGAAATGCTGAGCGTGTTTCAACAATAAAAATGAGCCTCGAATGAATCGGGCTCAAAGCCGAAGAACTCAAAAAAGAAGACCTTATCCGATTAGTTCATAATTACTACAATCCAAAAATTCAAAGTGAACATGAATTCAAAAGTAATATAGACGATCTCAATTTCAATGATTAATATTTTTGTTCACTTATAAATATATACCCTTACTTCCCTAACTTTTCCCTATCCTATGAATTGGAATATGTTTCCAGCTGGAGCAAATATTATCTGTGTTCATGGATCAGATGTACTCTTGATACAACGATCTGGCAAGACAAATATGTGGCCATGATACTGGGCGTTTCCTGGCGGGAAAGTCGATGACGGCGAATTGTTTCGTGAGGCATGACTTCGAGAGCTGACAGAAGAGCTGTGAATTATTGCTCAAGAATCAGATATTTTCAAAGAAACCATTGTTTTGACTCGAAATGTTACTCGTGCAAAAATTGTATACTTTGGTGTCATTGATGAATGGGAGAATATTCCAGAAATTCAAGAACCACACCTAGCAGAAAAAATGGCATGGTTTCCTCTTGATTCCCTTCCAGATCACATCATTCCCCATCATGCTCTTGCACTTGAAGCCCTGGAAAAAGGCATTGCCTACAGTGAATATGACATCGCACCACAATAAAAAAATCCCCTCAAAAAAAGGGATTTATTTTTTTATATACTCTAGAAATTAGAAGCTTCTGTAGTGATTACTGACAATAGCTTTCATTCGAATTTGCCGACGTGTTGGCTTTTTTTGGTGTGTTTTTTCGTTTCGGAGTTTGTTGTTTGTACGACTTTGGTAAAATATTTTTTTAAATCGCATCGCAAGTTTTTCACTTGCTTCGTTTTCGTTTTTGATAGCGTAACAGATCATTTTTTATAAGAAAAATAAAGAATAAAGAGCAATATAGGGCGTATATTATAAAAAATTCGCCAATTGTCAAATCTTTTTTTGAAAAAAACAACGAGATATTTGCGTAAAAGAAAAAAATATGCTACCATATATACAATATCAATAATCAATATACATCACTATGAATTGCTATGATCCTCTCTTGGAATACGAAAAGCAATGTGAATATAAAAACACATACACATCGGATACAAATACACCAAGTTCATCTCTCAAAACATGCATAGATGTAAATCAATACACTCCATGCACACTTCAAGAAAATACATTTGATACACAAAATGATCAAATGCAGGATTGTAAAGATTCGTATGAAGCATCGTACGAAAGTACCTCAAATGAAATGGAAGAACTTCTCAGGCTTCGAGACGAATTTGAAGAGATGTCTTCTGTTCCTCCTCGTCCAAAAAAACAAAAAAAATCATTTGGATTTTCTCGTTTTCTCTGGCATTGGACTCGAATGTCTCTGGCGTACTTTCTTCTCTCTGGTACGATATTTTGAGTCTTGATGGGACTTATGAATTTTAGCGCCTACTCTGCAAGAGTGGTCCATTGGATACAGCCTGAAAAAATAGAAGATATACAAAAAACCATGCAAAAAGCTTTGGTTCAAAGTACACCTCAAGCTCATGCTGGAGAAAGTGAAAAAGAAGATGAAATCAACAGAGAAGTTGTAGAAGAAAAAATTCTTATCGAATATCCAGATATGGTGTTTGATCGTTCGTACAATGAAGAGAGTCTCCTCTCTTGACTTTCAAATACTTCAGCAGGAAAAACAAGTTTTTCACTTGCACCAAAAGAAAACCGGATTATAATTCCTCGAATTGGTAAAAATATTCCTCTTGTTGATGTTGAAATGAAGGCAGGAGCAAAATTTGAAACCATGAATGAAGTGTTTATGGAAGAGCTCAAAAAATGAGTTGTCCGCTATCCGGGAACGGCCAAACCATGACAAAAAGGAAATGCCTTTATATTTTGACACTCGTCAAACTATCCATGGATACCAAGCAAATACAACAATGTATTTGCCCTCCTCGATAAAGTCCAAAATGGAGATAAAGTCATTGTCTACTATGATGGAAAAAAATACATCTACAAAATAACTGACCGAGCAATCGTAAAACCGTGAGATGTAAAAGTACTTCGATCACGCGATAAAGACAAAAAAGAAATTGCATTGATGACTTGTTGGCCAATTGGTACGACCCTTGAACGAATCATTATCTTTGGAAGCCTTGTCGAAGAAAGTTAATTTTTATTTTTTTACATTTTAATATATGGACTATTCTCCTATTTTTACCTACAATTTTGCGAATATGGATTTTGGAAATATTTCAGTTCTCTCAAGTCTTACATGAATAGGAATTGAAATAGCGATAATTATTCTTCTCTATATTCTCTCTCTTTTTGTTTGGCATATTGCAAAATGAATTCAAGATTCAAAGAGTAAAAAACAAAAGGCAAAAGTTCTCCAAGACCTTATTCTTATGAAAGATATCCAAAGTGAAATAGAAAAAGAGATCGAGCAGGCTCGTCTCAAAGCAGCATTTCAGGATTAAAAAAATATCTCACAAAATGTGAGATATTTTTAGTATGTAAGTATATAAAGCCAATTTTTTTTATTCTCTTGAGTATTGATTTTTTCTCTTGTATCTCCGAAAGTTTGTGGATAATTCGAACGGCGGAAAAGTTTTTGTGTGATATTAGAGTTGGCATTTTTTTGTACTTCCATAACCGCCGCAAGAACATAGGTATCATTTCCATCTTGATCTTTGATGCGTCTATACCCAAACCCACTCGGACATGACTCTATTCCACGGTATGCCCTCGGATCTCATGGAATTTCTCTGAGGTAAAGTCACTCTAATTCGAAAAGGACGCCATCAAGACAGTATCCATGGGATTTTGGATACTCCGCATTATCAATAGAATATGCCGCAAGTGCAAGTGCCACAGAGTTAAGGATTTTTTTACGAATAACATCACGACCTTGGGGTGAATTATTTTGAGGTATCTTTTTTACCTTATCTGGATACTGCGAAACCAGCACTATCGATGTATCCACAGGTGTTGTTGTAAAGGTGTAAACGCCAGAATATCCCACAAAAGCAAAAACACCAGAGGCGATCAATGCTAGCGGGGATATAAATCCTTTTTTGAAAAACATTTTTAAAAAATATTATGCTTTTGCTTGATAGAGGTTTCGTCCGACTCGTTCTATATATTTCTTATTTTGTAGATTCATATAAATGGTTGTCTTTTTGACCTGTCGTTTTTTGAGGACACGCGCAGTGATTTCATCGGTTGAGAGTGGTTCACCAGCTTTTTTGAAAATATCGAGAATTACATCGAGAACCGTTCCAGATTGGTATCCCCAATCTTTGAGGACATAGATTCCTCGCCCGATAAGAACAAAGTCATCATTTCGAATAAGTTCATTGTGAATCGTAGAGATTTTAACCGGTTCATGAAAAAATTCAGTAATTTTGTTTGAAATATCCATAAAATGCATCGGCTCTTTTTCTTTTTTGAGAACGTAGACAGCCTTATCTTTGAGAGTAGATGGATTGAGAATTTTCCATTTTTCAAGTCCTATATATTTCTTTTCTCCTTTGATAATATCAATATATACATCCATGATAGAATCAATCATAATAGTCTCAAGTTTTCCAAATTGTGCAAAAAGATTTGATCGAATTGTCTCGTAGAGAAGAGACATCTCCATAATATCTCATCGTCTCTTAAGAATTTTGACAGCTTCCTTATGGATGCTTTCTATCATTTTTTTGCTGACTTCTGGAAAATAGAAATATGTGTGAGTTCCAAGTTTTGGTTTTGATCGTCGTAGTGAAAAATCTGATTGAAGCATGATATCGAGAATACTCTCATATGAAGCACCTTCAATTCATAGCTCTGCGATAAGAGCGCTCACAAGTCGATCTCTGGTGACTATATTTCCATGCATTCGCACAATTTCTTCTCATTTTTCTTGAATATACGCTAGGTTACTTACCTTCATAATTCGCCCAATTTTTTGAATGCCAACATCTTCTATTTGACGAACTCGCTCCCGAGTAATTCCATACCTATCTCCTATTTGCTGGAGTGTTTCTTTTTTCGTTTCAAAACCCATTCGACGAGTAATCACTGATCGTTCTTTTTCTGTAAGAGAGTCAAGTACTTTGTGAAATCCTTCGAGAATTTCTGTTATATTCATATTTTTAGTAGCCATCATAGGAGATAAAATTGATAGAGATTAAAATAATTGTGTAAACGTATAAATCTTACAAGAGGAGCAATATGTATTATGTCTACTATAATACGTTTTTTTAAAAAAAGTCAAGTCTAAATTGGTAAACTCATATTATTTTTTTCTTTTTTCCTTTGGTTTTTCCCATAAATAATATCACTGTACTCTTGGAGTTCATCATCATTTTGATTATCTATATAATACATATCGGTATTTTCTTTTTTTGAGCTTTGTGAAAGATAGTATGACGCAATGGTAATAAAAAGAAAACTGACAAAAGCAATATAAAAACCACTTTGTATTGTCAATCATGCCGTTGCAATTTGCTGATTATACACACGAAAAATAAAAAGCATATGAAAAAGCAACGCCAAAAAAATCCCACTTACCCAGACAATAGCCTGTGTATCAGAGAGACGAAATGGAACCTGTTTTCGCATTTGCTCTTTTTTTGTATGAGAAAGAAGAAAAAAAAGCATAAGAGCAATTGACAGGAGTAATCCATACCCAAGATACCCTGTATAACTCGAAAACGCCCAATAAACTTCACTTCACCTATCGGAGAATTTGAGTGTAAACCAAGGAAAAAAAAGGGAGAAAAAGAGGACTATATTCATCAAAAGAATGACCCGCCCAGAGAGCGGAAGTTTACTAGCTCAAAAACTAATTCGAGAGAGAAATCGAAAAAAATCATTTTTAAATTTCCGATTTTTGAAATTTGTGGTATACTGTTTCATATCTTCTAGTATATTCGTTTTTTATTTTTTTCAAGATGAGTATTCAAAAAAAATCAAAAAACATCTTTATTTTCCTATTTCAAAGCCTTTTGGATTTTGTAGCATTAAGTCTGAAAGCACTTAAATCTCTTGTATTTTTCAAAAAAATGCATAGTATAGACTCAAAATTTGCATTTCTCGAAACCATATTCGAACACGGACCAAAATCGTTTCGAGATAAACCAACAGGTATCAAACTGGGTCGCTCAATTTTTGTCCCTTTTCTCTATCTCCTATCCAAAACAAAAGATGAAAGCACTTCTCAAAAATAATCGTGGTATGACTCTTGTCGAACTTATGGTAAGTATGACTATATTTGCTATTATTATCTCGGCAGTACTTCTGACGATTCAGTATATGTCTATCGCTCGAATCAACACGGCTCACAGGATGAGCCTGACACAGGAACTTTATTTTTTCCAAGAGCAACTTTTCACGGCGATAAAAGATGGTGGAACCATAGATTTTGAAGAGTACTGGAACCGAAAAGTATTTTCAGAAGAAACTGGAAGTGGACACTATACCAAGAAATCAGGATTTGGAAACTATGGAAGAGGTGGTGATGGAGGAACTAGCTTTGGGGCATTACCATATCTGTGTAGAAGTGGAAGTGGAACTCCGATTATGAGTACAGGATGATGTTTGACTGTCGGTCTCAATGATTCTGGACAAAATCAAAGCTGAACCTACCAACGGTTTGGACAGTATGCACTTCAGTTTATTGATCACAACTATAATCGTGATAATGATATGGGTGATGAAGATGGTACAGGAGGAATTCAGCATGATGAAGATGATCGAAATCTCTGGGATGGACCACTGGTCTACACAGGATGAGTCGCAGAACTCTATCTTATCAATCCAGATACAAAAGTGCGAACGGCCTTTCGATGGGTTGTTCGGCAAGATCCAGATGCACCAAAAAACATAGGAGATTGTCAAGTGATTGATGGTACTAATAATAACAAAGGACTTATCCTTTCAGGGTCTTGTCTTGGAAATGTGCAGATGCTCAGAATGCACGGAAAAGATTTTGGATGGAACCATGACTGAAGTGGAACTGGCGCCTATGATGGAGTGACTGATACTTGGGTCTGTGATCCAAAATGGCAGTGTCCAGAAACAGTCACAGCTGGTAACTCGAACAAATGGACAATAGCAACTTGAGATGATGTACAGTGGGTCAATCTCTTCCCCTCAACAATCAATGTAAAAAATCTCCGCTTCGAACTCTACCCTCAAAAAGATCCCTATCTTGCGGTGGCAGCTCCAGATGCAGCACAGTGAAGTGATGAAATCTCACCATTTATTCATCCCTACCTTCGAATTACCGTTGATCTTGGATTCTCTCATGCAGAGCGACGAGCCCTAAAAACTATCAATCCATCACTCTCATCGACAACAACGATCAGTCTTGATGATTTTCGATAAAATATGTGAACACGCGTGTAAGTCATATTCAAAGGGAAAATCGAGAAAATAAAAGAAAAATATTTTCAAAATATTTGACAAAGAACGTTTTTTTTATACACTATCGCCATTATTTTAATTGTCTTTACTTTTATTATGTTAGGAAAACTCAAAAAAAGAAAGCGACTTCGAGTCCACGGATTCTTGAGTAGAAACTCTGATAACGGTGGAAAAAAAGTCCTCAAAAACCGACGACGAAAGGGTCGACACCAACTGGCTGTCAGCTACCTTGGTCGATACAAAAATATCAAAGGAAAAAGCAAACACCACAATATCGCTGGTGGAAATGCACGTGTTGTGACCTATCCAGGACTCACAAAACGGTTTCGTGGTTAATTTTTACTCGTGATAGCAAAAAAATTTCGCTTGACAGAAAAAGAAATAAAAAAGGTTTTTAAGCAAAAAAAGCCTTTTTTTTCACGGTACTGGATTGTCAATACCCGAAAAAATAACTTGCAATATAATCGAATTGCCATATTATTGTCGGGCAAATGTACCAAGTGAGCGGTCAATCGAAACTTTTTTCGCAGAAAATTCTATGATACGCTGTTTGATATTTGACTTGAAGGATGATTTGATTTAGTTTTTGTTCCAAAGAAATGACAAAAATTTGACTTCAAGATATCAAACGATACCAAACGATTCGGCGAGTCACTTTCACAATTGTATACACACATTCTCAATAATTCTTAATTTTCTTTTTGTATGAATACCAATAAAATGCTCAATATCCTCATATTGACGCTTGTATTTTTTTTGGCTTTTAATCTCTTGATGCCAAAACAAGAGCAAAATACCACTCCAAAATCTGGAATCTTTCTTTTTATTAAAGATGGAGGGATCACTATTCCAAACATTCCTCAATTAACTGTATTTAATTCTCAAACTGGATCCCTAAAATTCAATACCTGTACCAATATGAGTTTTTCTGTTGGAGGACAAAAAATCCAAAAAATCCAAGAAGCCTATCCAGATTTCTGTCATGATGTAGAAATTGCCGAAAATACAAACAAGGCAATAGATATGACACCACTGCATAAGCTCTTTGCCAATACAAATTATGTGGGACAGTATATTATCAATTTAAATGTCCAAGAAGAAGATTATATGGTGGCGTTTACCGTAGAGAAACCAGGATTTTTCCGATCACTGCTCTCTACTATTGTCTATGATCCGATCTACAATCTTTTTGTGGCTATTTTGACATTTCTTCCAGGACATTCTCTTGGTTGGGCTATTATCATTATCACCATAATTATACGACTGATCCTTTTGGTTCCTCAGTACAAAATGCTCGAAAATACCAAAAAAATGCAAACAATCAATCCAAAAATTCAAGCCATTAGAAAAAAATACAAAGGAAATCAAAGTGAAATGGGAATGGCAATGATGGAGCTCTACAAAAAAGAAGGAGTCAATCCGGCTGGATCTTGCTTGCCACTCCTTATCCAGATGCCAATCCTCATAGGACTCTACTGGGTTATCTCTGGAATTACTGATCCATCAAATTTTTATCACCTGTATTCTTTTTTCCACGATTTTGATCCCACTTCTATCAATACTCTCTTTTTTGGCGTTGACTTGACTTGGATAGGAGGAGCCCTCGGTATTGCCGCTGGTATTATCCTCGGTGCTACTCAGTGGGTGCAGGCGTATCTCTCTTTTCGATACAATACTCCAAACAAAAAAACAGACAAGAAATCACCAGCAAAAAAAGATGAAAATGAAATGCCACAAATCGATCCAGAAATGATGCAAAAAATGATGCTCTACTTTTTCCCTGTTATGCTAGGAGTCACAGCTATATTCTTTCCACTTGGAGTTTCTCTGTATTGGTTTATTGGTACTCTCTTTATTATCGGACAACAGGCGTATGTCAATACAATGGCTGAAAAAAAGAAAACCTTTGGTGAAATTGTAGAAAAAAAATAAAAGTAGTCATCAAAAATGATGATAATAATATCAAATTTATATGAATATTTACCTTCATAATCCAAAAGATTTTTCTAATATTTGTACCATTTCTCGTACCTTAGAATTTTTCTGAATTCATAAATGTTATATCTACGACACAAACAATCTTATACGAGAAAAGTATGGAAAAAGTTACTCTCGAAAACTTCGAACACAAAGTGCCTGAGCCTTCGAAAAAATTCGATTTGAAAAAATAGAGGATTATCAAAAATTTTTAGAGAATTATTCTGGAAGAAAAGTTGCAACAGTACTTGATAAAAATTCTTGAGATTTGCAAGATTTTTCTCATAAAGAAGATGATATAATTTTATTTTGAAATGAAACTTTTGGGCTCCCAAAAGAAGTCATAGAAAGCGCTGACGAAAAAATTTTTATACAGTGAAATTGACTAACACAAAGCCTTAACCTGAGTAATTCTCTTGCTATAATTGTATACTCTATAATTTCCAAAAATTCTCATCTCAAAAAATAATATGCAAACTCCTATTGATGAAATTCTCGCGGCCCTCGTACAAAATCCCTCTCTTTCAAACAGAGAGGATTTTCAGAAACTCAAGAATGCTATCCTTGCCAAAACACAAGCAAAAAAATGACCCTCAAATATAGAACTCTTGCAGCGATATCAAGAAAAAGTACAAAATGGTGAACTTGAAGACGATCTTCGTATACGAAAACTCCTACGAAAACGAGCCGTTCGATCACTCTCTGGAGTTTCGGTGATTTCTCTCTTGACCAAATTTTGGTGATGTCCTGGAAAGTGTATTTATTGTCCAACATACGAATGACTTCCAAAAAGTTATATTAGCAATGAACCAGCCGTTCAACGAGCAGAAATGAATGAGTTTAATCCCTATTTGCAGGTCCAAAATCGCCTGCGCTCGCTTCAGCTCACTGGAAATGCAATCTCAAAATGCGATGTACGGATTATTGGTGGAACTTGGAGTGTGTATCCCAGAAAATATCAAGAGGATTTTATTCGTGGAATCTACGATGCGCATACGGCTTTTTCGTATGGAAAATATAGCTTTGAAACAGAAAAAAACTCTCCATTTCAAAAAAGCACGCTCATAGAAAATGATTTTGTTTTATCCCAGACATTTGAAGAAGCCAAAAAAAGAAATGAAACGGCCCAAAGTCGAGTGATTGGTATGGCAATAGAAACTCGTCCAGATTGGATAGATGAAGAAGAGCTCGCAAGGCTGCGACAATACGGAGTGACTCGAGTCGAGATCTGATACCAAACAACCGATGATACTATCAATGAGATCAACAAGCGCGGGCACGGAAATGCCCAGTCTATTCGGGCAACACAGCTTCTCAAAGATGCTGGTTTCAAGGTGGTCGCGCATATGATGCCAGGACTGGTGGGAGCCACACCAGAAGGTGACAAAAAATCAATGAAAGAAATATTTGAAAACTCGGATTTTCGCCCTGATGAGCTCAAAATCTATCCAATGGTCGTCACGCCAAATTCAGAGTTAACAGAGCTTTGGAAATCTGGAAAATTTGAGCCCTATGATGACAAAACTCTTGTGCCGCTTATGGCAGAGCTCCAATCATATATCCCAGAATATGTGCGTCTCAATCGTATGTATCGAGATATCCCTGCCGAAGAAATCCTTGCCGGATCAAAGCTCGCCAACCTGCGACAAATCACAGAAGTGGCAATGCGAGCGAAAAAACTTGAGAGAAAAGATATATCAGCGCGAGAAATCCGCGCAAAAGGAAATAATCCAGAGGATGCTATTCTCGATATCTACCAGTATGACGCCTCTGGTGGACATGAGTACTTTTTGCAAATGATCGATCCAAACGATCGAACCATTTTTGGGCTGGCTCGACTGCGAATTCCATCACAGTATTTTAGCGGAGAAGATCATTTTTTTCCTGTGCTCCAAGACGCTGCCATCATACGAGAACTTCATATTTTTTGAGATCAGATTCCCGTCGGCTGAAAATGAAATCACTCTGGACAGCATCAATGATTTGGAAAAAAGATGCTCGAAACATGCGAAAAAATCGTCGAAAAAAACTATCCAAATATCAAAAAAATAGCCGTCATATCAGGTGTCGGTGCTCGTGAGTATTACAAAAAAAGGGGCTATAGCCAAGAGGATGAATATATGGTAAAATATATTCCCCTTGACAAAAATCAAAAATCTGTACAATAAGAGTATGTTCATAAAACAATGTGTCATCCTTGCTCCCGCACCCCTTTCGACTTTCGAAAGGCAGTTTTGATAACACAAAAAACCAAAAAATCCTCCTCGAAAGTCAAGAAAAAACGAGGGGGATTTTTTTTATTTACTTTTACCTTTTTTCTGTATGCAATCATCACAAAATCATATTCACACATGTGAAATATGAAAGAAAAATACGCACATGCAAGAATATCACAAGAGGCAAAAAATTATGAACCGACTGGGTGAAGTTGGTTTGCAAATTGCAGATATTCTCATACAAGCAAAATGTGATCAAGACAAAAGAGCCGATGTTCAAACTATTGACAACTTGACTCAAAAACAAATTCTCGATATTCTCTCGCTTCAAAGCAATTCTACTCTTCAAGATGGCAATATTATCTTGAAATACAAGAAAAAACGATGAGGAAAACTCAATATCGAAAAATTTTTAAAAAAATTTGCTTCCAAAAAATAAAAAAATACATATTATAGACTGAGTTCTTACTTTTTAACTTTTAAAAAATTATGTTACGACTTTCAAAATTTCCATTCAACACACTCAAATCTGTCCCAAAAGTCAGTGAAAATAGATCTACTTCTCTGCTTTTGCAATGAAGTTATATGAGACAAGTTATGGCTTGAGCTTATGAATTTTTACCAATGGGTTACAGAGTTTTAAAAAATATAGAAAATATAGTAAGAGAAGAAATGGACAGAGCTGGATATCATGAAATGCTTATGACTATTTTAACTCCAAGAGAGCTTTGGGAAATTACAAATAGATGGAAAGTTCCAGAATATTTTATTTATACAATCTTATAAGGATTTACCTACTTGTGTGTATCATATTCAAAAGAAATTTAGAAATGAAAAAAGAGCAAAATCGGGGCTTTTAAGATGAAGAGAATTTCATATGAAAGATGCTTATAGCTTCCATAAAGATGTAAAAGATTTTGAAAAATTTTACGAAGAAGTAAAAGAAGTTTATATGAGAGTTTTTGCTAGACTTGGACTTTGAGCTGATACAGTTATAGCTGATGCAGATGGATGAGCTATTTCAGATAAAAATTCTCACGAATTTCAAACATTTTTAGATATTTGAGAAGATACAATTGTGCAAGATTCTAGCTGATACTCATATAATTTAGAGTTAGCTTCTGGGGTTGCAGATGAGAAAAATATAGATGATGCAGAAGAAAAAATGGAACTTATAGATAGTGTTCCAGAGATTGTAACTATGGAAAAAATGGCTTCTTATTTCAAATCACCACTTTGGAAAATGCTTAAAACTGTGGTTTATAAAACTGAAAGTGGGAAATATTTTTCTATTGTTTTGAGATGAGATTTAGATGTAAATGAAATAAAAGTGAGAAAATTTGTTCAAAAAAAATATGGAGAAAACTTTGAGCAAGCA